>JAFQBX010000017.1 GCA_017399535.1 Clostridia bacterium | reverse complement strand
TCCATCTGAGCAGCACCGGTGATCATGTTTTTAACATAGTCAGCGTGTCCGGGGCAGTCAACGTGAGCGTAGTGACGTGCGTCAGTTTCGTACTCAACGTGAGCGGTGTTGATTGTGATTCCGCGCTCTCTTTCTTCCGGAGCCTTATCGATGTTTGCATAGTCCTCGAACTGTGCCTGTCCCTTGAGTGAAAGGAACTTTGTGATAGCAGCAGTAAGGGTGGTCTTACCGTGGTCAACGTGACCAATGGTACCAATGTTTACATGGGGTTTTGAACGTTCAAATTTAGCCTTTGCCATTTGAATTTCCTCCTTGTATAAATAGATAATTTATTTTTTGTGCTGATATTTCACAAATCTATTTTATCAACAAACCTGTGAAATATCAAGCATTATTTTTGTTTATGCAATTTATTCGGGTGCATTTGCCCTATTAGGAAAGATTAGTCGCGATTTGCTCTGGTGCTGATAATCTTTTCTGCGATTGACTTCGGAACTTCCTTATAGCCGTCGGGTTCCATTACGTACTGACCGCGTCCCTGTGTCTTTGAACGGAGGTCGGTTGCGTAACCGAACATATCACCGAGCGGTACACGTGCGTTAATCTGCTTAACCCCGCCCATTCTGTCCTCAAAGCCCTGGATTTCGCCACGGCGAGAGTTAAGGTCGCCGATAACGTCGCCCATGTAATCCTCAGGAACAATGATTGTTACCTTCATGATCGGCTCGAGAAGAACGGGGTCTGCCTTTCTGGCAGCTTCCTTGAATGCCATTGAACCGGCAATCTTAAACGCCATTTCCGAAGAGTCAACTTCGTGGTAAGATCCATCGTAAAGTGTTACCTTTACGTCAACTACCGGGTAACCTGCGAGAACACCTGCTTGAAGTGCGCCCTGAATACCCTGGTCAACAGGTCCGATAAATTCCTTCGGAATCGATCCGCCTGTTACAGCGTTGATAAATTCGTATCCCTTACCAGATTCGTTCGGCTCAACAATGATCTTAACGTGACCGTACTGACCTGAACCGCCCGACTGTCTCTTATACTTGGTTTCGTGGTCAACCTTGGTGCGAATAGATTCCTTATAAGCAACCTGAGGTGCACCAACGTTTGCCTCTACCTTGAATTCGCGGAGAAGACGGTCAACGATGATTTCGAGGTGAAGCTCACCCATACCAGCGATGATGGTCTGTCCTGTTTCTTCGTCAGTGTAGCACTTGAAGGTCGGATCTTCTTCGGTGAGCTTTGCAAGAGCAATGCCCATCTTTTCCTGACCTGCCTTTGTCTTCGGCTCGATAGCAACACGGATAACAGGTTCCGGGAAGTTCATTGATTCAAGGATAACCGGATGTTTCTCGTCGCAGAGGGTATCACCGGTGGTGGTATTTTTGAGACCTACTGCTGCGGCGATGTCACCGGCGTAGCAGGTTTCGATATCTTCACGGTGGTTTGCGTGCATCTGAAGAATACGTCCGAGTCGTTCTCTACTGTCCTTAACCGAGTTGAATACTGCGGTACCGGCGTCAACCGATCCGGAGTATACACGGAAGAAGCAAATCTTTCCTACGAAGGGGTCGGTAGCAATCTTGAACGCGAGAGCTGCAAACGGCTCGTCGTCGGAAGAATGTCTAACTTCCTCTTCTTCTGTGTCGGGGTTAACGCCCTTGATAGCTTCTACGTCGGTAGGAGCGGGCATGTATTCAACGATTGCGTCGAGCAACGGCTGAACACCCTTGTTACGATACGAAGTACCACAGCAAATCGGAACCATTTCGTTAGCGATGGTTGCCTTGCGGATAACAGTCTTAATCTGGTCCACGGTCGGCTCGGTGCCATCTTCGAGGTAAGCCATCATAAGCTCTTCATCCTGCTCAACAACCTGCTCGATGAGCTGGCTTCTGTACTTTGCAGCAAGTTCCTTCATATCGTCCGGAATTTCCTCACGGCGAACGTCCATTCCGAGATCGTCGTAGTAAACTTCGGCTTCGTTGTTTACGAGGTCCACGATACCCCTGAAGGTGTCCTCAGAGCCGATAGGCAACTGAATCGGAACAGGGTTACACTGGAATCTCTCGTTTACCATATCGAGAACGTGGTAGAAGTCGGCACCCATGATGTCCATCTTGTTGACGTAAATCATACGCGGTACCTTGTACTCGTCTGCCTGTCTCCATACGGTTTCTGACTGCGGTTCTACGCCTCCCTTTGCACAGAGAACGGTAACAGAACCGTCAAGAACGCGGAGTGAACGCTGAACTTCTACTGTGAAGTCAACGTGTCCGGGAGTATCGATAATATTGATACGATGGTCCTTCCAGAAGCAAGTGGTAGCAGCTGAGGTGATTGTAATACCTCTCTCCTGTTCCTGCTCCATCCAGTCCATTGTGGCGGCGCCGTCATGAGTTTCACCGAGCTTACGAGTCTTTCCTGTGTAGAAAAGAATACGCTCTGTTGTGGTGGTCTTTCCGGCGTCAATGTGGGCCATAATACCAATATTTCTTGTCTTTTCAAGAGATATTTTTCTTGGCATATTGTCCTCCAATTAAATAAAACTTACATACAGCGGTAAATTACCATCTGTAGTGAGCAAAAGCCTTGTTAGCTTCAGCCATCTTGTGAGTATCTTCACGCTTCTTGGCTGCGCCTCCGATTCCGTTAACTGCGTCAAGGATTTCGCCTGAAAGACGTTCCTTCATGGTCTTTTCATTACGGGTACGGCAGTAGTTGGTGATCCAACGAAGGCCGAGTGTCTCGCGACGTGCGGGACGAACTTCGATCGGAACCTGGTAGGTTGAACCGCCGACACGGCGTGCCTTAACTTCGAGCTGGGGCATAACATTTTCCATTGCCTGCTCAAATACCTCCAACGGCTCCTTGCCGGTCTTTTCCTTTATGATGTCGAATGCATCATAAACGATCTTCTGGGCTACGCCCTTCTTACCGTCGAGCATAATGTTGTTGATAAGACGAGTTACGAGTTTGGAATTGTAAAGCGGATCGGGCAAAACATCACGTTTTGCGATAAAGCCTCTTCTTGGCATTTCGCTTCCCTCCTTCACATAAAATGATATCATTGGTACTCGGATTATTTCAAATCCGTTGGCCAGTCAGAGGCGTAACATTATATATTAACGCCGCTGCCTGAACACATTAAGCAGCAGATATAAATCTACTTAAATTACTTCGCTGCCTTCTTAGGACGCTTTGCACCGTACTTTGAACGGGCCTGCATTCTGTTGGCAACACCCTGAGCGTCCAAGGTACCACGAATAATATGGTAACGAACACCAGGCAGGTCTTTTACACGGCCGCCGCGAATAAGAACGACGGAGTGCTCCTGTAAGTTGTGGCCGACGCCGGGGATGTAAGATGTTACTTCGATACCGTTTGAAAGGCGTACACGAGCAATTTTACGAAGAGCTGAGTTCGGCTTCTTAGGTGTAGTAGTAGATACCTTTGTGCAAACGCCTCTCTTCTGCGGTGAATTGTGGTCGTTGAGTACACGCTTTTTGGTATTGAGACTCTTTAAAAGTGCAGGCGCTGTGGGCTTGCGCTCCTGAGTTTCTCTTCCCTTGCGTACGAGCTGGTTAAAGGTTGGCATGAGTTTCCTCCTCTCTGAATTTTTATATATGACACAGGTCATTTTTGACCCGATTGTCACGCTGAAATTAGCATTTTGGCGCAGTTACAACACACTACTCCATACAAACATAAATAATATCACTAACAGTCACCTTTTGTCAAGTAAAAAGTTCAAAAAAAGTTGATTTTAAGCCATTTATTCGATAAAAAACGCCGTTTTGGTTTTTTTACTCAACCAAAACAGCGTTTTTTAATTATTTTTTATTCGGCAACGGTGATTTCTTCGGCGGTTTCGGTAATTTCCTCTTCCGGAAGAATGTCGTAGGTTTCGCCGTTTTCTTCGGCGCCGTTCATTTTCATACCGGTACCGGCAGGTACGAGCTTACCGATGATAACATTCTCTTTAAGTCCAAAGAGACTGTCAACCTTACCCTTGATTGCGGCATCGGTGAGAACACGTGTTGTTTCCTGGAAGGATGCTGCTGAAAGGAAAGAGTCGGTAGCAAGTGATGCCTTTGTAATACCGAGCAATGTAGGTGTTGCTGTCGGTACGACAAGGTCGGTTTCCCCTGCTGCGATGCGTTCCTTGATGAGCTTTCTCTCGAAATAGAAGTCGCCTCTGTCAACCTGTGTTCCGGGAAGGAATGATGACGAGCCACTCTCTTCGATGCGAACCTTCTTCATCATCTGGCGAACGATAACCTCGATGTGCTTATCGTTGATGTCAACACCCTGTGAACGATAGGTTCTCTGAACCTCTTCGATAATATAGGTGCGAACATCGTGCTCGGCGGCCTTGATATTTCTGCCGCCAAAGTTTACCTTATCCTTGTTAAGTCCGGATTCGAGAATATCCTGCGGTGCATAGATACCTTCGGTCAAAAGCTGACCTGCGGTAACCTTGTCGCCGTCTTCTACCTTAATAGTATAGTCGTAAGGAATTACGTACTTGCGCTCGTCGGAAGCATCCTCGGCAACAACAACGATTTCCTTATTTCTCTTTCCGTCGCGGATATTTACGATACCATCGATTGCGCTGATGATAGCGGCTCTCTTCGGTCTGCGAGCTTCGAAGAGCTCTTCAACTCGCGGAAGACCCTGAGTAATATCCTCAGCGTTAGCGATACCGCCGGTATGGAAGGTACGCATGGTAAGCTGGGTACCCGGTTCACCGATTGACTGAGCTGCGATGATACCAACTGCTTCGCCGACTGTAACGGGGAGCTTGTTTGCAAGGTTTTCGCCGTAGCACTTTTTACAAATGCCGTGCTTTGCATGACAGCCGAGAATTGAACGAATCTTTACACACGGGAACACGGTGTTCTGATTAGCTCTTTCGGTGCGGTATACGAGCTCGGCTTCGTCCTCGGTCATCATAACGGTAGAGGTTACTACAACCTCGCCGGTTGCGTTATCGATACAGTCATTTACGAGATAACGTCCTGTCAAACGCTCGGTAAGCGGTTCGATAGGTTTACCGAGGCGCTGTTCGAGCATTTCGTCTCTTTCGTCGAGGGTGGGTTCACTCTTTCCGTCGAGCTTAGCATTCTCGAGCATTTCGGCCTCTGCCTTTTTGCAGATTTCGATAGGACGGTCATAGATTGAATATACAGTAAGTCCGTCGTCGGTTTCGCAATCGTCCTCGCGGATGATAACGTCCTGAGATACGTCAACGAGACGACGTGTGAGGTAACCCGAGTCAGCAGTACGGAGAGCGGTATCAGCCAATCCCTTTCGAGCACCACGTGAAGAAATGAAGTATTCAAGTACGTTAAGTCCTTCGCGGTAGTTAGCACGAATGGGAACCTCGATGGTCTTACCTGCGGTATTGGCGATAAGTCCGCGCATACCTGCAAGCTGACGAATCTGGTTCATTGAACCACGGGCGCCTGAATCAGCCATCATGAAGATTGGGTTGTATTCGTCAAGGTTATCTTTGAGAGCGTCAGCAACCTTTTCGGTTGTTCTATTCCATGATTCGATAACGAGACGGTATCTATCGTCTTCGCTGGCAAATCCGCGCTTATACATTGCCTTGATTCGTTCAACTTCCTGCTCGCTTTCGGCAATATACTGTGCCTTTTCGGGCGGGATAATAGCATCGGATACCGATACGGTGATTGCGCCCTTTGTCGAGTACTTGTATCCGGTTGCCTTTACGTTATCGAGGACAATGGCTGTTTCGGAAGTACCGTGCTTCTTGATACAAGCGTCGATAATCTTTCCGAGTGTCTTTTTGCCAACCTTGTTCTGCTTAATATCGTCTTCACTTTCAATAAACGGCTTATCAGCGTCCTTGCGAGTGAAGCAGATTTCAAGATCAAGCTCGTGTCCCTCGGTACGCTTTGCAAAGCCGAGGTCCTGCGGAATTGAACGGTTAAAGATGAAGAAACCAACGGTAGCGTCGATCATTCGGGTGATAGTTTCGCCGTTGAATTCGCCTGTTCTGCGAACGCGAATGGGTGCGTGAAGTCCGATTGCACCACTTTCGTAGGCCATGATTGCCTCGTCTTCGCTACGGAAAATCTTACCTACGCCGGGTTCGTCAAACTTTGTAATTGTGAGGTAGTATGAGCCGAGGACCATATCCTGTGTAGGAACGGCAACCGGTTTACCGTCGGACGGCTTTAACAGGTTGTTGGCAGCGAGCATGAGAAAACGCGCTTCTGCCTGTGCTTCGGCTGAAAGGGGCACGTGAACGGCCATCTGGTCGCCGTCAAAGTCGGCATTGTACGCGGTACAAACGAGCGGATGGAGCTTGATTGCTCGACCTTCGACGAGTACCGGCTCAAATGCCTGGATACCGAGACGGTGAAGTGTAGGCGCACGGTTGAGGAGTACTGGATGTTCCTTGATTACTGTGCCGAGAGCGTCCCAAACCTCAGGACGAACGCGGTCAACCATCTTACGTGCTGTTTTGATATTAGAAGCCATGTTGGTTTCAACAAGACGCTTCATTACAAAGGGTTTAAAGAGTTCGAGTGCCATTTCCTTCGGGAGACCGCACTGATACATTTTCAGTTCAGGACCAACTACGATAACCGAACGACCTGAGTAGTCAACACGCTTACCGAGAAGGTTCTGACGGAAGCGTCCCTGCTTACCTTTGAGCATGTCTGAAAGTGATTTGAGTGCGCGGTTGCTCGGGCCTGTAACGGCTCTTCCGCGGCGACCGTTGTCGATGAGAGCGTCAACCGCTTCCTGAAGCATTCTCTTTTCATTGCGGACGATGATATCGGGCGCATTGAGCTCGAGAAGTCTCTTTAAACGGTTGTTTCTATTGATAACGCGGCGATAGAGATCGTTAAGGTCACTGGTCGCAAAGCGTCCGCCGTCGAGCTGGACCATCGGGCGTAAATCGGGCGGAATTACCGGAATTACGTCCATAATCATCCACTCGGGACGGTTGCCGGACTGACGAAAGGCCTCGACAATTTCGAGACGCTTAACGAGTCTGATCTTTTTCTGACCGGTGCCTGATGCGGCCTCGATTTCACTCTTTAACTCGGCGGAAAGAGCGTCGAGATCGATTTCTTCAAGAAGGGCTTTGATAGCTTCTGCGCCCATTCCTGCCTTGAAATCGTCCTCGTACTTTTCTCTCATTTCGTTGTACTGATCGTTGGTAAGAAGCTGCTTCTTTTCGAGCGGGGTGTTACCGGGATCGGTTACGATATACTGCGAGAAATAGAGTACCTGTTCGAGTACGCGGGGGGTTACGTCGAGAATGAGACCCATTCTCGACGGAATTGTTTTGTAATACCAGATGTGTGATACGGGTGAAGCGAGCTCGATGGTTCCCATTCTTTCACGGCGAACCTTTGCGCGAGTAACTTCAACGCCGCAGCGTTCACATACCTTGCCCTTAAATCTGATGCGCTTGTACTTTCCGCAGTGACATTCCCAGTCCTTTGTCGGTCCAAAAATCTTTTCGCAGAAAAGACCGTCGCGTTCGGGTTTAAGGGTACGGTAGTTAATGGTTTCCGGCTTTGTTACCTCGCCGGATGACCATGCCCTAATCTGTTCAGGGGAAGCAAGACCTATTTTAATTGATTCAAACTGTATATCTGCCATGTCTTATTCCCTCCTTATTCCATATCGTCGACAAAATCGTCAACGTCATCTGTTTCGTCGGCAATGGGATCGCCGTTTTCATCTTCGAGACCGAATCCGTCGAGGCCGTCGTTGACAACCTCTTCTTCAAGAGTGTCGGCTTCTACCGCGCCGATTACCATATCGGCATCGTCCTCTTCGAAATTCTGTTTGAGGTCGATTTCTTCATTATACTTATCAAGTACACGAATATCGAGACCGAGCGACTGAAGCTCCTTAATAAGAACCTTGAAGGATTCGGGAACACCCGGCTTGGGTATATTCTGACCCTTTACAATCGCTTCGTATGCCTTTACACGACCGACAATGTCGTCCGACTTGACCGTGAGAATTTCCTGAAGTGTGTATGCTGCACCATAAGCTTCGAGTGCCCAAACTTCCATTTCTCCGAAACGCTGACCACCGAACTGAGCTTTACCTCCGAGGGGCTGCTGAGTAACGAGTGAGTACGGACCGGTTGAACGGGCATGAATCTTATCGTCAACGAGGTGATGCAATTTAAGGTAATACATGTATCCGACTGTAACGGGGTTATCAAACATTTCGCCCGTTCTGCCGTCGTAGAGCCATGTCTTACCGTCAACGACCTTGAGAATTTTCTTTTCGGCAAGTTCGGTAAGCTTTTCGATATTGGTTCTGTCGGCCTTGTCGAGTGTGAATACCTGCTTTTTGCCGTTTTCGTCAACTTCTTCGGTGACAAGAATCTTACCGTCAAGTGATTCGCCGATCTTCTTATCAATTTCGTTGAATTTAACGTCTCTATACACGCCTGCATCGATGAAGGCATCGAAAATGTCGCTTTCGTGAGCTCCGTCAAATACAGGTGTGCAAACCTTCCAGCCGAGTGCCTTTGCCGCACGACCGAGGTGAACTTCGAGTACCTGACCGATATTCATACGTGAAGGTACGCCGAGTGGGTTAAGCACGATGTCGAGCGGTCTGCCGTCCGGGAGGAATGGCATATCTTCGACAGGGAGAATGCGCGAAACTACGCCCTTGTTTCCGTGACGTCCCGCCATCTTATCTCCTACGCTGATCTTACGCTTCTGAGCGATGTAACAGCGTACGACCATGCTGACGCCGGGGTTAAGTTCGCTTGAATTTTCGCGGGTGAACACGTCAACGTCAACGATTGTACCGTATTCGCCGTGAGGTACGCGCAGAGAGGTATCTCTAACCTCGCGTGCCTTTTCGCCAAAGATTGCGCGGAGCAAACGTTCCTCGGCAGTGAGCTCGGTTTCGCCCTTCGGTGTAACCTTACCAACGAGGATATCTCCTGCACGAACCTCGGCACCGATACGGATAATTCCGCGCTCGTCGAGGTCCTTTAATGCGTCCTCGCCGACGTTAGGAATATCACGTGTAATTTCTTCCGGCCCGAGCTTTGTATCTCTGGCTTCGATTTCGTACTTTTCGATATGAATAGATGTATAAACATCGTTTCTGATGAGCTGTTCGTTGAGAAGGACGGCGTCCTCGTAATTGTAACCTTCCCAGGTCATGAAGCCGATAAGTGCATTCTTACCAAGCGAGATTTCGCCGTTGCAGGTAGCGGGACCGTCGGCGATAACTGCCTTTTCCTCTACCTTGTCGCCAACGCTTACGATAGGACGCTGGTTGACGCAGGTGCCATGGTTTGAACGGAGGAACTTGATAAGCTTATAGCTGTCGATTTCGCCGTTTTCTGCGCGAATTTCGATATTGTCGGCGCTAACGCTGACAACCTCACCTGCGCGTTTTGCGAGAACGACTACGCCCGAATCAACTGCTGCCTGGTATTCCATACCGGTTGCAACAATCGGATTCTCGGTTTTGAGAAGCGGCACTGCCTGCTTCTGCATGTTCGAGCCCATGAGTGCTCGGTTGGTATCGTCGTTTTCAAGGAACGGAATCATTGCAGTAGCAACCGAAACAACCATCTTCGGTGATACGTCCATGAAATCAACTGCATCGGGTGAAACTTCGCGGAATTCGTCGCGGTAACGAGAGGTAACCGACTTGTTCTTGAAACGACCAAGCTCGTCGAGCGGCTCGTTTGCCTGAGCTACGGTGTAGTTGTCCTCTTCGTCAGCGGTCATATAAACTACTTCATCGAGTACCTTTCCGGTGGTCTTATCAACCTTACGGAAGGGAGTTTCGACAAAGCCGTATTCGTTAATTCTGGCGTAGGTTGCGAGGTAGGAAATAAGTCCGATGTTAGGACCTTCCGGTGTTTCGATAGGACACATACGTCCATAGTGGCTGTAATGTACGTCACGAACCTCGAATCCTGCACGGTCACGTGAAAGACCGCCCGGGCCAAGAGCCGATAAACGACGCTTGTGTGTGAGCTCTGACAAGGGATTTGTCTGGTCCATGAACTGTGAAAGCGGAGATGAACCAAAGAATTCCTTCACAGCGGCAACAACAGGACGGATATTGACAAGCGACTGAGGAGTCATTGTATCAAGGTCCTGTGCCTGCAATGTCATTTTTTCGCGAATAACGCGTTCCATTCTGGCAAAGCCGATGCGGAACTGATTCTGCAACAATTCGCCGACAGAGCGGATACGACGGTTTCCGAGATGGTCGATATCGTCAACGTTGCCTACGTTATGAGCGAGGTTCAAGAAATAGTTGACCGAAGCAAACATATCGTCAAAGGTGATATGATTTGAAATGAATGCTGTAGGATTGTCGAGGAACATATTGATAAGTTCCTCGTCGTTAGAAGCGTTTTCGAGTGCAGATTTGAGCACTTCGACAGAAACGTCCTCGTTGATGACGCCCTTGATTGCTTCGTAAACGGTATCGTTGACAAAGTTTCTGACATTGACAACGCCGTTTGCTACAACCTTGCGTTCCTGCTCGGTTTCGCTGTTTTCACCAACAGAAATGTATGCGCAGTAAACGCCTGCATCCTGCATAGCGATTGCCTGCTCCTTAGTGACGATGTCGCCTGCATCGGCCATAATTTCGCCTGTGAAAGGGTTTACGACCGGCTGGGTAAGCTTTCTGCCGATTAAGCGGTTAGCAATGCCAAGCTTTTTATTGTACTTATATCTGCCGACGCGCGAAAGATCGTATCTGTGCGGGTCGAAGAAGAGATTGTAAAGATGTGTGATGGCTCCCTCAATGGTAAAGGGTTCACCGGGACGAAGCTTTTTATAAACTTCGAGGAGTGCTTCGTCAACAGTCTTTGTTGCGTCCTTTTCGAGTGTGTAGCCAAAGCGCTCGTCGTTACCAAAAAGCTGACGCATATGCTCATTTGTCATTTCGGCAAATGAAGCGTCAGAATTGATATACACCGAATCAGCAACAAGCTGACGGATATTTTCGAGCATTTTTGCATCCTTGCCGTCGATGTCAAACTTGAACGCTCTGGGGTCATTTGCGACGCAAACGAACATACCGAGCGAACGGACAAAGGTGCTCAGCGGAATCTTTCTATTCTTATCAATGCGAACATAGAGAACTTCGCTCTGGTCGGTTTCGTACTCGAGCCAAGCACCTCTGTTCGGGATAACTGTGGAGCTGAAAAGGTCGCGTCCCGATTTATCGGTCACCTTGCTGTAATATACGCCGGGTGAACGAACAAGCTGAGATACAACTACTCGCTCGGCACCGTTAATTACAAAGGTACCCGAATCGGTCATAAGCGGAAAATCGCCAATGAACACTTCGCTTTCCTTTATTTCGCCCGTTTCCTCGTTAATGAGCTGCGCTCTGACACGCATCGGGGCTGCATAGGTTGTGTCTCTCTCTTTGCATTCCATGACGGAATATTTGGGGGTTTCGTCGAGCCTGAAATCAAGGAAGCGCAATTTAAGTTTTTCGGAATAGTCCGTAATTTCGGACATTTCGCTAAGCACTTCTTTTAGTCCCTTTTCAAGGAACCACTTGTACGAATTTTTCTGAATTTCGATAAGATTCGGCATATCCAAAATCTCATTGATTTTAGAAAAACTCATTCGCTCGGTTTTGCCAAAATGCACCGGTTTGACATTCACCATTAGCTTTATCACTCCTAAAAGATATTTAAAACAATTCTGCACCTCGTAGCAAAGGCAAAATATACACAAAATACTACCATTATTTACAATATATTTTGTCTAATTTTGCGGTGGCTACGATGCTCAAAAAATACTTATGGGCATAAAATCCCAATATTAGTGTAGTTTAGTATTATATACCACCTTTTTCAAGTAGTCAAGGGGTAATTTTTAATTTTTTTCTTTTTTTATAAAAAACGACAAAATATGCAGGGTGAAACAAAATTTTCACCCTGCATACCGTAATATTACATATTAAATTAGAGATTTTCACCGTTTGATGCAATAACATCCTTGTACCAATAGCCGCTGTCCTTGATGATTCGGTTTCCTGTCGGGTAATCGACGTAAACTATACCGAATCGGTCGCGGTATCCGTTTGACCACTCGAAATTGTCGAGCAGCGACCACTGGAAATAGCCCTTTACGTTGGCACCCATATCAATAGCTTCGCTAAGCTCCTTAAGATAACGGTGGATGAAGTCAATTCGGTTGGGGTCGTGTACCTTTCCGTCGAGGGAAATTACGTCGCTGCCTGCCATTCCGTTTTCGGTAAAGTAAATGGGAATATTGCCATAACGGCGATTGGTGAACAATGCGCACCATTTAATCGCCTCGGGAGTTACCGGCCACATATTGCCCGTATGCGGGAAGCCGACATATCTCTTTACCCAGCAGAGTTCACCATTCTCCCCTGCTCTGACTCCGTAACCGTTATACAGATTCTGACCGCAGAAATCAATCGGCTGCGAAATAATTTTGAGGTCGTCCTGCCAACCCTGCGGCAGATACTTTTCGTAAATTTTGAGTCCGTCCTCGGGATACTTTCCGAGCAGAATCGGGTCAAGCCACCATGCAACAGTCCAGCCAAAGTCGTCTCCGCCGTCGCTTGTTTCAAACGTCTTATTATACGCGACGTCGATGTCCGCCTGACTTTCGGGATTCTGGGGATAGAAAAAGCTTCCCGTCGGCGCATAGCCAATCTTTAAATCGTCATACACCTCACGCATAGCCATAACGGCCTTTCCGTGAGCGAGCATAACGTGGTGAGCCATTCGGATAAGCTCACGCACGCCGAAATTGAGCGATGGTGCGTGACCGCCGCCGTTAAAGCCGTTACCAATAAAGCACTGCGGCTCATTAAAGGTGATAAAATGCTTTACCCTGTCGCCAAACGCCTTTGCACAAATTCGCGCATATTCGGCAAACCAATCGGGTGACTCGGCATTGAGCCACGCTCCCTTGTAAAACAGTTCGTTCGGATAATCCCAATGGAAAAGAGTGACAAAGGGCTCAATTCCGTTAGCAAGAAGCTCGTCGATAAGCGCATTGTAGTAATCAACGCCCTTTTGATTAACTTCGCCCGTACCATTCGGCAGAATGCGTGTCCAAGCAATCGAGAAGCGGTAACCCTTCAGTCCAAGCTCCTTCATTATTGCTACATCTTCTTTAAATCTATGGTAGCTGTCGCAGGCAACGTCACCTGTATCCGACGCCTGAATTTTACCCGGTCGCTGACAGAAGGTATCCCAAACGGACAACCCCTTTCCGTCCTCGTATGCTCCACCCTCAATCTGATATGCGGCTGTTGCGGCACCCCAGACAAAGTCCTTGCCAAACATAAAATCCCCCCTAATATGCAGTTTAGTTAAATTATATCAAATAGTTAAATTATGTCAATTGAAAAATATAATAAAATTTGGTACAATACCTTTTATAAAGGAGGCGGTAAAATGCAAATCAATGACCTTAGCGGATATTTGAAAAAGCAATTTGGTTGCAAGGTATACAAGCTTTCGCTGGTCGGCTGTACAAGCTGTCCAAATCGCGACGGCAAGGTCGGTGTCGGCGGCTGCATTTTCTGCTCCGAAAGCGGCTCGGGCGAATTCGCCGAAAAAGCAAAAAGCTCGGTAGCCGACCAAATTGAAGCGGCGAAAATGCAGGTTGCGAAAAAGATAAAAGATAGCGAAAAGGTAAAGTACATCGCCTATTTCCAGAGCTTTACGAACACTTATGCGCCGATTGAAAAGCTGAGAAAAATGTTTTTTGCCGCGATAAAGCATCCCGATATTGCCGTGCTGTCGATTGCAACGCGTCCCGATTGCTTATCGGGTGAAGTAATTGCTTTGCTGAATGAATTAAACGCGATTAAACCGGTTTGGGTTGAGCTTGGACTGCAAACGATACATAAAAAAACCGCCGAGTATATTCGCCGCGGATACGAACTAACGATATATGATGAGGCGGTAAAGTCACTTCACCAAATAGGCGTTTCGGTAATTGCGCACATGATAATCGGACTGCCGGGCGAAAGCGAACAGATGATTTACGAAACAGCCGAATATATCGGAAAAACCGCCGACGGAATAAAAATGCACATGCTTTACGTTCAAAAGGGCACCGACCTCTATACCGAGTATCAAAAGGGGCAGGTTCCACTGCTTGATATGGACGAGTATATCGGCATTCTCATCGGTTGCATCGAAAGATTACCCGAAAATATCGTAATTCACCGAATGACAGGTGACGGAGATAAGAAAACTCTGGTAGCGCCGATGTGGACGGCTAACAAGCGCAAGGTGCTCAATTCCATTAGCGCAAGGTTCCGGTCAGCCAAAATAAAGCAGGGTCGACTTTTTCAAAAATATTGAAATGTATATAGATATATGATATAATTACTTGATTACTCATTACGGAGGAAACGCTATGATTTGCAAAAAGTGCGGATTTGATAACGCCGACGGTAAAGCGTGCAAGGCCTGTGGCAGCATACTTTCGCTTGACGACGGCTCAAAAGGCGCACATTTCGTTATAGGTAAAAATCATGATGAGGTGGTAAAGAGTAAAAAGGATATTTCATCCTTTGACGGCTCGGTTGCCGCCGCATCAAACGATTTTTATAAAAATAAAAAGAAGAAAAAGCAAGACAAGGGAAAGATTGCCGTTTGGGTTACAAGCATAATTCTGATAATCCTCGTTATTCTTTCCTGCGGATACATACTCATCGACTCGCTTAACAGAAACAAAATTCCCACCGTGACAAAAGAGGATGCGGATGCTATTCTGACCGCCTTTGAGGGACCCGCACTTGCCAGAATAAAGGATAAATTCCGTTCAGCCGACAGTGACAGCGGTCGTGAAGCCGCCAGAAAAGAGGCGCTCGGCTACTTTACCTCGCTGGAGGAGATGGACACAATCGAATCGGTCGAGCTGTCGCAGGACGGGTCAAAGATTTACTTTAAGCGCTCGTACACCGAATGCGTTTTTGTAATGGACGACCCTACCCCCGACACCTATAATGCGTCAACTATTCTCACCGACGAAATTTCGCAAATCGTTGACGGCACCTTTTCCGCCGACCGCGACCTTACCAATTTCAAGCACGGAATCGAAAACAATATACTCATCATCAGCGCTACCGAAAATCACCGCTCGGTGTATGATAAGCTCGATTCGATGCTCTATTATTTCGAGGACGCGACCCTCAACGTGAATTATATAAAAAACGCAACCCTTCACAATTTCACAAAGGATTTGGGCAAATACAACGCCATTTTCATTCACGCTCAGTCCTTTGTCGACAAGAGCGGCAAGACGGTACTCACCCTGAATGAAAAGGCAACCTCCGCCAACATGGTCGGATATTCACACCAGCTTGCAAACGGACAGTCGTCGGTTTGCGGAAATATGATGTCGGACGGGGCAAGTTATACCGTTACCGACACCTTGATTAAGCAGAATTATAAGAAAAGCTCGATGCCCGATTCGCTCATCTATATGAGCGCAGACTCAGGATACGGTCCCGGTAACTCGGCATTTGCAAAGGCGTTCAGCGCAGCAGGCGCACAAATCTTTGTCGGTTATTCGAACAAGGTTAGTGCAGCTTATGAATCGGCATGTGTAAAGGATTTCGCCGAATACATTATTTTGGGAAAGACCATTGACGACGCGTACCAATATGTTATAACCAAAAACGGCGAATCCGACAGCGACGAAACGCCTGCTTATTTCGGGTACTACGGAGCAAGTGACTGGTCGCTTTACGGTTGGGAGCTTTTCAGCGGCACAGAGTCAACCCAGATAACCAACGAAGACGAGCTTTTTGACGCCCTCAATTACGCCATGCTTTCGCTTGGCACAAACAGCATCAGCCAATCAATCGAGGGTTATCGCGTACTTGACGCCGACAAGGACGGCTCAAACGAGCTGTTTATGATGGCGAAAATGGACGGCGAACTGACAACAAACCTTGCATTTGATACCTTTAACAATGCACAAATTGCACTCGACACGTCAAAGAGCGAGGACTACGATTTCAGAACGCTGTACGACTCAGCGAATACGCAAATCTATCTGTGTGAACAGTTTACCAATGATAACAGTGCAAAAACGCTCTACACCTGGACGAATATGGGCTGGGACGTCTTTGCCCGATACAGCGACGAAAAGGCAGGAAAGCCGACATTTATTTGGGACGGAAAAAGCATCAGCGAGGCGGCTTTCAACGCCAATTTCCAGAAGGTATCGCAGGGAGCTCTGCTGAGCAACTGGCGCAGCATGCTCAACCTCTATTACCAGACCGCCGACAGAAATAAGACGGTCACCGACCTTTCCGCTAAGTTTAAGACCATGTCGGGTGTTACCGAGTGGCTCGCTGCCGACTTTGACGGCGACGGCTCGAACGAAGCGGCAATCGTTATTTCGGGATTTGGCAACGAATGGCTAAAAAATGTGGCAATCATGTCGCGTACGGGTAAGGAGTCAATTCTATACACCCAGAATTTCGGCACATTTATCGTTTACATTGACGAAACCGACGTCGGAGTTGTTTTCAGAGTGGCATATCTGGGCGCCGATGCAAAAGATGAAGTAACGCTCGCTGTCGGTGAAACAGGCGGTGTCGACGTCTATTACCCCGACGAGATGAAAACGACAAACATCAAATTTAACGGCGAAGTCACCGACACAACCGGCTTTACCATCGTAGAAAGCTATGATGATTCGGTTTATTCTCTCGAAGGTGTTTGGGAAATCACCGGCATCGATAACGTAAAAATCACCTTCTCCGCAAAGGAAGCAGGCACAGTTTATGCCGAGAATTATTCCTTTGCCACCACTGACTACAAGGAAGGTGTATATAAGCACGAATTTGTCGCTACAAATAATACTGTCGAAATTAAATTAGACGACGGATACCGCACCTTTACCCTTCAGTGGCACGAAAGCGGTGACTTTATCGCAATAACCGACCACGTGACAAAGCTCCAACGAATACTCACACGAATCGATAAATACGACCCGGATAAAGTGCCGTCGCTACCCGATTCGAGCTCATCTGAACCCGAATCAAGCGACACTTCGTCAGAAACCGAATCTCCTGACGAGAGCAGCAGCGAGTTTACAGAATAAAAAATGATATTAAAAAATCCTACACTGATCGGTGTAGGATTTTTTATTTGTGTATTAAATTATACTCTTTCGAACAGCCAGAGCTCGCCGTACATATCCTTGTCGCTTACGACGTATTCGATACCTTCGTTAAGCTGCTTTCCGGTGTATTCCTTGCCGGTTAAGCTATCTCTGTAGGTAGCGTTCGCATCGGCTTCGCTGATTTTGAAGTTATAAACGATGTTCTCCCCTCTTGCTCCTTCGTTCTGCAAATGAGTGAGGAGAATACGGTCGGCATAACCTTCGCCCGATTCCTCGGTGGAAACGTAGTAATATGTGCTGATACCCTTTTTATTCTCGAAGGGTGAAACCAAGCGGTAAAGGTCACCGTACTTAATCAGCTGCTCTACCGAGCGGTAGAATTCGATTTGCTTCTTTATCTCGTTCTTTACGTCGTCCTGCATTTTGAGAATGTGGAGCTCGTAGCCAAGCATACCTGCAATAGCAATCTTAAACTTGTAATCAAGCAGGTTCATATAATCGTCCAGAACCATCGGATTTGATACGTGGCAGGACATTACGTATGACGGATATGCAAGGAGTGAGCCGTACTGAATATGTACACGATGACGTGCTGCGGTATTATCACTGGTCCAAATCTGAGTCGAAACGGCCATCATAGCGAGGTCGTAACGTCCACCGCCGCCACTGCAGTTTTCGATCATTACGTCGGGATATGTTTCCTTGAACCAGTTAAAGAGGTCATACACACCGAGATAGAAGCGGAAGAGAGTTTCGTCCTGGCGGTCGGCAGGGAGATAAGGTGATCCCGGCTCGGAAATGTGACGGTTGAAGTCCCATTTAATGTAGTCGATTGCTACGCCGTCAAAGGTTTTCTTAAACGACTGTTTGAGATATTCGACAACCGCGGGGTTTGCAAAGTCGAGAAGCAACTGCGAACGTGAAAGTGAACGCTCTCTGCCCTCGCAGGAAATACACCAATCGGGATGTGCACGATAAAGATCGCTATCGGGATTGATCATTTCGGGCTCGATCCAAATTCCGAATTTGATGCCCGATTTCTTTACACGGTCGACGAAATCGGCAAGTCCGTTCGGGAAACGGTCGGGGTTAGCATACCAGTCACCGAGACCTGCTCGGTCGTTCAGACGCTTTCCAAACCAGCCGTCGTCCATTACGACCATATCCATACCGTACTTGATGGCTTCGTTACCAAAGTCGATGAGGACATTTTCGTCAATTTCAAAGTAGCAAGCTTCCCAGGTATTAAGTACAACCGGGCGCTGCTTGAACGGATCGCGCGGAACGATAGCGTCGCGAACAAACTTATGCATATTGCGTGACATTCTACCAAGTCCGTCGGCGGAATAGGTCATGATTGCTTCGGGTGAAGAAAAGCTTTCGCCCGATTCGAGCTTGTATCCGAAATTTTCTTCGCCAAGGCCAATTAAAACACGGGTTGCGCCATTCGGGTCAACCTCGACCTCGTCAAGAAAGTTTCCGCTGAAAACAAAGTTGAATGCGTAAACGTCGCCTTCGGTTTCGTTAGCATTCTTTGACACGAGTGCCATAAAGGGATTAAACTGATGGCTCGATGCACCTCTGCGGCTCATGATACGCTGATTGCCTATCATTACGGGTGTACGCTGAACGTTGCGTTCCTCCATGTGTGCGCCGTAAAGAGAAATCATATCAAAATCGTGATGAGGCAAATCAAGACAGATGCTCATTGCCTTTTCGATTTTTACGCTTTCGGTGCCGTTATTTTCGAGAGTGAAGTAGCGCGAAATAATATCGTGCTTCGGGAAAACGGTATAGAAAAGATTGAGCTTACATCCGGTTAAATTATCAACCATGTGGATAATAAGGGTTTCTGTTCCCTCCTGGGCTCTGGCGCAGGGAATTCCCTTTATAGTTTCGCGTCCGGTGATAATTTCGTAGCTGTCGTAGTAGAAGCAGGTGCAGCAGTTACCATGCTGGTTGCGCAATTTGAGCGCGGTACAGCGGAAATCGCCACTGCCAAACATTGCAAATTCATTGTAATCGTCATTAAGCGAAAAACCTTCGCCAATGTCTTCATAATAAGGAGAAAAGCTGCGAAAACGCGCCTTTCCCGGATATTCAGAACCTTTTTTACCATAAAATAAATGTGTCAAGAAACGGTCGTGTTCAATCTTCATTGCATATTCGGTATTGGCCGTTTCGATAACAAAAATTTTACTTTCGTTGTCAAATCTGATGCTCATGTAAACTATCTCCTATCGGATTTTTAATCATAGATTATCATAGTTTATATTATATTGCAAGTCATTTTTGCCCTTTATTTAAATAACCTAAATAATAATCCATTTTTGCTATATTCCCTTTATTTTACCGAGGTATTTCTCGAAATTCACGCCGTACCAACGCGAATCCTCATCCTCGGCGGAGTCGGCTATCGCAGAAAGTGTAAAATCCAGTGCCTTCTCGACCGCCGTGCCGAAACCCATTCCGTCAAGGTAAAGCGCCGTAAGCGCAGAAGCAAAAACGTCACCGCTTCCGTGGACCGAGCCGCTGATTTTCGGTCGGGTATAGAGGGTGGTTTCACCCCTTTCGACGTCCATAACTGCGGTGGTTAATTCGCCATCGTTTATCTCGATTCCGGTGATGACAATTTTCTTTTTACAAAGGGTTGACAGCCCATTGAGGAGGCGGTCCACCCCTTCCCTCGTCATGTGAACTCCGTCACTTTCGGTTCCCGTGAGCAAGGACGCTTCGGTCAAATTGGGGGTTATCACGTCGGCGACCGAGCAAAGCCGTTTGATAGCGGTAATATTCTTTTCGGTAAAACCGCGATAAAGGCGACCGTTATCTCCCAGAACGGGGTCAACGACGGTCAAGGTATCGCCGTCGGCAAGCTTATTTACCAGCTCGTAAATATAATCCGCCTGGTCGGGCGACACAATATATCCGCTGTAAATCGCATCAAAGCGGGTATCCAGTCTTTCAAAATGGTTGGCAATCTGCTTCATCTGGTCGGTCATATTGAAGCTGACAAAGTCGCCAAACCCTTGTGCCGTGTGGGTCGATAAAAGCGCCGTCGGTAATATCACGCATTCGTGACCGACCGATGAAATTATCGGCAACGCTACCGTTAACGAGCATTTTCCCATACAGGAAATATCATTTATAGCGAGGATTCGCTTTTGCATCTGTTACGCCTCTCTTTTTTCCTTTTACTGAACATAATAAAATAATTGTAACTCTTTTTGACAAATTAGTCCATACCAAAATACAAAAAAATCAGCAGTCCTTTGATAAAAAAGACTGCTGATTATCATTTTTTTAATATTAAATTGCGTAGAAGTACGAAAGCATTTCGTCGGTGGTATCGTTAACATAGCTTGCAAATGCAACAGCTGCTACATACTTACCCTTCTTAAAGCAAACAATTTTTTCATAAACCTTTACGCCGTAAGCTTCACCACTAACCACAATTGCTGCGTGTTCTTTACCGGCAAAGGTAACACTGGTTACACTTGCTTCAATATTAGAAAGGCCTGCTGATTCGAGACCGCTCTTAAGTCCGTCAAGAGTTGAGTTTGCGTATTCTTCTTCGCTCATGAGAGCTCCCGAAAGAGAGCCAATCTTTTCGATATTGAGAACGATATTTGCTGAACTGTCGGCCTTTGTTGCTTGCATATCGTAAATAACAGATGCATTTTCGAGCTGTTCAGCCAATTCATCGTCAAGCAAATCCTGTGTGAGATTATTCGCCTCGCGAATTTCAGCATCCGAAAGGAACGTCCAATTGCTGTCAAGCTTACAGCCGATGCCGAGGAACTTGTTTTCGTATGTATTGTTTGACGATGAACCGAGTTCGAGGTCTGTTTCGCTATCGGTGCTTTCGCTAGCGGCAGCGTCACTGTTTGTAGCGTCGTTTCCACCGATTTCGCCTCTAACATTGGTGTCGTCTCCGCACGAAACGAGCATAAACATCATAAGTGCTGCTAATAAGAGTGCAATAATTTTTTTCATTTTTTATAAACCTACCCTTCGTAAGATTGAATGAATTATAACATACAATTTTGTAAAAAGCAATGGCGTTATATCGCTTCAATCGTTTTTATGAGCAGGTCGGCAATTTTTTCATGCCCGAGGGGATTAAAGTGGAGTCCGTCGACCATATATTTTTCGCAGTCCGCTTCGTTATTCGGGTCGATGCCCAGTTCGTCAAACAAATCGGCTACCGCGATGTTATATTCCGCCGCCTTTTCCTTTATAATCTCGCTGTAACGATAAAGCGGCATAGCGTCCTCGCGCTTCATCGGTCTGTGGGACGGCTCGTAATCGATTATATCGCGATAACGGCAATGTGCCGGCGTCATGAACACTATCTCGGCGTCGAAATTTTCCTTTAAGAAATTGATTAAAAAGTCAAGTGCACCGTAAAAGGTAGCCGGTGTTTTATCCTCACGGGTGCCGATGGGTGCATCGCCGTGAATGTAATCATTTACGCCGCCGTAAACCACGATAATATCGGCATTTCTATCCATATAAAACGCACGTCCACAGAAGCAGAGGTCATAATGCGCCTTTGTGCTCGGCTTTGACTGATGGGCAAGTCGGCTTCCGCTGATGGAGTAATTGCGAATTTCCTTTGGCTCACATTTTCTCAGCAATACGCGGTCGTAGCAATCCTTTACGTCATCGAGTCCTATTCCCTCGGTAATACTGTCGCCGAGAAAATTTATTATCTTTCCCTTTATTTCCATACCCTAAATAACACACCTTAAAACATTTATTATAAAAAAGCCGAAGGACATTATATCACAGAAAATCTGCCGTCGCAACAAGATAATTTTCTATACTATCTGATAGTTTTGTATATAAGCGGATTTTCAGTCGGCTTATCACCCGAAATTGAGACGGCTGAAAGGTAGCAATCCCTTGCCTTTTCGGGAGAAAGGTCGTTGTAGTAAAGGGTGGCGAGCAGGTCGCCCTTTGATACCCTGTCACCGACCTTTTTATTCATCACTATACCCGCGCTTAAATCGATGGTATCCTCTTTCGATTCGCGTCCTGCACCAAGCATAACGCTCGCAATGCCGATTTTTTCGGCATTCATCGAGGTTATATAGCCGTCGGTTTCGCAGATAATGTCAAGTGAATTTTTAGCCATCGGTAAGAGGGACGGGTCATCGATAAATCGGCTGTCACCGCCCTGCGCCTCTATCCATTCGCGCATTTTTGAAAGAGCAAGGCCCGAAACAATCGCATTTTCGACCTTTTGCTCGGCTACTTCAAGAGAAATGTCGAAAACAAGCGAGACCATTTGGGAGGCAAGCGCCTTGCACACATCGCGAAGGTCACCTGTTTTTTTATTTTTCAGCAACTCGACGGCTTCGACGATTTCAAGCGAATTGCCGATATTATTGCCGAGCGGCGAATTCATATCGGTAATGAGGGCTGCCATTTTTCTGCCGCATTTTTTGCCGATATTAACCATACTTTCGGCAAGAAGCTCGGCATCCCTTTCGGTTTTCATAAATGCGCCACTGCCAACCTTTACGTCGAGGACGATGGTAGATGCACCTGCGGCAAGCTTCTTACTCATTATGCTCGAAGTGATAAGCGGAATACTCTCGACGGTCGCTGTAACGTCACGGAGGGCATACAGCTTTTTATCCGCAGGAGCAAGGTTGCCCGTTTGACCGATTATAGCCATCCCAACCCTTTCGACCTGAGCAATAAATTCATCGGGCGAAAGCTCGGTTTTATACCCCGAAACTGATTCAAGCTTATCAACCGTGCCGCCCGTGTGACCGAGTCCGCGTCCCGACATTTTGGCAATTTTAACGCCAAGGGAGGCGACTATCGGCGCTACGATGAGCGAGGTTTTGTCCCCGACGCCGCCGGTGCTGTGCTTGTCGGCCGACAAATCGCCAAATCGCGAAAGGTTAATCCTATCACCCGAATCAGCCATACATTCGGTGAGACAGACCGTTTCGGCATCGGTCATTCCGCGGAAATATATCGCCATCATCAGCGCAGATGCCTGATAATCTGGAATTTCGCCACTCGTATAGCGGTTTATGAAAAAGGCGATTTCCTCGCTTGAAAGCTCACCGCCATTTCGCTTTTTTTGAATAATATCGTACATTCTCATTTTAAAGCCACCCCTTTTTCAATCGAGAAGGTGTGGGGTAAAAGGTCGGAAAGGGTAAATTTTTCGTAATCGTCATCGGTTGCGACCAAAATGGTGAAATCAGAGCCGCAAAACTCCGCCATCACTTGACGGCAGACTCCGCAAGGGTAAAAGGGCGTGTCCCCTTTTCCGTCCTTTTCACCGTAAACCGCTATCATTTTAAATTCGCCTTCGCCGTCACTGATCGCCTTAAAAAAAGCCGTCCTTTCGGCGCAAACGGTGGGTGAAAACGACGCATTTTCGATGTTACAGCCGGTGTAAATCCTTCCGTTATCGCAAAGCAAAGCGGCACCCACCCTGCAATTTGAATAGGGTGAATAGGACATTTTTGCAGCCGCTTTTGCGTTTTTAATCAAATCCTTTTCGGTCATAAAATTACGCCTTTCTATTTGCTTATTTTAGCGAAGTATCTGATCCGCAAAGCTATCTCCGTCGCCGTCGAAATCAACTAACAATGCATCCTTTATAAAGGCGGCAATATCGGCAAAGCTACCGCGAGTCCCGAGATTTGTCGGCTTTACTCGATTGCCGTAAACGACGAGGGGTGTATATTCGCGTGTGTGGTCGGTGCTTTTATCCCCGGGGTCACAGCCGTGGTCGGCGGTGATGATTAGAAGGTCGCTTTCCTTCATTTTGGCGGTAAAATCGCCCAGCCATTTATCAAAACCGCTGAGTGCCGACGCATAGCCGTCAATGTCCTGACGATGCCCGTAAACCATATCGAAATCGACCAAATTAGTAAAGCAAAGCCCATCAAAATCGCGGTCGAGGGTAGCCATCGTCTTTTCCATTCCGTCGGAATTGGAGGTGGTGAAAATGCTTTCGGTTATGCCCTGCCCTGCGAAAATATCGGTTATCTTTCCTATCGCTATTACGCTTTTTCCTGCTGATTTTATCGCATCTAGGAGTGTTTCCTTTGGCGGCAAAAGAGAAAAATCGTGACGTCGTGAGGTGCGCTTAAAATCGGGATATTCGCCGCTGAAAGGCCGCGCAATCACACGTCCTACCGCGTGCTCACCGCAAAGATTTTTTCGCGCAATCCGACAGTATTCATACAGCTTTTCGGGCGGTACGACGTCCTCATGCGCCGCAATCTGAAACACACTATCCGCCGAGGTATATACGATGAGCTTACCCGTCTCGATATGCTCCAACCCATAGTCGCGGATAACGTCGGTGCCCGAATAGGTACTGTTGCACAAAACTCCCCTACCCGTAAGGCGTGAAAACTCGTCAATCACCTCGTCGGGAAAGCCGTTCGGATAGGTTGGCATCGCCTTTTCCGAAACAAGTCCTGCTATCTCCCAGTGACCGATTGTGGTGTCCTTTCCTGCCGATTTTTCGGTCATGCGACCGACGGCGGCTAATGGGCTTTCTGCTCGGTTAAGATAGTCGATTCCGTCGATGTTTCCAAGCCCTAAACGAATGAGATTGTCCACCTTGAATTCGGGTGAATGTGATATTCTTTTAAGCGTGTTCGCGCCCCTATCGCCGAAGCTGTTGGCATCGGGCATTTCGCCGATTCCGAGCGAATCAAGGACGATTAAAAACACTCGTTTTATCATTGATAGCCCCTCTTTTAGTCAAGTTTTTTTGCCGTTTTGAGCGCAAGTTCAATCATTTCGGTAAATGAATTCTGACGCTCATCGGAGGTGGTTTCTTCACCCGTCAGAATGTGGTCAGAAACGGTGCATATCGCAAGGGCATTTTTGCCGCTTCTGGCAGCGTTCATATAAAGCGCGGCGGCCTCCATTTCAACCGCCATTACTCCCATTTTTCTCCACTTTGACGAGGAATTGTGGCATTCGGGTACGCCCTTTTCGTCGGTGTAGAAGGTGTCGGACGAAAGTATGTTGCCAACGTGGAAATTCACGCCCATTTGCTCGGCGGTTTCGGTGCATTTTTGCAACAAATCGTAGCTGCATATTGCCGAGAAGGTGCCGGGTAGATTAAACTGAGCAGCATAATTGGAATTGGTACAGGCGCCCATACCGATAACGATATCGCGCACCTTTATATCGGGGTTTATCGCACCAGCCGAGCCGACGCGAATAATATTCTCGACACCGAAAATATTGTAAAGCTCGTATGAGTAAATGGCAATCGACGGCATACCCATTCCGCTTGCCATAACCGAAACACGCACTCCGTCATAGTAGCCCGTATAGCCCTGAATCGAGCGTACGTTATTGACAAGCTTGGCATCGGTAAGGAAATTTTCGGCAATAAACTTCGCTCTGAGTGGGTCGCCCGGCATCAAAACAGTTTTTGCAAAATCGTCGGGAGTTGAATTTATATGAGGGGTGGGATAAAGCTTTTCTGTCATTTTTTATCTACTCCTTTTTTATGAATTGGTGTTTTTTTAATATCCGCTTGAATTTTCGTTTTTTACCGCCTTTACAATTCGGCTTGTGCCGAGTCGGTCGGCGCCTAAATTTATAAAATCCTCGGCATCGGCAATCGACGAAATGCCTCCTGCCGCCTTTATTTTCACCGACTTTGACACATTAGCGGCAAAGAGGACTATGTCCTCCTTTGTCGCTCCCGAGGTGGAAAAGCCGGTTGACGTTTTGATATAATCGGCGCCCGACAAGGATACGATTTCGCACATCTTTTTCTTTTCCTCATCGGTAAGAAGGCAGGTTTCGATAATCACCTTTAATACCCTTTCGCCGCATACCGATTTGATTTGCTTGATTTCGTTTAAAATATCATCGTAGCGTTTATCCTTCAGCCAGCCGATATTTATTACCATATCAATTTCGTCGGCTCCGTTTTTTATCGCGTCGTCGGTTTCGAAGCACTTTGTTTCGGTGGTGCTGTATCCATTCGGAAAGCCGATGACTGTGCAAATTTTCAGTCCGTCGCCGACATATTCCTTCGCCGCTTTGACATAGGATGCGGGGATGCAAACCGATGCCGTTTTGTATCTCATACCGTCGTCGCAGATTGCCTTTATTTCGTCCCAGGTTGCGCTCTGCGTAAGTAAGGTGTGGTCAACCCTTGACAGAATTTCGTTTATATCCATTATCTTTTACCTCGCTGATTTTTTCTCTTACCTCTATTATAAACAATTTCAGGGCAATACACAACAGCTTTTATTAAGCTATTTGGTACTGCCCTGTTTTTTAATAATATATTCTCTTTATCGCCTCGTAGCATTCGTCCTCGTTCATTCCGCATTTAATTTCATCACTATACAAAATTCGCAAAATGAGCCGGTCCATTTCGGAAAGGCGGTCGGTTTCGGTATATTCGGAATAAACAACGCTGTCCTTTCGGCTTTCAGTATCGTTGCTGACACCAATCGCGTTGACGATTTCTTCAAGCAAAACAGCCGTTCTGACCGCGTTAGACATAGACTTGTCATAGCCGATTTTAGCTCCGCAAATAACGTTTACTCGAAGCAAAAACCAAAACTGCGATATTCCGTCCGAGCGTTCAAAATTAACCGCGCTGCCCATTTTTTGCATAAGTTCGCCCGACGACATAAAGGTCATAACGAGATTGGGGCGTCTTCCGTTTTCGACGGGATACATTCCGGGAAAACCGTCGATTTGGTTAAGCTCGCTTATAAAGTCGGTAATTATCTTTTTATCATTTTCGGAACAGTCGCCCTCGATTGAATAATAAATGGGTAAAATCCACTTTTGCACAAGGTTGCTGTTTTCTTCATTTTCGGTATATTCGGAGGAGAGGACGACCTCCTTGAAATAGGCAAAAACCTCGTCGGCGGTATAATCGGGATTGTAAAAGGCGGAATGTTCAACCGAAAAATACTCATTCTCCGTCTCGGTTTCGCGAACAAAGGACGATTTTGAAAATGGCTCGGGAATTTGTGCCGCTTTGTTTTCGGCACAAGAGGTCATGTTCGCAAGTATAAAAATCGCCGAAAAAAGCGCTAATAATCCTTTCATCAAAATCTCCTATAAAATAAATTATTTTGCTCGAATGAGCTGCTTTGAATGTGAGAAAAACGGCATGTTGGACGAAATCAGCTCGATGGTTTCATCCGTTTCGCTAATTGCATATTTCACGGTTGCAAAGCGGGTCTTTTCCTCGTCGAAATAGATGCTTCCCTGCTCATCGTCGGTGACTTCGACGAAATAACTGCCGCCGTATTTCATTTCGCTGATATAACGGGTGCAAACGCCGTCGATGTCCTCGCTCAACATTTGCTTTATTTCGCCGACGTATTCCTCGTAGGTATAACCATGCTGGGAAAGTATATCGTCAAATTCCTGCTCATTTACCGCTTCGGATACCGAGCCGCCGATGGTCTCCATGGCTAGCCCTTTATCCCTGTCGTACGCGTCAAAAACAGCATCGTACAAAGCGGCGATTTCCTTTTTTGCCTCGTTTTCGTCGGGTGTAATAAGGTATGAGCCGTCGTCAGCAAATTCGGCATAAAAAGTCAAGGTCAAACCGCTGAAATCCACCTTATTTAAATATGACCCAAAGGTTTCTTTTATCAGATTATCTTCATCCAAGCTGATGAATTCGGCAGCAGATGTCTTCATTTTCCACCTGCCGAGCATAGTTTCGGTTGACAAATTCCCACTATTTGAGCAGGATGTTATAAAAGTCGAAATTATAACGATGGTTAATATTAGCAAAAGTATTTTTTTCATAACCGAATTTCTCCTGTTTTTTTCTAAAAAAATCAATTTATTATAACATTACACAATATACTTTTCAAGCGTGGATAAGTATATAAAAAAGCCACGCGATTTGGGCGGTACGCTATAGTGATCAATTGCCTATAAACGGCGTTTATTCCAGCCGCTTTGCGTTAAAAATGCTCGAAATACACAAAGTATTTCTGCGCTTTTTGCCTTAATCGACAGAAATCTACGCCATTTATAGGT
>JAFQBX010000016.1 GCA_017399535.1 Clostridia bacterium | reverse complement strand
GCCGTGTTCGCCGCAGATGCCGTAGTGCATCTTTGTATTTGTTGCTTTACCCTTAGCAACAGCCATTTCCATGAGTGAGCCAACGCCGTTCTGGTCGAGCTTAGCGAAGGGATCGTTCTCGTAGATCTTGCTGTCGTAGTAAGCGGTGAGGAACTTACCGGCGTCGTCGCGGCTGAAGCCAAAGGTCATCTGAGTAAGGTCGTTTGTACCGAAGCAGAAGAAGTCAGCTTCCTTAGCGATTTCGTCAGCGGTGATACAAGCTCTCGGAATTTCGATCATGGTACCAACTTCGTACTTGAGGTCAGCGCCGGCAGCAGCGATTTCAGCGTCAGCGGTAGCGATAACTACGTTCTTAACGAACTTAAGTTCCTTAACGTCGCCAACGAGCGGAATCATGATTTCGGGAACGATGTTCCAATCAGCGTGTGCCTTCTTAACGTTGATAGCAGCACGGATAACTGCCTTTGTCTGCATTGCAGCGATTTCCGGATAGGTAACTGCGAGACGGCAGCCACGGTGACCCATCATCGGGTTGAATTCGTGGAGACTTGAAATGAGTGCCTTAATATCAGCAACAGTCTTGCCCTGAGCTTCAGCAAGTGCCTTGATGTCAGCTTCTTCGGTCGGAACGAACTCGTGAAGCGGCGGGTCAAGGAAGCGGATTGTTACAGGGTTACCTTCGAGAGCTTCGTAGAGAGCTTCGAAGTCGTTCTGCTGGTAGGGGAGAATCTTATTGAGAGCAGCTTCGCGAGCTTCAACAGTGTCGGAGCAGATCATTTCGCGGAAAGCAGCAATTCTCTCTGCTTCAAAGAACATGTGCTCTGTACGGCAGAGACCGATACCCTCAGCGCCAAGCTCACGTGCTTTTTTAGCGTCGGTGGGTGTATCAGCGTTTGTACGAACTTTAAGTGTTCTGTATTTGTCAGCCCAAGCCATGATTCTGCCGAATTCGCCGGCGATTTCAGCGTCAACGGTCGGGATGATACCGTCGTAAATGTTACCGGTTGAACCATCGATAGAGATGTAGTCGCCTTCGTTATAAACCTTGCCTGCGAGCTCGAACTTCTTGTTCTCTTCGTCCATCTTGATTTCGCCGCAACCTGATACGCAGCAGGTACCCATACCACGAGCAACAACGGCTGCGTGAGAGGTCATACCGCCACGAACGGTGAGGATACCCTGAGATGCCTTCATACCGGTGATATCTTCCGGAGAGGTTTCGAGACGAACGAGGATAACCTTTTCGCCACGGTTGTTCCAAGCTTCTGCATCTTCGGCGGTGAATACAACCTTACCGCAAGCGGCACCAGGAGAAGCGCCGAGACCCTTACCTGCCGGAGTAGCGGCTTTGAGCGCCTTAACGTCAAACTGGGGATGGAGAAGTGTATCGAGGTTACGCGGATCGATCATAGCAACTGCCTTCTTTTCGTCGATCATGCCCTCGTCAACGAGGTCACAAGCGATTTTGAGAGCGGCCTTTGCGGTTCTCTTACCGTTTCTGGTCTGGAGCATATAGAGCTTGCCTTCTTCGATGGTGAACTCCATATCCTGCATATCTCTGTAATGGTCTTCAAGAATAGCGCAAACTTCGTTGAACTGCTTGAATGCTTCGGGGAACTTTTCAGCCATCTGAGCGATAGGCATCGGAGTACGAACGCCAGCAACAACGTCCTCACCCTGAGCGTTTACAAGGAATTCACCCATGAGACCCTTTTCACCTGTGGCGGGGTCACGAGTAAATGCAACACCTGTACCACAGTTGTCACCCATGTTACCGAAAGCCATTGCCTGAACGTTAACAGCGGTACCCCATGAGTAAGGAATATCGTTGTCACGACGATAAACGTTTGCACGGGGGTTGTCCCATGAACGGAATACAGCTTCAACAGCGCCCATAAGCTGTTCCTTCGGGTCGGACGGGAAGTCTGAACCGATCTTTGACTTGTACTCTGCCTTGAACTGGCTAGCAAGTTCCTTGAGGTCTTCGGCGGTAAGCTCGATGTCCTGAGTTACGCCCTTAGCTTCCTTCATCTCGTCGATGAGCTGCTCAAAGTACTTCTTACCAACTTCCATAACAACGTCGGAGTACATCTGGATAAATCTTCTGTAACAGTCCCAAGCCCAGCGAGCGTTGCCCGACTTTTCAGCGATAACGTTAACAACGTCTTCGTTAAGGCCGAGGTTGAGGATTGTGTCCATCATACCGGGCATCGAAGCACGAGCGCCCGAACGAACTGAAACGAGAAGCGGATTTTCTAAATCGCCGAACTTCTTGCCGCAGATTGCTTCCATCTTAACGATGCTCTGCATGATTTCTTCCTGGATTTCTGCGTTGATTTTTCTGCCATCCTCATAGTACTGGGTACAAGCTTCGGTAGAAACTGTGAAGCCCTGAGGAACGGGAAGACCGATTTTGGTCATTTCGGCAAGGTTAGCACCCTTACCGCCGAGGAGCTCACGCATGTCAGCGTTACCCTCTGAGAACAGGTAGCAATACTTTTTTGCCATGTGATATTTACCTCCTAAAAATAGATAACAATGTTAAAAAGTGACATTCGGCGGCTTGTCCGCGCGCAATATCTTTCATATTATAACAGACATTAAAAAAATTTTCTACATTAAATTTACTTTTTGATGGTATTTTTTTCAACAAAGTTACGCCGCATAAAGTCCGAATTTTAGTGATTTCGCTTATTTATTGTATTTTTGACATTAAAAAGGGATAGAATGTGCTTGAAAAAGGCGAAACAATCGGTCATAATGTAAAGTGGAAAATGATTGGAATAAAAATCTCATTTGTGTATAAAAATTCATTAGGGGAGTCACTATGTTTTTTGGAAAAAAGAAGATGGCAACAGGAAATATTGATTACATAATCGTCGGGCTTGGAAATCCGGGCGGCGAATACGAGGCGACGAGACATAATGCCGGCTTTGTCGTTATCGATATGCTTGCCGAGGAATGCTCGTGCGCGGTGACAAAGCTTAAATTCAAGTCGCTCTACGGTACGGCTCAAATCGGGGACAAAAAGTGTATTCTCATGAAGCCGCAAACATATATGAACAATTCAGGTGAGGCGGTAAGAGATGCCGCCGCATTCTATAAAATTCCTGCCGAAAGAATAATCGTCGTGTCGGACGATATTTCCCTTGATGTAGGAAAGCTTCGCATAAAGCGAAAGGGAAGTGACGGCGGTCACAACGGGCTCAAAAGCATAATTTATCAGCTCCAAAGTGACAATTTCGCCCGTATCAAAATGGGCGTGGGCAAAAAGCCGCATCCAGAATACGACCTTGCCGCATGGGTGCTGTCGCGCTTCAAAAACGATGAGGTCGAGCCGCTTAAATCGGCGGCAAAAAACGCTTGTGATGCGATAAAGCTCATCGTCGGCGAAAAGATTGATATGGCGATGAATAAATTCAATTCGTGATTGCATAATTATACCGAAATTTTTGATGAGAAAGGAGACCGTTTATGCAGTTTGTATCGGCGCTGATGGGCAAATTGACCGAATATCGCGAGCTGAAAGGGGCGCTTGCCCATCTCGGCTTTCCTGCCGCTGCGACGGGACTTTCTCATATTCATAAGGCGGTGCTGATAAAATCGCTTTGTGAGGAGCTCGACCGACGAGCCCTCATTATCGCCGCCGATGAGGCCGAAGCGTCACGTTTTTGCGACGATTTGACTGCGCTCGGAGTGAATGCCGTTTACTATCCGTCGAGAGACTACACCTTTCGCGACATAGCGGGATTTTCCCGTGAATACGAGCACATGCGACTCGGCGCGTTGCAGAAAATTGCATCGGGCAACTATACTGTCTGTGTTGCAAGTGCGGTTGCGGCTTGTCAGCTCACTCTGCCGAAAGACGAGCTTTGCGCTCACACTTTTACTGTAAAAAACGGTCAGGAACTACCTCTTGACGAGATTTTGGCTCGGCTTGTTGCGTCGGGATATATCCGCGCTGATATGGTCGAGGGCGTCGGTCAGTTTGCCGTCAGGGGAGGCATACTCGACCTTTTTCCGCCACAGATGAAAAATCCTGTTCGAATCGAATTTTGGGGCGACTCGGTCGATTCGGTGAGTCTTTTTGATAAGGAAAGTCAGCGTCGTACCGAAGTGCTTGACGAGGTGATTATTCCCCCTGCCTGCGAGGTCATTTTCGCCGACCGATTCGTAAAAGAGGTCGAAGAGTTCGCCTCCAAACTGACCAAAAAAAGCGAGCTTGCAAAGGAAAAGCTCGGTCTCGCTACACTTGCGGCGAGGTCGGGCGTGTTTCCTCATAGCTTTGATAAATACCTGCCGCTTGCTTATAAAAACAGCCAAACGGTAATTGATTATGTCGGCGACGAGCTGATTTTTCTCAGCGAATACAATAACGCTAACGAGAGTTTGCGTAGCTTCTTTGTTCAGCAGCGCGAGGATTTGGAGCTTATGTTCGAGGACGGTACGCTGACAAAGGGGCTTGACCGCTTTACCCTCACCAAATCCGAGTTTTTCTCCCTCATCGGTGGTAAAAATTTGGTTTATACCGACACTTTTGCGAGGGGTAGCTACGGCACCGAGTTAAAGACGGCGGTCGGCTTCAATCTGCGTCAAACTACCTCATGGCGCGGCTCGGTGACACAGCTTGCCGACGATATCGAGCCGATGCTTAAATCGGGCTATTCGGTGGCAATTCTCGCCGGAAATAAAAAGGCGGCACAGAATCTCGCTGACGAGCTGAGCGACCGCTCGATTGATGCCGCGTTTCTCGACAATCCGCCTTTCTTACGCGAAAAAGGGGTAACGGTGACGCTGGGAGCGCTGTCGTCGGGCTTTGAAAGCACTGAGGGCAAATTCGCCGTCATTACCCGCGATAAGTACATGGGAGCAAAGCCGATTTCCCGTCGCAAGTATAAAAAGGGCGAGCAAATCAACGGAATCGAGGAGCTGCACCGCGGCGATTATATCGTCCACGTTGCCCACGGAATCGGAATTTTCGACGGAATACACAAGATTGCGAATGACGGAATTACAAAGGATTATATTAAGATAAATTATGCCAAGCAGGATGTTCTGTACGTCCCTGTAACCCAACTTGACTTGGTATCGAAATATATCGGTAACTCGGCTGATGGCGCGGTGAAGCTAAACCGACTTGGCGGTGAACAGTGGCAAAAAACACGCTCACGAGTAAAATCGGCGGTAAAAAATATGGCTCGCCAGCTCATAAAGCTTTATTCCGAGCGAATGGCGGCGAAGGGATACGGATTTATGCCCGATACCGACATTCAGTCGGATTTTGAGAGCCGCTTTGAATATGACGAAACGGATGACCAGCTTCGTTGCATAAACGAGATAAAGGACGATATGGAGAGGGCTGTGCCGATGGACCGACTGCTCTGCGGAGACGTCGGCGTGGGAAAAACCGAGGTTGCGCTCAGAGCCGCCTTTAAGTGCATCGCCGAGGGCAAACAATGCGCCCTTTTATGCCCGACCACCATTCTCGCATGGCAGCATTATCAGACGGTTTTGCGTCGAATGGAGGATATGCCGGTCGAGGTCGAGCTTTTGTCCCGATTCAGAACGGCAAAACAGCAAACAGCCATTCTCAACCGACTCAAAAAGGGTCGTGTTGATATGATAATCGGCACCCACCGACTCGTTTCAAAGGACGTAGAGTTCAAGGATTTGGGACTGGTCATAATCGACGAGGAGCAACGCTTTGGCGTCGAGCAAAAGGAGCGGTTAAAGGAACTTTGTCCGTCGGTTGACGTGCTTACCATGTCGGCTACACCAATTCCACGTACCTTGAATATGGCTATGTCGGGGCTTCGCGATATGTCGTCGATTGACGAGGCACCGAATGACCGCCAACCCGTCCAAACCTATGTCGTCGAGCACGACCTCGGCGTAATAGTTGACGCCATAAATCGCGAAATTCGACGCGGCGGTCAGGTGTATTACCTGCATAATCGGGTTGAAACCATTTCACTTGCGGCGGCAAAGTTAAAGCAGCGTATCCCCGATTGCAACATCGGTATCGCCCACGGAAAGATGGGCGAGGAGGAATTGAGCGAGGTTTGGCGAAAACTTATCGAAAGAGAAATTGACATTTTGGTTTGTACCACTATAATAGAAACAGGGGTAGACGTGCCGAATGCCAATACCCTTATTATCGAGGATGCCGACCGATTCGGTCTTTCACAGCTTCATCAGCTGCGAGGACGCGTAGGTCGTTCACCGCGACGAGCGTATGCCTATCTGACCTTCCGTGGCGGAAAGTCGATGACCGAAATCGCCCGAAAGCGACTCGAAGCCATACGTGAATTCACAGAATTCGGCTCGGGGTATAAGATTGCTATGCGCGACCTTGAGCTTCGCGGAGCAGGTAATCTGCTTGGCGGAGAGCAGCACGGGCACATGGATTCGGTGGGCTACGATATGTATTTGCGGCTCCTTGCCGACGCCGTCAGCGAGGAAAAAGGGGAAAAGCCGACCTCACTTGTCGAGTGTACGGTTGACCTGCCGATAACCGCCCATATTCCCGAGGATTATATTCCCGACCTGCCGCAGCGGCTTGGAATTTACAGGCGTATAGCCGACATTCGCAGTGTCGAGGATTCCGAGGACGTAATCGACGAGCTTTGCGACCGCTTTGGCGATATACCGCCGTCGGTGAACGGACTAGTAAAGGTTGCCCTGTTGCGAAATCGAGCAGCCGCTCTCGGAATAACCGAGGTGCAGTATCGACTCGGCGCAATAAAGCTGTATCCCGTTAATTTGGATATGCAGCTAGCGGCATCACTGAGCGCCAAATATTCAGTACGATTTGCCGTTGGCGCAGGGTCAAAGCCGCATTACAGCTTGGCAGGTAAATCAAGACAAAAGCCGCTTGACCTGCTGGAAGAAATTCTTTTGGCTGCGGAACAGGCAAAAAAGCAAATTGACAGTTAAAAACAGCCGTAAATGGCATAAAAATATTTTCAAAAGGTGAATGAAATGAAGGAATTTTTTAACAACAACAAAAAGTCGATAATTACGTTTCTCTGCGCAGTGGTAGTAATTATTGTATGCGCAGTTGCAGGCGTACTTCTCAACCCCGAGGATGAGGACGCAGGTAGAATCATGATTACCGACGGCGAAACAGCTACCGACATTTCGGCTCAGGAATACGAGGTTGTTGACGGTAACGGACTTAATTTCGCTTCATCCGAAGCAGAAGCTGAATCGGTTGCCGAATAATTTAAAAAAAGAGGAATGTGACGCATGGAGGTTAAGAAGGGCGGATTTTTTGACCGCTTTACCGACCGCGTAATTATTCTTTCAGCGGTACTGTGTGTCTTTTTGCCGAGCATACTTTCGTTTGTTGTCGAGGCGGCACTCGTCACATCGCTGATAATAAATCCCCGCACGAGAAGGATGATTTTTTCGTGTGGTCTTTGCTATTGGCTTTTGCCGATTGCCCTCGCATCAATAATTCCGCCGATATTTTATCACAACTACGTCGGAATTATCGGAGGCGTAGGGCTTGTTTTGTTGCTGATATTCGGCATTTATTTAAAAAAGGCAATCACCCCCGACATATTTGAGGATGGAATAAAATTTGCCTCAGCGGCAAGTGTAATCGTCACCTTTGCCGCCATCTGCGAAAGGGTGGCGTATGCCATTTGGCCGACCCTCTCGATGAACAAGGATTTGCGCTGTGCAGGTGTATTTTTTAATCCGAATATGTTTGGTACGGCGGTCACCTTTGTCCTCCTTGCCGCACTTTATAAAATACTGTCGTCGCGTGGGAATAGGCGAATTTATACCATCGTAATTATAGCCAATCTCGTCAGCATGGCGCTTTGCGGCTCACTTCTCGGAATGGCGGAGCTTGTTTGCGGAGTTTTCTTTCTGCTCCTGTTTAACAAGCGGTGGAAATGGGTTTTGGTTTTTGTCGGGGCAGGGTTGGTTGCCCTTGCCGCAGTTTTTGCCTATCCGAAGCTGTTGCCGCGACTTTTCGAGGCGAGTGAATCCTTTAATCTGCGCTACCGAGTATGGCAGCTTGCTGTTTATCTGTTTAAGCAAACCCCCGTTTTCGGCCGCGGAGTGTTGACCTATATGATGGAAAGTCCGAAATATGCGTCAGCCGAGCTCGGCTTTGACGTGTGGGTTACCACCTGCGCTCACAGCTTGTTACTCGACGGACTATTGTGCCTCGGAATTGTCGGCACCTCGCTCGTGTCGGGCTTCTTTATCCACTACTTTATCCCGATTGTAAAAAATGCCGTAAAGCGCATAAACCAGCCGACCGTCGCACTCGGCTTGGCGATGACTATGGGAGTGCTTTTTCACGGCATATTTGACGAAACGGTCGCCTGGCCACAGCTGACAATTTTGTTTTTATTCATTCTGTCGGGCGCATTTTTACGAAAAAAGGACTAATCGATAAAAAATTAAAAAAAGGTTGAGGATTTTTCCTCAACCTTTTTTAATTTATTCCGAGTAAAAGCGACTTTATGCTTTGTGCGGTTTCGGCTTCGTTTGCGCCGCTTACGGTGAATTTGATTTTATCCCCGTTTTTTATCCCCAGTCCCATCACGGCAAAGAGCTTTTTTGCATTGACCGTCTTTCCGCCTTTTTCTAATGTAACGGTACAGCCCGATTCGGCGGCAACCTGAATCAGCCGGCTTGCATCATACGCTTTCAGTCCCTCGCCGGTAGCCATCGTGTATTCAAAAATTTGCATAATTCAAAGCACCTCTTTTTTGAATATAATATGTAAAATTCCTTTCGTTATTTATATAAATTTTTTTAAAATTTTATGCGTATATTTTCGAAATAAATTCTCATAATAACAGCGTAGTCCAATCAGGGAGGTATATCGACATGATGAAGGCTAACAAGTCTATCCAGTGCACAGTATCAAGCTGTAAGCATCATTGCAACAATGAAAATTACTGTTCGCTTGACTGTATTATGGTAGGCACCCATGAGTGCAATCCTACAATGGATCAGTGCACCGACTGTAAGTCCTTTGACCTGAAACAGTAGTTTCGGGAATGACCAAAGGCGCAAACCCCCGATCAGCGTAATTTTTTTACGCATCGGGGGTTTGTTTGCGTGAATGAAATGCTGCTGATGGAACATAAATGGTAGGTGCAAGGCGCTTATCGGCGCTGCATAATGTATTATATGAGGAGCTGACGTTTTCTGACACATAAAAAGAGCGGCGAAAAGAATGACAATTTCTTGACAATTAGGGAGAAATGAGCGATAATAATGATATATTTACATAGATTTATAGAGAGGATGAAAATAAGGTGAGAGATAATATTTCTATGTCCGTAATCCGCCGCCTTCCGCGATACTACCGTTTTCTCGGCGAATTAAAGAGACAGGGACTTACACGAATTTCATCAAAGGGACTTGCCGAAAGAATGGGTCTCACAGCAAGTCAGATTCGTCAGGACTTAAATTGCTTCGGCGGATTTGGTCAGCAGGGCTATGGATATAATATTGAATTATTAGAGCAGCAAATTGCCGAAATTCTCGGACTGACGAATCGTTTCGGTTGCATAATCATCGGCGCAGGAAACCTCGGTCGAGCCATCGCAACCCACATGAATTTCGAGGATAGAGGATTCCATCTGTCTGCCGTTTTTGATAAGAATGAGTCGCTGGCAGGACGTCTCGTCGCAGGAATGCCGATAAGACATATCAGCGGACTTGACGAATTTTGCCGTAGCGAAAAGCCGAAGGTAGCCATGCTTTGTGTCCCTCAGGAAGCGGCTGAAGCATTGGGAAATCAGCTTGTCCGACTCGGAATAAAAGGAATTTGGAATTTCAGCCACTACGACTTTGGCGAAATGGATGGGGTTGCGGTCGAGAACGTGCATCTGGGCGACTCGATGATGACCCTCTGTTACCGAGTAAGCGAATTTCAAAAATAAACATAAAAAACGGGACGGTAAACGGGGAATAATTATTTGTCGTTGCTGTCCTTTTTTGTCTAAAAAAAGGGGAGAGAAAAAATGACCAAAAAGGAACGAGCCGCCGAAATAATGCGTCTGCTTTGGCAGGAATATCCCGAGGCGGAGTGTCAGCTTAACTATTCGGCGCCTCATGAGCTGCTTATCGCAACGCGGCTCTCGGCTCAATGCACCGACAAGCGCGTGAATATGGTCACCCCTGCGCTTTTTGACCGCTATCGTTCGGTTGACGAATTCGCCGAAGCCGACGTAAACGACGTCGCTGAGTATATTAAATCCTGCGGCCTTTATAAGACCAAAGCAGCCGACATCGTAGCCATGTGTCAAAAGTTGCGTGATGATTTCGGCGGAAACGTACCCGATAATATGGAGTCGCTTCTTTCCCTTTCGGGCGTCGGAAGAAAGACGGCGAATCTCATTCTGGGCGATATTTACAAAAAGCCGGCAGTCGTTGCCGATACTCACGTAATTCGCATCAGCGGTTTGCTCGGACTTTGCGATTCAAAGGATGCCTTTAAGGTCGAAATGCAGTTAAAGAAGCTGCTTCCGCCCGAGCTTTCAAACGATTTTTGCCATCGAATTGTCCTTCATGGAAGGGCGGTTTGCATCGCCAGAACGCCAAAATGCGAAATGTGCGTTTTGAACAAGGTATGCAAATCTGCACCCAAAAGGTGATTGACGAATGAGTGAATTTGCGCTATAATTTAGTTAATAAGGAGGCGAGGTAAAATGGATGAAAACAAGGAATTAAACATTGCCGAAACCGAAGCTGAAAATAACATGGATGAAATAAATAATGAAATAAATGATAATCCTGTGAGCGTGGATGCCGAGGCAACCCAATCGGTTCAGCCGAATCAAGTCGGTACTGCACAAGGTCACCCGAATTTCGTGCAAAATCAATCTAATTTTATGCCAACTCAACCGAATTTTGCGCCGAATATGGCTTCCGCTGAACAAGTAGAGCGAGTTGATCCGCCGTTTCAGGCCGAGGGACGTCCCTTTCCGCCCGAATATCAGATGCCGACTCAGCCGATACCTCAACAGTATCAGCCCATGCAGCCACCTGTGCGGCCAATGGGTCAACCCGTTGCACCTCAGCCAATTCAGCCGATGAATCAGCCCTATGTACAGCGTCCCGTTCCGCCGACTGCTCCGCAACCGACTCAGCCAATTCAGCAGCCGGTTGCCCGTCAGCCGATGCAACCGAATCAGCCGCAGTACGCACAACCTGCACCGCCCTATGCACCGCATCCACAGCCGATACAGCCGCAAGGTCAGTATCAGCCCTATCCGAATCAGCCGCAGCCAACCTATTATCCTAATCAGGTGAATAATCAGTATTATCAGCCATACGGCAATTACTCTTACGGATATGCACAAAACAATAGCGGCAAGGGAATGGCATTAGCCGCCATGATTTGCGGCATTTGCGGACTTGCGCTTTTTTGGGGTATATTTACGGGAGTTATTCTCGGTGCGCTTGGTGTAGTTTTTGGTTTTGTTTCTCGTGCAAAGAGCAAAGGAAACGGCAAAGCGTTAGCGGGAATTATTACCGGATTTATAGCAATCGGACTTTCGGTGCTTCTATTTTTTACAGCTGTAAGCGAATCCTATGATTATGATGATTATTACGATGACGACTATTATTACGATGATTATGATCGAGGCGAATACGGCGAGGACGAGTTTGACCGTTATTTCGATGAACGTCCGGACGATTATCATAACGGCAATCTTTGATAAAAAGCAATAGTTAAAAAAGCGCCGCTTTGCGACTAAGGTTTAGGCGGCGCAAAAAATGGGGGCGTAGCTCAGCTGGGAGAGCGTACGGTTCGCATCCGTAAGGTCAAGGGTTCGATCCCCTCCGTCTCCACCAAAGAATAACCGTCATTCTGATACAACGGAATGACGGTTACTTTATGCTCTAAATAAGCTTTTTGAGAACTTTTTTATGTTAAAATTCTTTACTTTTTCGTTTGTATCCATTTCAAATCGTTGAGAGATAGTAAATCGTTAAATCATTGGCCTAACCGTTAATTTATAAGGAAAATCGTTGAATTATAGCCGATAATCGTTAGAATATTGAAATTCAACTATGGTCGTGGTATAATAAAATTACGTCATAAACGGAGGTGTTCGTTATGAACTGTGTCATTTATTCATGTGAAAATTTTGGTGAAATAAAAAAACTGTCGGTAAATGAATACCAAGACCCGTTTGTATCCTCTCAATTCTGCATTGTCAAAAAATATGAAACTCTTTATAGAGATGCGCTTCCTCGGTTTGAAAAACATGGAAACACACCATACGCTTTACCTGCAAAAGAAAAAACAATGCGCATCTATAAAGGCATTGATCGAGAACCGCTTGAATATACTCCCGATGATTTCCACGAATACTCGCCCGAAAACGCCCTTCAGTTTTTTGGTTCAATTTCCAAGCAAGATGCTGAATTGCTTTTTATTAGAGTTGCAGGGAGTGAAGATAAAATTCCAGATGGATTAACTTTACTGGGATACGATGCTGCATGGGTATTTGGTCACGGCATATGTGACGGCTTTTCCGCAATTTGTGACTGCATGTTTTTGTGCCGCTGGCATGGATGTGATAATGAAGGCACCGAGTTTTTGTCAGATTTCCAAGAATTAAATTATAATGGCCTTTTTAATAGTGCAGAGGAAACCGATAAATACTTAATACACTATCTTAGCCAAGATTGGGTAGAGCAAGGGGAGTATTGCATTTATGAGATTTATGGTCAACTCTAATTGCTGTCAACTATTCTGTGCACCCCCTAATCTAAAATGCACCCCCTAAAATGACTTTGCACCCCCTAAATTCAAAAGGGGGTGCATTTGTATTAAAATTAGGGTTAGTCTTCAAAGAAAAATCGTCATTCTGATACAACGGAATGACGATTTTTTATTAAACTCGGCTATTGCTAAAACAAGGGATTTGTGATATAATTCAGTTAATGGATTACAGAATCTCACATCCGTACACAAAATAAGTATTCAATGGGCTATATTTTAGTTTATGAATACATATTTATTATAAAAAAAGTGAGGAGAGTTTTATATGTCAAAATTCTGTATGTATTGCGGAAAAGCATTAGAGGAAGGAGCCGTATGTGACTGTCAGCAACCTGTTCAGCAGCAACCTGTTCAGCAGCCCGTTCAGGTAGCTCCTGCAAAGCCGTCACCTGTTGGTGAGGCGTTCAAAAATATGTTTCCTTTCATCAAATCCTATTTTACCAATCCTAAGGAAGCCGTTTTAAACGGAGCAAAGAGTAATTTGATACTTGCAATCATTTTCGTTGCGATTTTTGCTTCTGCCTTCATTATCGGCAAGTTGTTTGGCGTACTTGACACTGCATTCGCAGTCGAAGGAGTAAAAATGTCGATTCCGTTTATTCAGATTTTACTAACCGGAATTATCGACGCTAGTCTTTGGGTAGGACTTTCTACTCTCGTCCTCTTTGTAATAGCAAAGATGTTTGGCGGAAATATCAACTTTAAGGAAGCATTTACCGCCGTAGGATTACAGACCTTTGTTCCTACCGTGCTTATTCTTCTTTCAGGAATCAGTGCATTTATTGATACCACCTTCGCATCTTATATTTTCAATCTCGCTATAATCGTATGGACGGTTACAATGGCTTTCGATATTATAAATTATATCGGTTCGGTCACCGAAGTGGGTAAAAAATTTATTGCTACCCTTGCTGCCATCGGCATCGCCATCGGATTCTTCTCTTTTATTTCGGGTAAACTCGATTTATGGATTGCTGAGAATATCAAGTTTAAGAGCATTTCGTACGAAGATGTTTTGGAAGATTATGCAGACGATTTAGCCGATGCGTTTGAGGATTTCGATTTTTAATTGAATAGTATAAAAAAGCAGTCGCTCCAAAAAGCGACTGCTTTTTTTATTGTTTTACACGATGATTTCGGCTTTACTGCCGCCCGTCTTTTCCTTTTGGATTATAATTTGGCGGTCGATGCGCTGTTTGAGCTCGCCAACGTGTGAAATTATTCCGACCAATCGGTTGGAGTCCGAAAGCCGTATCAGCGCGTTTATCGCCTGGTCGAGCGAGCGGTCGTCGAGGGAGCCAAATCCCTCGTCGATAAACATGGTGTCGAGTCGCACTCCGCCTGCCGATGACTGAATTTCGTCCGAAAGCCCGAGTGCAAGGGAAAGTGACGCCTTAAACGATTCGCCGCCCGAAAGGGTGCTTACAGCGCGTAATGAGCCATTGTAATGGTCCTTGATGTCCAGCTCCAATCCGCTTTGAGACTGTCTGTTGTCGGTGGACGAGCGTCGAATAAGCTCATATTGTCCGTCTGTCATGGACATCAGCCGCAGATTAGCCCGTCGGATAATGCGGTCAAAGTAGGTCATCTGAATATAGGTTTCGAGCGCGATGCGTTCCTTTCCGCTTACCGAGCCGTTTGCCGTGTCGGAAAGCGCCTTTATCTCTTTCCATTTTTCCTCTACGTCACAAAGTTGCTCTGCGCGACGGTTTATGTCCTCGCGAGCCGTATTATTTGCGCTGATTCGCGCGGTGATTTGGTCGCGAAGCTCGTTTTCAGCATCTTTTTTGGTTTTAAGCGCCGACAGTTCGGCTTCAAGAGACTTGGCGTCAATGTCGACGTGGGTTGCGACGCTTTCGGTGAGCGCCTTTACAACCGCCTCTTTTTCGGTCATGTTCTTGACGAGGTTGTTGTAGCTCTCCTTTGCGTCGTTATATGCGCTTTCAAGCGCCTCGCTCTTTTCTTTCAGAGCGGTGATTTCGCCTTCCGATTCTGACTTCGATTTGAATTCAAGCTCGGCTAATGCCGAGTTTTTATTTTCAATGAGTGCCGTTTTTTCGGCAGAAAGCCGTGCGAACTTCTGATCGGTGACCGAAAGCTCAGCCCTTTTGTTGCCGAGTTCGGTTTCTTTGATAGGTAAAGCTTCGGTAGCGGTTGCTTTTTTCTTTATCAGCGTGTCAAGTTCGTCCACCTTGCTTTTTGCCGAATTTACTGCTTGGATGTGGCTTTTATTATACTCGGTGAGGGCTGTTTTCGGGTTGGTCGACTCGCCCGAAATGAATTCGCCGCTTAGCTCAATTATCTCGTTGGCGAGGGCTTGCGCCTTTCCTTTCAGCTCGCCGGCATCGGCACTTGCGCTTTCCATTTCGGTACGATACTTTTCACGCTCTGCCTTCGCCGCCTTGACCTTTGCTTCGTCGGGAGCATTTTCGCTCAAAGTCGCGGGGAATGGATGATTCACCGAGCCGCAAACTGCGCAGGGTTCACCGTCGCGAAGGGTTGCGGCGAGAACGCCTGCCTGCTCGTCGAGCCATGCCGATTCGAGTCGGTCGGCTTCGGCATTTTTGGCGGCGAAAAGCTCCTTTGCCTTATTATATTTAGCCGAAGCACCGGTGTACTCTTTTTTGATTTCTTCGTAATTTTCGAGCTTTTCGTCTATGCTTTTCAGCTTTTCGCTGATTTGGTTTAGCCGGTCAAGCTCGTTTTCGGCGCCGACCTTTTTCGCCTCAATATCGTCGAGTGAAGAAATGAGTTTTTTCGTTTCGGCTATTGTCTTATCGAGCTTGATAATTTCGTCATTGAGGGCATCTCGTACCTTTTCGGTCGAGATGATTTCGGCTTGTTTAGCGTCGATATCCTTGTCAATTTGATCGATTTGGTCGTATTTTTTGAGCCGTTCGGTGAGCTGCTGAATTTTCAGCTTGATTTCCTGCCGCTCATCTGCCTTTGCTTTCTCGACGTTCAGTCGGTTTTCGACTTCCTTTAAAATCGGCTTGCTATCGAGAATGTATTTCTGTGCGGCTTCGAGGTCGTGTTTGGCTTGTTCGGCGTCCTTTGCCCTCGAAATCGAAAGGGAAATTTCATTTATTTTTTTATCATATCCCTCGATATTCAGGTCGACCGATTTAAGTGCGGCATTGTCCTCGGCTAATACGCGGTCGATTAGCAAAATCGCCATATCCGACCGAATAACCTCGCCGCTTTTTATCTGCTCGAATTCGGCAAAAAACGGGCTGTCATCGGCTAGTCGGATTCCCTCGACCGTCTGTCTTGTACCGCGGTTAAGCTCGGATAGCTCGTTGTTTACCTCGCGGAATTTCGCTTTTAGCGCTTCCTGTAGCTTTCCGTATCCGTCGGTCTTAAAAATTCGGCGGAATACAGCGCTCCTTTCGGCTGTTCCTGCGAGTAGCAGACGCAAAAAGTCACCCTGCGCAATCATCGCAATTTGCGAAAACTGATTTCTGTCCACGCCGATAAGCTCGGAAATTGCTCTTGTAACCTCTCTCGTTTTTGTCACGACGGTGCCGTCGGGACGGGTAAGGGTTGCATCGGCGGCTTGTGGGGTGAAGCCGTCGCCTCTCTTTGACGGGCGTAGATATTCGGGATTTCGCTTTACTGTATAAATCTGACCTGCATAGTCGAATACAAGCTCAACAAAGGTTGGGGTTTCGTCGTTGGCGTATTTACTGCGGAAGGTGTCGGGCTGACGTGACGAGCCGCTTGCTTCGCCGTAGAGGGCAAAAACGATGGCGTCAAAAATGGTTGTCTTTCCTGCGCCGGTGTCTCCCGTAATCAAATACAGTCCCTTTTCGCCGAGCAAATCCATGTTAAAAACAGTTTTATCAGCATAGGGACCAAAGGCGCTGACGGTAAGTTTTATCGGTCTCATTTTTCACCCTCCCATATACCTTCAACCATTTCGGAAACGATTTTTAGCTGACCTTCGCTCATTTTTACGCCCATTTGCAGCTCGTACAGCTCGTCAAAAAGCTCCTGCGGTGACTTTTCTTCAACTTTGTCGGAGCCGTCGATGACGCTTGTTGTTCGGGTGCGTCGGTTGTCGTAATCTAGCCGCATTATGTTGGGATAAATGGTTCTCATAAGCGAAATTGCGTCGGGGATTTCCTCCTCGTCGGTGAGAATTACCCGCAAATAGTCAAAGCGGTTGGTGCTTTCGTAATTTTCTTTTAGCATCAGCTCGTCGTAGCTACCCTTTATTTCACGCATATCGTGTAGGGGAACAAGCTCGATTTCGTCGATGGTGACCTTTCCTTTTTCGCAAAGGGTTACGAGCGAAACGGATTTATTATGCGATGCCTCGCTGAATGAGTATTTGAGCGGTGTGCCGCAGTAGCGGACCTCGTCGCGACGGATTTTCTGCGGTTTATGAATGTGACCGAGTGCAACATAGTCAAAGTTGTCAAAAAGTTCGGCATCCACGTTGTCAATTCCACCTGCTGTAATCTGCTCCGAGTCGCTTGTTGCCGCACCTGTGACAAACTGATGGGCAACTAAAACGTTTCTTTCGTCGGGGTTAAGTGAAGCGGCGGAGATAGCCATTTTTATCGCGTCGTTGTAGGTTGCAATTTCGCTTTCGGGAAAGAATCGGCGGACGGTTGCCGGCTTTATGAAGGGCAAAAGCCAGAAGTTGACCTCGCCGAGCTGGTCGGTTAGCATGATGCGTTCGGGAGCACCCGAAAAGGTGGATGCGATATGTACTCCGCTTATTTTCATCAGCCGTGTGCCGAAGGAAAGTCGCTCGGCAGAATCGTGATTGCCGCTGATTGCGAGGACGGGAATTTTAATTTCGGCAATCGCGGTCAAAAAATCGTCAAACAGTCGGACACCCTCAACCGAAGGCACCGACTTGTCATAAATATCTCCTGCGATTACGACGGCATCGGGCTTTTCTCTCTTTGCAATGCCGACAATTTGGTCCAGAATGAATTTCTGGTCCTCCTGCAACGAAAAGTCGTTAAGCCGCATTCCGATATGTAAATCCGAAAGATGTAAGAATTTCATACTCGCTTTTCCGTCCCCTGTTTAATGATATTTATATTATACCATTCCCACCCGTTTTCTTCAACTGAAAATGAAAAAAGACCATCTCGAAAGACGGTCTTTTATACATTCTCTCACTGCTGGATTGATACAAAGTAATCGACGATTCCTTGAACGGTGTAGTATGCGTTAAGCTCGTTGTGTGAGTCGGTCTGAATCTTTGCAAAGTCCATTGCGTTGGTCATAAATCCATTCTCGGTCAAAATTGCGGGACAGCAGCTTATTCGCGTGACGTAGAATGGGTAGTAGTTGTAATTCCGCTTGTCGTCAAACGCCTGAACAGTGCGGTCATAAACCGCCTTTGCGAGCGCTTTTGAGTAGGGGTGGAAGTAAAAGTTTGAATAGCCGTTCGCCAAGGTGGAGGACGAGCCGTTTCGGTGAATAGAAATGAAAATATCCGGCTTAATTTCGTTCGACATGGCGTTTCGCTCGTATAGATGGAAAAGCGTGTTTGACGTGCGTGTCATTACCACCGTAGCGCCGATATTTTCGAGTTCGCGCTTTATCTTATTCGCGAGGAAAAGGTTAAGCACCGCCTCGGTATTAGTATTGTTCGAGCCGACGGCACCGGGGTCACTTTTTCCTCCGTGACCGGGGTCAAGCATAATTACTACTCCGTCCAGGCGGTATCCGTAATAGGTGGGTGCAGCGGTGATTTTGGCAGGGTTGAGGAAGTAGAATTCGAGCTGATTTTTTTCATTATACTGCGCCGTCCAGCCATAGAAGGATCCTGCACTTTTGAGATGCAGTCGAAGCACGTAGTTGCTTCCGCTCTTTATCCATTCGCCCTTTGAAAACACCGGATGATTGTCTAAAACGATTTTGCCCTGCGCCGAAACGGTGTAGCAGAATTCAATGTCGATGTAGTTAAAGGTAACGCTGTCAACCGTATAATCGGGTCGGTCATTCGGCTTATACGGATTTTTATAGCTCTGATTTCCGAGGGTTACGTTAAATGGCGCCTTCCACTGAGTGTCAAAGGTCATCACGGTATGCCTGTCGACGATTTCGGTCGATTTGAGTGTAATTGAGTTTGTTTCAGGGAGGGTTGCCTTGAAAATGGCGACGTCGTCGGTGTATATACGCTTGCCGTAATCGAGCTGTCGGAAAATCGCATTGTCCGACGAGGAGGAATTATAAAAGATGATATCGTTTTCGTTGCAGTAGTCGACGGTACCTGCGGGGAGATATGCGTTTGTCGGACGTGAACGCTCGTCGATTAAGCTGCCGTCAAAGGTTTCTGCCTGCTGGGTGGTGACCTCTGCGACGTAGCGGGTGCCGACACCTACTTGAATTCCGTATCCGCTCTGATAGCTTCCGCCGCTCGAATTGATTACCACGTCGTCCTTTGAACGAATGGTGATTTTTCCTCCGTCGACGTATTCCGAAAGGGAACCGCAGGAGGCATTAAATCGGATGTTACCCAAATTTTGCGGCGTATCCTTTGATGCGGGGAGCTTGAATACACCCGTAAAGTCATAGAATTCCTGCTTTATAGCCGTGTCGTTGTCGATGGTGCCGATTTGCGACAACTTGATGGTCTGACCATTGAGGGTCGCGGTGATTATCGAGCCGCTTCGAGCCGTCACTGATACCGAAATTACCGAGCCGCCGTTTAGCTGCTGGTCGGACCTTGGCGCAACTCGCTTTATGATAATCGCCTCGTAGGTGACGGTGAAGGTGCGCTTTTTGCCCTTATGCTCGAAGGTAAAGGTGTTTTTACCCTCTTTCAGCACGACGTTGAAGGAAAAATAGCCCCTCGCCGTTCTCTTTACCTCGGCGGAATTCATTTTTAGCGGATGTAAGGGGTCGGACGCTCCCGTGAAGGAAAGGGTTTTACTGTACGTAGTGAACGAGTCGGAATATACCGAGGTGAAGGACAGCTCGGTGATACCCATTAAATCGTTGTCGTTCAGATATTTTACAGCATTTTTTGTATTGTCAGTTTTGTCATTTACCAGCGCGGAAATACTGTCAAAGGCATATCCGCTTGCGCTGAGAGCGGGGATTGACGCGAGTTGGTCGGCGAGCTGAGTCGGTGAATCCCAAGTTTCGCCCGAGCCGACGTTGTACGCCGCCAGTGTAAAGTTAAGCCCTGCCTTTCCGCCGACCATGGTAGCCCACCATTTTGCTATGTTGCCAAAGGGAATGTCAGCATCCCTCGTCGAGTAGGGAATAGAAACAAATACGCAATCGGCGTATCCTTTGTTCAGCCAAAGCACCGTGTCGGCGTGACCGTTTGTCAGCGATTGAAACACCTCGTTTTTACATTCAAAGCCGCCTTCAACCGCCTCTTTTGAAGCCCAAACGGCATCGGCTGTGATTCCGTAGGTAATGCCCTCGCTTATTTTGTTTATCGCCTTTCCGATTCCGTCAATGGTTGACGCGAGTCGGTCACGCAAATAGGCGTCAAAGCCCATTCCGCTGCCCGATTTTATGTATGCGGAATAGTCGCCGTCGCCGATTTCGGTGTAATAATCGGTGATAAGCATTCCGCTAAGCGCATACGAGGTGACAATATGCTCGATCTCGCCGCTTATCTCGGCAATATGCTGGTCGTTAGAAATGTTATACCGTCCGTCCTTTTTGGCGAGTAAACTGTATTCGCCATAAACTGCAAGTGACTTTTTTTCCGCCTCTTTAATCACATAATCGAGGATGTCGGTGTCGCCGCCGTATATTTTGTCTCCGTCGCAGTTAAGCGACAGAATGATGCAGTTGAATCCATACTTTGAAATGGACGAAATCGCCGACGAAACCTGCTTTTTCCAATTTCCGTCGAGGTCGTAATCGGTGCCTTTGCGTATGTACGAAGCGAGCAGGGTTGCACCGACAGGGTCGGGGTCGGCGGTTATCGGATATTTGGGCGTGTTTCCTGCATTGACGGCGAGATACGGGTCCTCGGCGCGATTGGTAATATGTTTTCCCGAAATGACCTCGATTGCCTCGTCAAGTTGACCGAAAATGGCAAGCGTCGAGGTGGCAATTATAGCAGCCGACAACAAAGCCGACAGTATGCAAAGTGTCATCTTGCGCCATTTCGGCAGTGTTGAAAACCATTTTATAAGACGTGATTTCTTTTCGTGTTTTTCCATCTTTCTAATTATCTCCAATCAGGTTATGAATCCTGTTTCTTTCCTCTGTGTTCAGCTCGTCGCTTGAAAAAAGTGACGAGTAGCTGAAAATAACGAATCCGCTGTATTTGTATCCGCGCGAATAGTTAATCATCTTTTCCATTATACAGCCGCTTGACCACTCGTCCTTTTCGGTGCCGGTAGCGTTTCCGATTTTATATGCGCCCAGCCCTGCGTAAAGGGTGACGTCGGTTTTATACTTTGACCATTCATAAACGAGGTTGTCGTATTGCAGCCGCTCGATAGAAAAATCGTAGCCGAAATAAAGCTGCGGAATGATATAATCGACGTAGCCGCCCTTCACCCAAGCGCCGACGTCGGCATAAAGCTCGTTGTAATTGAGCTGATTATTTCCCGCGGGACTGATGCCGAAGCTGATGCTCTTATCCTTTTTCTTTATCTCGTCATACACGGTTTTCAGCATTTGGTTGACGTTTTCTCTGCGCCAATCGGCGAGAGAAAGGGGATTTTCGCAATTTGACGTGTAGTCGAGATAGTCCGACATATCAAAGCTTTCCTTCATTGTGGGATAGAAGTAATCGTCAAAGTGAATGCCGTCAACCTCGTAATTTTCGATAATCTCCTTTACCCCGTCGACAATCAGTTTGTTGGCGTCATCGTTTGCGGGATTAAGATACAGTCCACCGTCATATCCTACCGCAAAGGAGGAATAGGGATTGTCGGTCATATACTTTCTGACGGGATTATTTTCGCTAAGGGAATAGGGACTTTCGGTCGAGTAGGAAACCCTGTACGGATTTAACCAGGCGTGGATTTCGATATTTCGCTTTTTCGCTGATTTGATTATGTATTCCAGCGGGTCAAAGCCGGGAGAAACCCCTTGCTCACCCGAAATGTAAACCGACCACGGAAAAATTTCCGACGGGTAAAAGGCATCGCAGAACGCCCTCATGTGAACAAAGGCGGTGTTGAAGCCGAGATTTTTGATATTATCGAGCATTTTGTCAACGTTTTTATAAAAATCGCCCTCAAACGCGCTACCCATCTCGCCATAGCTAATCCAAACGCCCCTTAGCTCGTCCGATGTGTCAAAAGCGTTCTTTACCGAGGAGGTGTCTGCACTCGACAAATCGCCCGACTGTGAAGGATCGGCATTTGCCGCGTTTTCTTTTGTGCAGGAGGTGACCATGAGAATGGATAAAACCATAATGAAAATAATAATTCGTTTCATAGTAAAAAACATCTCCTAATTATATCATTATATTATATTTTCGGCTCATCTTCAATATGCAAACTTTACTATATGTAAAATAAAGGTGCAAAATGTTGACAAAAAGTGAAAAATGATTAAAATTGTATAGGTGTAAAGGTTGAAATATGAGATTTTTACGAGGTTGATTTTTATGATAAATCCTATCTCGGTGCCCTCAACGGTCAAACCGGATGAAAAGCGGATTATAAAGTGTAAAAATTGTCTTTCGGTCGCCGAATGCAGCGTTTATTCAGCCGAAACGGACATAAGCGTAATCGGTATCAAAGTTAAGGAAATTCATAAACGGGAGTTTGCAGTTTGCCCCGAATGTAAAACTGCGTTTTATCTTTAAATCAAAAGGAGAAAAAATCTATGCTGTCGAGAGAAGCTTGGTTAGCAATACGCGATTTTTTGGGACTGCCCCATGTTCGCGCAACCGAAACCTTTTTCATATATATTCTTTATTTCATAATCATCAATGTTATCGGCTATTTCGTTATGAAGGTGGATAAGGAAAGGGCTCGCGCAGGAAAGAATCGAATCCCCGAAAACGTACTTTTTTCTATATCCATCCTCGGCGGAAGTGCCGGCACCATTATCGCCATGAAAAAGTCCCGTCATAAGAAAAAGAAGAGAAGCTTTTCGGTCGGCATACCGGTAATGCTTGTTTTTAATGTGATAATGCTGGCGTTTCTTATTTATATGCTTTATATGTCGTAACAGGTCAAGCTTGAAACAGGTCGAAATTACGAATATTCGCAATACTCAATTTTAGTTTATAAAAAATTGAAAATTCTTGCAATTTTTATGTTGACATATTGGCAAATCACTTGTATAATAAACAATGTATGAGGGGGATGTTATGTAAATCCCCATATTTCTAAAGGAGAGAAAATTTCATGAAAAGCTTAAAAACTATTATTTCCTTGCTCGTAGCATTCTGCCTAATCGCAACCATGTCTGTTGTTGCATTCGCAGATGACCTTTCCTCTGACATTTCAGATATTTCTTCTGCTGTTGAAGTTACCGAAACAGTTCAGGAAAAGCTCGATGCTAACAAGATTGTCAAGTTCGACAAATTCGACGGCGAAAACTTCGACGGCGACACCGACAAGATTGGCACAAACGGACTTCTCTATGCTAATGGTAAGGAAGTTAATACTCTTACATATTGCGAAGCACTCGACCTTGGTAAGACATGGCAGGCATCTGTTACCATCAACAGAGATAACAAGGATACCGCCGCTTCAAAGAATTGCCTTGGCGAAAAGTATGAGCTTATTGTAGGCGATGTTACACTTAAGATTGGTAACCAGCAGGAAGGCGTTTCACAGTACATCGCTGAGCTCTGGTACAAGGAAGAAAAGATCGGCTACGTTCAGCTCGATTCTAATTTCAGCGGTACTTACGGCATCCGTTTCACACAGGACGGCACCCAGGTTGGTAAGCTCTATGTAATCAAGGACAATACCACAATGGCATGGAACGTTGTTGACTCAACTCTCGTTTCTGTTGACTCGGCTAACGGTGTTGCTTCGTACTTCAACGTAAAGGATGCTGATTTCTCAGCAGCCGAAATCTCTGTTGTAGCAGCAGGCAACAACTCAAAGGATAAGACAAACTATGCTTACGGTCTCTGGTTTGCTAAGAAGTTCTATTCAACCACCAGAACCGGTAACGGCTCACTCGGAACCACCGGCACCAATTCAGGTTCAGCCGGCGGCAACAGCGGAAAGACCGGCGACAGCAGAACTGTTCTCCCGTTCGTAGCAGTTGTTGTAACCCTCCTCGCAGCCGGCGCTTGCGTAGTTCTCACAGCAAAGAAATCTTGCAAGGAATAATTGTTGTATAATAAATAATGACAAAACCCGCTTGACTGTTTTGGTCAAGTGGGTTTTTGCGTGTCGGGATATTCTGAAATTACAGCATCACCTGACAAATATAATAAATCACACCATAAATAACACTTGCCACCGTACCGTAGACGATAACCGGCCCGGCGATTTTGAACATATTGGCGCCGACACCGAGGACGTAACCCTCTGCTGCTGTCCATATAGGACACACCCTTTTGCAAAAATATTTACATTAAATCGGCGGTGTGGTATAATGAAATAAAGTGAGGTGGAAATATGGCTACAATTCAAAAAGATGAATATGTATTTGAAGTTGATATAGAAAAAACGATAGACTATTACAAGACGCATTCTCTTTGCGAATGTGATTACTGCGAGAATTTCTATGTCCAAATCAAAGGCAAGTTCCCCAAACTTGAATCTTTCCTTGCTGAATTTGGAGTGGATATAACGAAGCCCGATGAGTGTATTAGTGTTGAATTAGACGATACAATTCAGTATATAAGCGTTGATTACACTGCTTGCGGTAAAGTTGTTACTATGGGACAGTATGAAATTGATATTCAAGACGGTCCTTTTTTTCAATCTCGTCATTACCGATGGATTTGCCTCACCCAACGAACAGACGGGAGATTATTTTACAATTTCAATAAGTAATGTTTTTGAGTTGCCTTGGGTATTGGATAAACCGTTTCCTACACCAATACAATTTGAATCAACAAGCAAAATCAGAAGTTTTTTCAAAAAGATATTTAAGGCTTGACCGATTTGGTCAAGCCTTTTTTACGGCGGGAGCAAGCCCCCGCCCTACGATTATAATAAATTTATTATCCAATAAACAACCCCATAAATAACACTTGCCACCGTACCGTAGACGATAACCGGCCCGGCGATTTTGAACATATTGGCGCCAACGCCTAAAACAAACCCCTCGCTTTTAAATTCGAGGGCAGGGGAAGCCACCGCGTTTGCGAATCCCGTGATTGGCACGAGTGCACCTGCACCGGCGAATTTGCCGATTTTTTCCCAAGCGTGCAGCCCTGTGAGAATCGCAGTCAGCGCAATTATGGTAATTGAAGCGGCACCTCTCGCATCCTCTTCAAACATTCCGCCCATCAAATATACGTTAAATAAAAATTGCCCGAAAGCACAAATGCTTCCACCCACCAAAAAGGCACAAACACAGTCGCGAAACCAGGGCGACGGCGGAGTTGCCTTTTTTGCCATTTTATCATACTGCTTTTTTGAAACGCTCATAAAAAAATTACCTCCGTTTACATTTTTATTTTATCCGAAAATGCGCGGATTATAAATTTTTATGGGCAATATAAAATCATGATTGAAATTAAAAACATGACAAAGGTTTATCCGTCGGGCGTAAAGGCGCTCGATGACATATCGTTTTCGGTTGCTGACGGGGAGTTTTCGGCAATCATCGGACGGTCGGGTTCGGGCAAATCTACGCTGATGAATATTCTCGGATGCCTTGACACGCCGACCCTTGGCGAGTATTATCTAAATAATGAGAAAATTTGCAGTGTGGGGGATTCCTCACTTGCAAAAATACGAAACAGGTCAATCGGCTTTGTTTTTCAAAGCTACAATCTCATTCCATCACTTACCGCCGAGGAAAATATCCGACTGCCACTCGCGTACAGAGGACTTTCCCCCGACGAATGCGAAAAAAGGGTATCGTCTGCCCTCGACCGCGTCGGTCTTAAAAATCTCGCAAAGAGATTTCCGCGCGAAATGTCGGGCGGACAGCAGCAACGAATTGCCATCGCGCGTGCAGTTGCCGCCGACCCACCGCTTATTCTTGCCGACGAGCCGACGGGCAATCTCGACAGCGGAATCAGGGACGAGATTATGAAGATTTTTCACGAGCTGAATAAAAACGGTCGGACGGTCGTTCTCATTACCCACGACGAGCAGGTGGCGGCAACCGCCCACCGAGTGATTACAATAAATAACGGCAAACTCATTTGCTGAAAGGGAGATAATAATGTATAAGGATTTATTGAAACTAAAAAGCGGAACCGACATCAGAGGTGTCGCCCTCGAAGGTGAACCCAACCAGCCGGTTCAGCTCACCGACAAAACTGTTTATGTCATCATGCGCGCCTTTGCAAAGTGGCTTTCGCAAAAATATAATAGCCAAAAGCTTACGGTAGCCGTCGGACGCGACTGTCGTCTTTCGGGCGAAAGAATCGAAACCCAGGCGGTCAATGCTCTCTGCGATTCGGGCTTTTCGGTTATTCGTTGTGGACTTTGCACCACACCGGCAATGTTCATGACCACCGTACATAAGGGCTGTGACGCCGCACTTTCAATCACGGCAAGTCACCATCCGTATAATCGTAACGGGCTCAAATTTTTTACAAAAGAGGGTGGCCTCGAAGGCAAGGACATCACTGATATTCTGACTCTCGCTCTGAATGATGAAAAAATTGACGGTAGCGGAAGCGTTACCGATTGCAACTACCTCGATCAGTATGCCGAATACCTGCGCGATATGATTTGTGACCGACTTGGCGCCGAAAAGGGCTCTAAACCACTCGCAAATCTCAAATTCGCAGTCGATGCAGGTAATGGAGCAGGTGGATTTTATGCCGAAAAGGTGCTTTTGCCCCTCGGAGCCGACGTTTCGGGAAGCATCAATCTCGAGCCGGACGGCCGATTCCCCAATCATATCCCGAATCCCGAAAATGAGTATGCTATGGAATGCGCGTCAAAGGCAACCGTTGCCGCATCGGCCGACCTTGGTATAATTTTCGATACCGACGTTGACCGCGCAGGTGCAGTTGGTCCCGACGGCGAGGAAATCAACCGCAACCGACTTGTTGCTTTGGCTTCTGTTCTCGCCTGCGAGGATTACCCGAATGGCACAATCGTTACCGACTCGATTACGTCGAGCGGACTTAAAGTATTCATCGAAAACGAGCTTAACGCAAAGCACTACCGCTATCGACGCGGATATAAGAATGTAATTGACAAGGCGGTCGAGCTGTGCGAATCGGGCGAAATCGCACCCCTTGCTATTGAAACCAGCGGTCACGCCGCTTTCAAGAATAACTACTTCCTCGATGACGGCGCATATCTCATCACCCGTATCGTTATCAAGCTCGCCCAGCTCAAAGCCGAGGGCAAGGACATCGCCGACCTCATCAGTAGTTTGCGTGAGCCGGTTGAACGCAAGGAAATCCGCTTTAACATCACCGAAAGCGATTTCAGACCTGTCGGCGAGAGAATTATTGCCGAGCTCGAAACCCTTGCCGCCGCTAATGAAAATTGGCAGATTGCCGACGACAACCGCGAGGGCATTCGAGTCAGCTGCAAGGAAGCTGACGGCTGGTTCCTGCTTCGTCTTTCGGTTCACGACCCCGTAATGCCGATGAACTTTGAAAGCGACAGCGTCGGCGGTGTCGAAAAGATGATTTCTGCACTTAAACCCTTCTTTTTGGCACAAGATGGAATTGACGCCAGCCCTATAAAATAAAATATTGATATTGTTAGCCGAAAATTTGTGATTTTAAAGTAATTTCGCGAGTTTTTCGGCTAATTTCACAAATATTAAAAATTTTTTCGTATTATTTTACATTGACTTTATATTTGTAAAATGTGTATAATTATGGCGTATATTAGAATAGCAGTATGCTAATATGAGCGCATAGTCGATATTTATCGGCAACGAAATTGTTTGTCGGTTTTATCGGCCGTGTGTTTGTCGTCTTTTTTTGAGGGCGGTTCATATCTGTATATATGTTATTGTAAGGCAAATAAATTATCCGTAAAGGAGAAGCGAAACAATGAAAACATTCAAAAAAGTATTGTCTCTTGTTTCAGCAATTATGATGGTAGTATCAATGCTTTCATGCGCATTTACTGCCGTATTTGCTGACGAGGCACTCGACGCAGAACTTGCTGCCCTTGTTGTTACCCATACACTCGGCGGCGACATGACCCTCACGAACGGCTCGTGGAGCGGTTCATACATCCAAGGAAAGTACAATGCTGCTATCACAGCGGTTTCTAACCAGACGTACGATTTGGGTGATGAGTTCACATTCAAATATTCTGCCAACTACAACTACGGCGTAAAGAATGCTACCGGACAGGAGCATTACGCATCTGTTGGTGACTTAAAGTTTGTAATCAATATTGGTAACACAGCCAATAGCGAAACAATTAAGTACAAGCTTTATTATGGCGACACCCAGCTTGCTACATACGATACCGGCTTGATTGTTGGCGTTGACGACGAAACAAACGCTTTGTCAACCTATTGGGATCCTAGGTTAGAGATCACCATGTCGGTTGTTGACGGAGCAGTTTCTGTTAAAAGCTCATACCTCGGCGAGTTAACATGGACTCTTACCGATAATACAACCGCTACAGCTGTTGCTCTCCCTGAAGCATACGACTTCAGCGCTGCTACTGTTACTCTTTACAGAAGCAACTTTTCTTCTGAAACAACAGCTTGGAACCATAATGCAATATATGTAGGCAGCTCTGCACTCACAAGCGCTTTCCCCTACGATACTGTTGACGCATTCAACGACTACCTCGCTAACGTTGACGTTAACGACGAAGCAGCTGTTGCAGCAGCTCAGGCACTCAAAACACTTGCTTGCACAGATACATCTGCTGAGCTCCAGGCTGCACTTGTAAATATCGGTGCTAACTCAGGCGTATGTGTACACACATATACATACACTACAACAGCTACCTGTACACAGGACGGTGTACGTGTTTACACCTGTACACTTTGTGGCGAATCATACGGTGAACCCGAATCTGCATTCGGTCACACCGAATCAACAGTAGTTGAAAATTATGTTTCAACCACCACTTGTACAACATGTGAAGAAACTCTCGATAAGTTCTACACAGGAAAGACAGCAAACTACAAGCTCGATTCAACCGATCTTGATACAAATTCAGCACTCAAGTTCAGCGCAGTTGAATACTTTGTTTCAGAAAGAAACAATGATAAGCTTGCAATCAGCGAATCATGGGCTGACAAGACATTCAGCTACACCCTCGATGGTACAGTTGTAACCGGTAAGATCAACGAAATGACCTTCGTTCTCAACGAAGAAACGGTTCACACCGTTGATACAACTGCCGGCGCTGACACTTATGAATTTACCGCTGCTGGTAAGTACTTCATTTATGGTACTCTTTCAAACGTTACTGACGAAGCCGGCAACACCTATGATAACGTAACAGTTCTCCTTGCTACCGTTACAGTAAGAGAATTTGTTTTCACTGATTACGCAGGTGCTGGTCACCAAATCAGCTATGGTAAGAATAAGGATCTCGATAACGTAGTAATCGGCGATCCTTCAACAAATGCTTTCTATCTCAAAAAGGATGGCGCCGAAGTAACTTCACTTTACTACGGTGATACATTCAGCGCTCACCAGTGGTGGAAGGATTGCACCGACTATACCATCACACTTGATGGCGTTAAGTACAAGGGCTTTATTGCAAAGATTAACTACTATGACGCATACACAGGTTCAAAGATTGGCTCAACCGCTTATGTATGGAACGGAAACGCTGAATCGGTAAACGGCAATACAAAGGTAATGTCACAGACCGGTATGTGGTATGTAACTGCTGACCTCGAAAGTCTCAAGAGTCAAGAAGACAGCAACGTTACACACGACAACATTTACGGAATCCTCATTGGCTCGTTCAAGGTAAAGACATACCAGGGCGATGCTCACATTCACGATTTCGTAGGTTCAACTGTTAAGGAACCCACCTGTACCGAAGCAGGTTCAATGCACTACACCTGTGATTGCGGTGAAGATGATTACTACACCCCGATCGCTGCTCTCGGACACAATCACGTAGGCGAAGTTACAACTGCTCCTACCTGTACCACAACAGGCGTTAAGACATATACATGTTCACGTTGCGATGACACCTACACCGAAGAACTCGCAATCGTTGATTGCTCATATGTTAACGGTTACTGTGAATTCTGCGGCGAAAGAGAAGTTTACACTCCCGACGGCGCAGAATGGGCTATGGATTTCGTTGACGCTGACGGAAACGCAATCGATGCTATCGATACAGCTAACGGCGAATTCTGGATGGTAGTTAGACTTACTAACTACGCTGATCTCATCGGCTCAATGAACAATACCGGTGACGTTACCACCAGCACTTACGATCGCACAATCGCTTTCGCAACAACCCTTATCTCAATGGACAACGCTGAGGTAATCGCTGTTCGCGAAAATAACAAGATTGTTTACGCTACTCCTTACGATACAGCAACTCTTATTTCTAACTACGATACAACCGACGGAATGCTCAAGGTTATCTTCCAGTCTGACGATAACGCAGGATGCACCTTCTCGGTTGGCGCTGCTGACCTCGACGCTAATAACGGCGAGCTCTTCAGAATTAAGCTTTCAAGCAAGCTTACCGAAGCCGGCGAATTCGATCTTAAGTTCGCTACCGAAACCAACCTCGTTTCATCGTCTGTTGCTCTCGTAAACAAGGCAACTGCCGGCGAATGGGAAACCGGCGTTAACTATACCGCTGAACTCAAAATGGATGAGCGTGGTTACGACACTATTTACACTGTAACAGTTGAAGAAGCTGAAGTTCACGAGCATGATTACACCGCAGTTACAACCGATCCTACCTGCACCGAAGCAGGAAAGACGGTCTATACCTGCGATTGTGGCGACAGCTACGAAGAGGTTATCGAGGCAACAGGACACAGCTACGTTGACGGCACATGTGAAAAATGTGGCGAAGCTGATCCCGACGCTCCTCAGGGTCCGACATACGTTGAATCAATGACAATTCCGGGCTTCAACGTTAAGTTCGAAAGTGACTACTCGGTATACGTATACGTACCGAAGACCATCACCGACCAGTACGCAACCATAAAGGTTATTGCCAGCAAGGCAATGTACGAGGGTGACACCTTCGTAGGATACAGCGACGTAGAGCTTACCGAAGGCGTAGCTCAGGGCAGCTACTACCTC
>JAFQBX010000015.1 GCA_017399535.1 Clostridia bacterium | reverse complement strand
CTACTGTTTAAAAAGTACATACTCTCAAATAAAATCTTATTTGGGTCCGTCTCTCGTTGTTTAATTTTCAAGGTCCTTTTGCTACCCGCTTTTTTCGGGCGCCTGATTATAATACCACACCACCTACCCATTGTCAACACTAAATTTCATATTTTTTTCGGTTTATTTGATTTGTCATTTTTTTCGACAATATCGAAAACTTTTTTAACATATTGCTTAAAAAATGTTGATAAATTTACCGAATACGCTTTTAAATGGGGTATCTATTGTATTATATAAATATATATTTGACAAAATACACCATATTTATACGGCAGACCTGTTTTCTCCGTTTAAATATTTTTTCAGTTGTAACAATATTGCCTTTTCGCGACGGGAAACCTGCACCTGTGTCATACCGAGTTGTTTTGCTGTTTGGGACTGTGTTTTTTCACTAAAATAACGCAGTTCGATTATGCGCCTGTCCCTTTCATCGAGAATGGACACAGCCGCGTCAACCATAACGCGATTATAGATGCTGTCACGCTCGTCAAAGGCGATGTCAAGCTCCGACTGCTCCTCCGAGTCGGTTACAGTCAAGGAAACCGGTGTAGCACCCGCACAAATTGCTTCTGCAATCTGTTCCGCTTCCACACCCATTTCTTCGGCAAGCTCGGCTACGGTCGGTTCACGCCCCATTTTCAGCGAAAGGCGATTTCTTTCACGCGAAACGCGAAGTGACAGTTCCTTTAACGAGCGGCTGACCTTTACGGCGCCGCCATCGCGAAAAATCCGCTTTATCTCGCCGAGGATTGCAGGAACGGCATAGGTCGAAAAGCAGAGCCCACGTTCATCTTCGAATCGGTCGGCGGCTTTTATGAGTCCGACACAACCTGCCTGATACAAATCGTCGTATTCAACTCCCCTGCCGACAAATCGGTGGCAGCAGGAATGAACAAGTCCCAGATTATCGGTGATTAAGTCGTTACGCTCAGCCATTTGCTCGAGTCCTGTACGAAAGCTGCTTTGTCAAAATTACGGTGGTGCCTTTGCCGAGCTTCGAGCGGACGTTAAGCTTGTCCATAAACGAGCCCATTACCGCAAAGCCGAGTCCTGCTCTTTCGCCGCCTGCGGTTGTGTAAAGCGGTTCCATGGCTTTTTTTACGTCCTCGATACCGCAACCGCGGTCGCGAACGGTAATCTTGACAAGGCGATTCTCGAATATTCTGACGGTTATGTAAACGGTGTCGATGCGTTCACTGTAAGCGTGGACAATACAGTTTGTGACCGCCTCGGACACGGCTGTTTTAATGTCGTTGATTTCCTCAATAGTCGGGTCAAGCTGGGCAATAAAGGATGCCACGGCCACCCTTGCAAATGCTTCATTGGACGAGCAAGAAAGCAAATTTATCTTTACCTCATTTATCGGTTTCATTTTTATATCCTCCTCTGTCGATTACGGCCAGTCGTTCAAGTCCCGAAAGTCGCATTACCTTATATATTTGCGGTGACGTGTTTGTGATATGAAGCTCTGCACCGATTTCGCGCGTTTTTTTATACCGACCCATTACAAGTCCTATTCCCGACGAGTCCATAAAGGTCAAATCGCGAAAGTCAATTATCACAAGCGTCGGTCGGTTGGCGTCGATTGATTTATCAATTTCCTCACGGATGGATGCCGCCGCGTGATGATCGAGTTCGCCGTCAAGTCGCGCGGTTACAACCTCTCCCGTTACGTCGATATTTACAGCCATTTTTACACTTCCTTTGTTTAAAATGGGCATAATAAAACACCCGTTACCTTAATATATAAGGAAACGGGTATTTTATTATAGAAAAGCGTGTCGGCTAATTCTGTATTTATTTGTAAAATTCAATAAGCTTTGGTCGAATTGCCGACGCGAGATAGAGCGAACCGCAAACGACAACGGGATTATCCCCTGCTATCGAGCGCGAAAGGGCTATTGCGCAGCTATATGATTCGGCAACGCTGACCGACGGACAATATTTCTGCGCGACCTTTTTAAGCTTGGACGCCGTCATTGTACGGGGATTCGGCACCTTTAACGTGATTATATCCGAAAAGCAGGGTGCGAGAATACCAAGGGTTTCGTCAACGTCCTTGTCAGCGAGCATTCCCATTACGGCTACAACCTTTTTGTCCCCGAAAATATCCTTTAATGCCGATGAAAGTGCCTTTGCTCCATTCGGGTTATGTGCGCCGTCAAGCAACACGACGGGATTATCGCAAATAAGCTCCATTCGGGCGGCAAAAAGTGTCTTTTCAATTCCGCTGACAATTATATCAGGCGAAATGCCGATTTTGAGCGCTGCTTCGATGGCGGTTGCGGCATTGAGTCGCTGATGAGCGCCGATAAGGCGGAGATTAAACTCCATTCCTTTATAATTGATACTACTGCCGCAAATGCCATTATCCTCATACGCAAAATCGGTTGACGGGATAACAAGCTCACTACCATTAAGCCGAGCCGTTTTTGAAACAACATCTGCCGCTTCTTTATACTGGTCGGGATACATAACTGTCGGTGTGCTTTTTTTAATAATTCCGCATTTTTCAGCCGCTATTTGCGACACGGTATCACCAAGCACGGCGGTATGGTCGAGGTCGATGCGTGTAATGACCGAAACCTCGGGCGACTCGATTATATTAGTCGCATCAAGACGACCGCCCATGCCCACTTCGAGTACGGCGAAATCACAACCCTTTTCCTTAAAATAGATAAAGGCAGCGCAGGTGATTAACTCAAATTCGGTTACAGTGAGTCCTTCGCTGTCAATTCTTTCAACCAGCGGCGCTAAAAAGGTTATTATCCGCGCAAAATCCGCCTTTGAAATCATTTCGCCGTTTATCTGGATTCGTTCGCGAAAATCGATTACGTAAGGAGATATGTAGAGACCTGTTTTTTTATTCGACTCGATTAAAATATTACTGAGCATTGTGCTGACGGAGCCCTTTCCGTTGGTCCCTGCGATATGGATAAAGCGCATATCCCGCTGTGGATTATTACACAGCTCGGTTATGCGCCTGATGCTATCCAAACCGGGACGGCTGCCGAATTTCTGCCTTGAATGCACGAAGCTCAGCGCTTCCCTATAATTCATTGTAACGCTTTCAGCCTTTCTTCGACCATTGATAGCTTTTCTTTATATACTTCGAGATTCTTTCTCTGCTCGGCTACAACCTTTTCGGGTGCCTTGCTGATAAAGCCGGGATTGTTCAGCTTGTTTTCGACAAACTGGATGTCCTTTAATACCGCGTCTCTTTCCTTATTCAGACGGGCTCTCTCGGCCTCGAAATCAATAAGGTCTCCAAGCGGCATATAAATCTTTGCATCGTCGGTGATGATTGTAACTGCTGACGGGTCAACGTTAGCTACGTTTATCTCGACCTCGGAGGCGTAAGCCAGACGCTTGAAGAATACTGCACACGATTCAAATGTATCGCCGTAGCCGCTTTCGATGATAACCTTTGCCTTTCGTGACGGGGGTACGTTCATCTCGTTACGGCGAACACGAATGGCGCGGATACCCTTTACAATTCGTTCAAATTCGGCTTCCTCAGCGGTGAATTCGAGATCCTTGCTGTATTCAGGCCACTTTGAAATCATAATGCTGTCGCCTTCGTGAGGGAGTGACTGCCAAATTTCTTCGGTAATAAAGGGCATAAAGGGATGAAGCAGCTGCAACATTCCTGTCATGACATAAACGAGAACTGCACGAGCGGTATCGGCTGCTTTTTTGTCCTCGGAATTGAGGCGAACCTTTGACAGTTCAATGTACCAGTCGCAAAAAATATCCCAAATGAAATCGTAAAGTTTCTGTACCGCTACGCCGATTTCGAACTTGTCGAGATTTTCTGTTACGTCCTTGACGAGATTATTGTACTTTGACAATACCCACTTATCCTCTAACGAAAGGTCGTCGGGTAAATAGGGTGCTTTTTGGTCCTCGGGGAGATTCATGAGGATAAAGCGTGATGCATTCCACAGCTTGTTGGCAAAGTTGCGCGATGATTCAACCTTTTCGGGAATGTAGCGCATATCGTTGCCGGGGCTGTTTCCTGTCGCGAGAGAGAAACGAAGCGCATCGGCACCATACTTTTCAATCTCGAGGAGGGGGTCAACGCCGTTTCCAAGCGATTTTGACATCTTTCGTCCCTGGGCATCACGAACAATGCCGTGAATGAGTACGGTATCGAAAGGAACCTCGCCCGTGTATTCGAGGGCGGAGAAAATCATTCGAGCTACCCAGAAGAAGATAATATCGTATCCTGTAACGAGTGTATTTGTAGGATAGAAATATTTTAAATCCTCGGTGCTTTCGGGCCAACCAAGAGTTGAGAAGGGCCAAAGCGCAGACGAGAACCAGGTATCGAGTGTATCCTCGTCCCTGTCAAGATGGGTGCAACCGCACTTTGAACAAACGGTGGGTTCTTCCTTCGCTACGATGGTTTCGCCGCAATCGGCACAGTACCACGCAGGAATACGATGTCCCCACCAAAGCTGACGCGAAATACACCAGTCCTTGATATTCTCCATCCAATTATAATAAATCTTATCAAATCGCTCGGGAATAAACTTTACCTCGCCGTCGCGAACTGCTTTAATAGCGGGCTTTGCGAGGGGTTCCATTTTTACAAACCACTGCTTTGATACGCGTGGCTCAACTGTGGTATGGCAACGGTAGCAAGCGCCAACGTTATGCGAATAGTCCTCGACCTTTATCAGTGCGCCTTCGGCTTCGAGGTCGGCGACAATCGCCTTTCGTGCCTCGTATCTATCCATTCCGGCATACTTGGGATATTCGTCGGTAATCTTTGCATCGTCGGTCATTACATTGATAACCGGCAGATTATGACGGAGTCCTACTTCGAAGTCATTCGGGTCGTGGGCAGGTGTAATCTTTACAACGCCGGTACCGAAATCCATTTCGACATAGTCGTCGGCAATAACGGGGATTTCGCGCTTAACCAGCGGCAAAATAACAGTCTTACCCACTACGTCCTTGTATCTTTCGTCATTCGGGTTTACGGCAAGGGCTGTATCGCCGAGCAAGGTTTCGGGACGAGTGGTGGCAATATTCATATATCCGCTTCCGTCGGCAAAGGGATAACGTACGTGCCAGAAATGTCCTGCTTGGTCCTCGTACTCAACCTCCGCTTCGGAAATTGAGGTGAGGCAGGTCGGACACCAGTTGATAATCTTTTCTCCGCGATAAATAAGTCCCTTTTCGTAAAGGCGAACAAATACCTCGTTTACCGCCTTGTTACATCCTTCGTCGAGGGTGAATCTTTCTCTATCCCAGTCGCAGGATGAACCGAGCTTTTTAAGCTGCTCGACAATTCTACCGCCGTAGGTGCGTTTCCAATCCCAAGCACGTTCAAGGAATTTCTCTCGTCCGAGATCCTCCTTCTTTAAGCCCTCCTCGGCCATAGATGCAACAATCTTTGCCTCAGTAGCGATTGAAGCATGGTCGGTACCGGGAAGCCAAAGGGTCGCTCTGCCCTGCATTCTTCTGAAACGGATGAGAATATCCTGAAGTGTATTGTCAAGGGCATGTCCCATGTGAAGCTGACCGGTAATATTGGGCGGGGGTATAACTATGGTGTAGGGTTCCTTTTCGGGATCAATCTCGGCATGGAAAAATCCACCATCTACCCAAAATTTATAAAGTCGGTCCTCTACCGATTGGGGATCGTATGTTTTTGCTAATTCTCTGCTCATGTAAATCCTCCTCGCAGATTCCATATAAATATTATTCTATCTATTTATTCAATTTTTGTCAAATATTTTATGATTCTTCTGCATATTCTTTTATAAGAGTTTGAAAAGCGGCGAAAATAGTACCAATAATGGTACAACCCCTTTGATAAACTATAATCAACGAACAAAAGAAATCAGGAGGAAATAAAAATGACAAACGGACAGATTTTACACACACTTTTTGAAGGGCTTATGATTATCCTGCTTATTATCGGGTTTATTTTCGAGGACAAGCTTGTTGCATTTGAGGAAAGGATTATTCAGCGACACAAGCAAAAAAGGCGCAAGTCAGCAAAAGCTAAGATTATCAAATTCGTCCCCTACACCGAAAACACCAATATCGCAAAATAAAAAGCGTGGAATTAGAGGCGCACTCTGTAAGGAAGTGCGCCTCAGTTATATTCGCCAAAGGCGAGTTATATTGCTACGCAGTTATATTTGGGCTTAGCCCAAGTTATATTCGCTTCGCGAGTTTTAAGAGCGAATATAATATCACTGAAACTGCAAGTTTCAATATCACTTTGCCGTAAGGCAAAATAAAACTGTGAGACCTGTCTCACAATATCACTCATTACATTTATCTTTGAGATGGGTATCATTTCAAAGTACGTAACCCACTATGACACTTTCAACAGATAAGTGTCAAATTTATTATAAAAAAGAAGTAGGGAGAAACTTCTTTACGAAGTGTCTCCCTAACCACGCTTTTTTATTCATCATTTCAAATTATTACAGCCAGTCCTCAGCCGTTTCGATTCCGTCGATTACGGTCTGTGTTCCGGATGAAGCCGAGTCACTCGGAGTTGTTGAACTTGCACCTTCATCAGCGCTCGGTGTACTGCTTTCGGAGCTGGTTGACGAGGTAACGTTTGACGAATTTGACGAGCTGTCGTTACTCGATGACGACTCAAACGGTCCTTTTATTTGCGATGAAGTTTCCTTATCGCCGCTACCCTGAATAACGGTTGTCGGATTTTTATTAGTATCGATTACGGTTTCGTTGCCGTCCTTGTCGGTGATGGTGATTTCGCCGGTCTCGTTATCAATTTCAACCTTATCGCCGTTATTGGTATCGGCGATGACCTCGCCATCCTCGTCCTTTAAGATAATCTGGCTGGAAGCTAAATCGGTGTCGTCGCCCGAGCATGAGCAAAGCGCACCCATCAAGCAAATTACTGCCAACATAATTGCAACTGTTTTCTTCATAATGTCCCCCGATATGTAAAATTATTTTTCGATAAATCGCTTTATCGCCGAAAGAGATTCATCGCTTATGTCGTGTTCCATTTTACAAGCATCCTCGGATGCAGTTTCTTTATTCACGCCGAGGCGAATAAGAAACTCGGTCAAAACATTATGACGCTCATAAATTTTGTACGCTACTGAATATCCTTCTTCGGTAAGAGAAAGGTGTCCGTCGCTATTTGCGGTTACGTAGCCGCCACTTTTTAACAAGCTGATTGCGCGGCTGACGCTCGGCTTTGAAAAGCCCATGTATTCGCAAATGTCAATCGAGCGGACATTGCCAATCTTTTTTGATAAAACCAAGATGGTCTCAAGATACATTTCGCCTGATTCCTGTAAATGCATATTAAGACCTCCTTTTTTATCGATTCTCTAAATAAAATACCACATTATTTTACTTTTTTCAAGTTATTTGTCGGCTTTGGTTATTCCTGCTTCAGTTTCTTTCAACTCCGACAAGGGTAAGCGGCAATAAATCTTTGTATTCTCGTAAATTATTCCTGCAAGCCAATCGTTTATACAAGCGCTGTCGATACGCCACTGCCAGTTACCGCCGAGGGTAGACGGCTCGTTCATTCGAGCTTCGCTTGACAGTCCCATAAAGTCCTGCATCATCATAATCGCAGTGTCGGCAGGACTTGCCCACGCGGTTTTCATCATTATCCAGTTAAATCCGTCGTTTTCATTAACGTGCATATACTGACGGGCATACTCAACGTCGGTAGGTGCAGCCGTTTTTGTCCAGCCCATTATGGTATCGTTGTCGTGTGTGCCTGTATAAACGACGCAGTTTTTATCGTATGAGTGGGGCAGATAATCGCTCTCTTCCCTACTGTCGAAGGCAAACTGCAAAACCTTCATTCCGGGGAAACCCGAATCTTTAAGTAATTTTCGTACGTCCTCGGTCAGATAGCCCAAATCCTCCGCAATAATGGGCAAATCGCCGCAATTTTTCTTTATCGCGTTGAAAAGCTTCATTCCGGGGCCTTTTTTCCAAACGCCTTCGATGGCCGTTTTTGCCTCGTAAGGAATACAGTAATATGCCTCGAAACCACGGAAATGATCGATTCGAAGGGTGTCGAAAACCTTAAACGCAAAAGAAATCCTCTTGCACCACCAGGAAAAGTCCTCCTTCTCCATTCGAGCCCAATCATAAAGCGGATTTCCCCACAGCTGACCGTCCTCGGAAAAAGCGTCGGGCGGACAACCTGCAACCTCGGTTGGATTGCCGTTCTCGTCAAGTAAAAACTGGTCGGGTCGCGACCAAACGTCAGCGCTGTCAGCCGAAACGTAAATGGGCATATCGCCGATAATTTTCAGTCCCAAGGAATTGACGTATTCCTTTAAAGCGCTCCACTGCTTAAAGCACAGATACTGCTGCATTTTATAGAATCCAATCGCATCACTATACTTTTCTGTCGCTTTTGCGATGCTTTCTTTATCGCGTAATTTAAGCCCATTTTCCCACGCGTTCCAGACAATTCCCTTGTTTGCATCCTTTATCGCCATGAACAAGGCGTAATCGTCGAGCCAAAAGCTATTTTCCGTGCAAAAATCGTCATAGTCGGCGGGTAATTTTTTCTTAAATCGGGTATACGCCTTTTTCAGCACCTTGTATCTGTTATTATAAATAATCTCGTAATCGACCTTTGATGCATCGTTGCCCCAATTGATTCTATCAAATTCCTCGGGCTTCAAAAGACCGTCGTCTGCGAGCATATCAAGGTCGATGAAATACGGATTTATCGCAAAGGCGGAAAATGACTGATAAGGAGAATCTCCGTATGAGGTCGGGCAAATGGGCAAAATTTGCCAATAAGACTGTCCCGCCTTTTTCAAAAAATCGGCAAATCGGTATGCTTCCTTTCCAAACGTGCCGATTCCGTAGCGTGACGGTAATGACGAAATATGCATCAGTATTCCGCTCGACCTCATATTATTCTCTCCTTTAAATCTTTTTTATCCTTTATGGGTATTATCCCTTTACAGCTCCTGCCATAACGCCCTTTATAATGTGCTTCTGGCAAACTGCGTAGAAAATTATAATCGGAATGACGCTCAAGACGATGAGTGCCATTGTCGCGCCAAGGTCAACCGCACCGTAGCTTCCCTGCAAGTACTGAATATGAATTGGAATCGTCATATACAGCTTTCTGTCGAGGACGAGATACGGCAGCAAATAGTCGTTCCAAATCCACATTATTTCAAGTATTCCTACCGAAATAATCGTAGGTCTCATTATCGGCAGTACAACCTGAAAAAAGGTTCTGATCGGGCCACAACCGTCGATACTTGCCGCTTCCTCAACCGAAAGTGGCATTGACTTTACAAAGCCGCTGAACATAAACACCGCTAGTCCTGCACCAAAGCCGAGATAAATTATCGGTATGGTATAGGGTGTATTTAATTTCAACGTATCCGCCGTTTTTGACAAGGTGAACATTACCATCTGGAATGGTACTACCATCGAAAATACGCAAAGATAATAAACAACCTTACAAATAAAATTATTAACGCGAGATAAATACCATGCGCACATTGACGTACACAACAGTATCAGTATAGTTGATAAAATCGTGATTGTAAAGGAGTAAAATACCGAATTAAAAAACGGATAATTACCAAAGGTCATTCCCTTTATATAATTATTAAATCCTGCAAAGGATATTGCATTCGGAAGCTCAAATGTTGTCGAGTTTACGAATTCGTTAAACTTAAACGAATTCATCAAAACGACAAGCACGGGAAGCACATAAATTACCGAAACCACAGAAAAGATAATGGTCAAAATGATATTTGACGGCTTATTCTTTTTATCAAGCGCAAAATCTTTTGATTTCATTGCTGTACCTCCCTCTTTCTAGTAAAGCGAAGCTGAATAAGTGCAATTGCCGCTACTAAAATAAAGAACAGCACGGCCTTTGCTTGGCCTACGCCTCGCCAATTTGCATTAGTGTAGAAAGTATTATAAATATTCAGCGCAATCATTTCGGTTTGTTTAATTGCGCCCTCTGCCGTAAAGGCAATCGGTGCTCCGTTTGTAAGAGCAAGGTTTTGGTCAAATAACTTAAATGAATTGGTAAGTGTCAAAAAAGTACAAATGGTGATTGAGGGCATAACAGTCGGTATTGTGATGTGTTTAAGCACCTGCCAGCCGTTTGCTCCGTCAATTTTTGCCGCTTCGTTGAGCTCCTCGGGTACACTTTGCAGTCCGGCTATATAAATAATCATCATATATCCTATCTGCTGCCAAGCCATTAGGATTATAAGTCCCCAGAATCCGAAACGGCTATCGAGTACAATGCTCGTTCCGTAATTTCTCAAAATGCCGTCAAAAATCATTTGCCAAATATAGCCGAGAACGATACCGCCGATAAGGTTTGGCATAAAGAATACCGTTCTGAATGTATTCGAACCTCTGATTCCGCGTGTGAGTACGTAAGCAACCATAAAGGCAAAGACGTTGATTACAATAACCGATACCAAGGTGAACAAAGCCGTGTACCAAAACGCATGGAAAAACCCCTCGTCATTAAACGCCTTTATATAGTTATCGAGTCCGACCCATTTCGCATCGCTTGTTGTTCTGAATGTGCAAAAGGAAAGGTATATACCCCTGATAAACGGATACAAAAAACCGATTATGAAGGCAGCAAGGGTCGGCAAAACAAATATTGGAAAATATGCTCGAAGAGGATTTAGTCTTTTTATTCTTTTTCTATCTTTCATAGTCGATTCTCCTATACCAAAGGGGACGGACGTTTCCGCCCGCCCCCTCAACTAAACATTAGTATTAGCCGTTTGCTTTTTTGTATTCTCTTGCCCAGCCGTCAACAAATGCCAATTTAACATCGTCCCAGCTTCCTGTGCCGGCAGCATACTGGGTAAGAGCAGCGCCTACACCATTTTTCCAATCCTCAGAAGGAATGGTCGGGAAGTTCCATGAAACAGAGGTCTTGCCTGCTGTTACATAGTCGTTAGCAATCTTAACGAGCGGATTTGAAGCTTCTTTTGCATTCTTGAACGGAATTACGAAGCCCATGTCGTTTGCAAGAGCGGATGTGCCAGCATCGTCGGTAACAACCCACTTTAAGAAGTCGAGGGTTGCCTTGATGTCAGCTTCGTCTGCCTTTGCGTTTACACACCAGTAGTTTTCAGAACCGGTGCAGAGACCCAGATTTTCTTCGCCTTCAACGCCCATGTAAATGGGAAGCATGCCAAATTCGTCGTCCTTGAGACCTAAGCCGGTAGCTTCGTCATAAGCAGCCGAACCGTAAGCCCATGTACCATTCTGATAGAATACTGCCTTGCCGCTCTTGAACTCGGTTTCAGCATCTGTACCTGTCTTTGATGCGAGATCGGTGGGCTTGCAGGTTGCATAGTTGATATAGAGGTCCCAAATCTTCTTATAGTTTTCGAGATAGGTGCCCTTTATAGCATCTGTTTTGCCGATTCCGTCAGCAAGATATTCGTAGTAGATAGCCATGTTGGCAAGGTGAGTCTTAAATCTCCAGTCGGATGATGAATCCATACCGGCAGAAGTGAAGGCACCGTCAACGCCAAGGTCAGACTTGTGTGCCTGAATTTCGGAAACTACTGTTGAAAGAGCATCGAAGTTGTTGAGCTTATCAATCGACTTGATTGTCGACCACTCAGCGTCAAAATACTTCTGAAGAATGGTCTTGTTATAAATGATACCGTATGTTTCGATAACATAAGCAACACCATAAACTTCGCCGTTTGCACCTTTAAGTGCGAAATCGTCACTCTTCAATTCCTTGTAAACGTCGCTCTTTGAAAGGTCGTAGCAGTAATCCTGCCAGTTTGCGAGACCAACAGGTCCGTTAACCTGGAAGAGTGTGGGCGGGTCACTCTTATCCATCTCGGCTGTGAGAGTGGATTCGTAGGTGCCCTCTGCTGCGGTTACAACCGTTGTTTTAATGCCGGTTGCTTCCTGATACTTTTTGGCAAGTGCCTGCCACTGTTCATCCTGCTCAGGTTTAAAGTTTAAATAAAATACCGAGCCGGCTTCTGCGTTTGAGTCGGTCGAGCCACATGAGGCAAAACACAACGCAACGAGCATTACTGCCAAAATCAATGATAAAATTCTACGCATAAATATAAGCCTCCTGACAATACTGCACTTTTTCTCGCAGTATGTATTATATTTCGTGGAGTTTTTTCTCCACATGGTCATTTTAACATATCCGTTTTGTTTTTTCAAGATTGTTTAAAACATTTGTCAAATATTAACAAAGAGTGTATGTGAAATGGTGCATAATACACTAAATTGTCCTCGAAACGCGCACACTTAACCTCGTTTTAAAACACAATTTTACTGCTTTTACAGAAATTGTTAGCAAAGTTTTTAAACCGAATAAACTATATTGACAAATAAAGTGTATTCTATAACCAAAACTATTATGGACTCTTTGATTAAAAAATATTCGAATATTATTTATTCTTATTTGACATAGCGCATTTAATATGGTAAAATTTTTAATTATAAAAAATAGTTATAATGTATAATTATGCAACCAGTTAGGAGAAAATTATTATGAAAAGAGATTTGATTAGCGGCATTTATGCCGATGCTTCCAAATTCGATTCAAAAGAGGTTACTGTCGGCGGATGGATTCGTTCACTCCGCGATTCAAAGGCGTTCGGCTTCATCGACCTCAATGACGGAAGCTGCTTTAAGGGTGTTCAAATCGTCTTTGAACGTGACAAAATTGCTAACTATGACGATATTGCAAAGCTCAACGTCGGCTCTGCCGTTGTAGTAAAGGGTACTGTTATCCTCACTCCCGAAAACAAGCAACCCTTTGAAATTAAGGCAATCGAAATTGAGGTTGAGGGCGAATCGACGTCCGACTATCCCCTGCAGAAAAAGCGTCATACGGTTGAATATCTGCGCGAACAAGCATATTTAAGACCGAGAACGAATCTTTTTTCGGCAGTTTTCAGAGTCAGAAGCGAAATCGCCTTTGCAATTCACAAATTCTTTAACGACCGCGGATTCGTTTACGTTCACACACCGATTATCACCGGCTCGGATGCCGAAGGTGCAGGCGAAATGTTCCGCGTAACCACCCTCGACCAGAACAATCTGCCCAAAAACGAGGATGGAGGCGTTGACTGGTCGCAGGATTTCTTTGGAAAGAGTGCTAACCTCACCGTTTCGGGTCAGCTCGAAGGCGAAACCTTTGCTATGGCATTCGGTAACATTTACACCTTCGGTCCCACCTTCCGCGCAGAAAATTCGAACACCGCTCGTCACGCGGCTGAATTCTGGATGATTGAGCCGGAAATTGCTTTTGCCGACCTGAATGATAATATGCAGCTCGCTTGGGATATGATTAAACACATCATCAACCACGTTTTAGACAACTGCAAGCAGGAGCTTGAATTCCTTAACAGCTTTGTCGACAAAACACTTTTAGACCGTCTTACCACCCTCGCAGCCGCCGATTATCAAAAGGTTACCTACACCGAGGCGGTTGACCTGCTGAAAAAGAGTGGTGCAGAATTTAAGTATCCGGTTGAATGGGGTTGCGACCTCCAAACCGAGCACGAAAGATACCTCACTGAGCATATTTTCGGCAAGCCGGTATTCGTAATCGACTATCCGAAGGAAATCAAGTCCTTCTATATGCGACTCAACGACGACGGAAAGACTGTTGCGGCTATGGACCTTCTCGTTCCCGGCGTTGGCGAAATCATCGGCGGCAGTCAGCGTGAAGAACGCCTCGACATTTTGCTCGACCGAATGAAAGAATGCAACCTCAACGAAGAGGATTACTGGTGGTACGTCAACCTCCGCAGATATGGCGGCACAAAGCACGCCGGCTACGGTCTCGGCTTTGAGAGAATTGTTATGTACCTCACAGGCGTATCAAATATCCGCGACGTTATCCCCTATCCGAGAACGGTCGGAAACGCAGAGTATTAAAAATTATTCAAGCCGTACCGTTTAAAAATGGTACGGCTTTTATTTTTCTATTATTTAAGAAGGTGCAAATATGAATACAAAAAATCTAAAAAAAATAATAATTGCCGCCATGTTTTCGGCGGTTATTGCCGTTGCGACCATGATAATACGAATTCCGTCACCGACGGGTTACGTCAATTTCGGAGACTGCTTCGTGCTTATCGCGGGATGGCTGCTTGGTCCGTTTGGAATTCTTGCCGCCGCGATTGGGTCAGCATTGGCAGACTTTTTATCCTCGTACACTATTTATATTATCCCGACGTTTATTATAAAGGGATGCATGGCTCTGTGCGCATGGTGGGTATTCAAGGCAATTTCAAAAGGCGGTAAAAAGCTTATTTTCGGCTCGTATATCACAAGCGCGGTTATTGCTGAAATAATTATGATATCCGGATATTTTGCATTTGAAGCGATTTTCTTTAACCCGATGTTAGCCGTTCAAAGTGTTTTAGGAAACGTATTCCAAGGATTGACCGGCATTGTAACAGGAACGCTTTTGATCGGTGCAATCAAAAAATTGAACATACATATTATATAACAAAAATCGCCCTGATTGCCCAAGTGTCCCTAAGGACACTTGGGCAGTTTTATTCGCCTTGCGGCGAGTTATATTGCTTCGCAGTGATATTTGAACTAAAGTTCAAGTGATATTGCCTTCGGCAGGTTATAGCGAATAAAATATCACTGAAATCGCAAGATTTCAATATCACTTCCCGAAAGGGAAATATCACTCTGTGCTTTTAGCACAGAAAATCACTATATAAAAACTATATAAAAATTACTACCCGAAAAAGAGTGTTGTTTTCTCTTCTTCGGGTAGTTTTGTCTTATACTGTCACAAGCAGGAAATTTGTGTGCCAAATTTCGTTTTTATTAAAGATAACTGTCCTTAGCAACCCTGCTCATTTAGTCAGGGCGATTTTTTCATTTTTTAATATCCTAACAAAACAGCTTTATATACAGCAAGCACTTCCCTTGCCCAATAGCCCAACGAAACGTACGGATATGTTGCGCAACCTATCGAATAAGCGGAAAGTCCATTTTTCTCAGCAAAAATTTCAGCACGAAGCTGATGAAAATTATCTGATGCTATGGCAACATTGGTTGATAATCCGTTTTTTGCTATTATTTCGGCGCTGTATTGAATATTTTCAGCAGTTGTAGTCGATTTTTCTTCAAGATATATTCTATCGGGTGAAATGCCGTTTTGGGTTAAGAAATTGTAAATTGCCTGTGCTTCACTGATGTTCTCACCTTTTCCCTGACCTCCCGATGCTACGCAAACGGCTTCGGGATTTTCGTTTAGATATTCAAGGGCTGACAATGACCGGTCACATAACATTTTTGACGGAGTTTCGCCATTCACCTTACAGCCGAGAACAATGACCGTAGCATTTTCAGGCGGCGCGTTCAGCGCAGACGATACCATAAAAACGAGCGGAACAATAATAACCGCCATTCCGATAGCAAAAGCGGAGCAAAATCCGCCAAATATGATTTTATGCTCGACAGCAAAATTCTTAACCTTTTCCCACATGAGCAAAACAGCAGCAAGAAAAATCAAAATCAATGCCGGATATGCCATTCCTATATGTAAAATGCCGCTGCAAATCGGTAACATAAACCAAACGGCTAACAACATAAACACAACTGCGAATAAGTTTCGTTTCATTTTAACATCCCCCTAACAAGAGTATAACAAAAGCTCCCCGCACAAACAAGTGCAAGGAGCTAAAAAATATTATTTATTACTTGCTGATGAGGGCGAGTGTGTCGCGTGCGATTACGAGCTCCTCGTTGGTCGGGATTACATAAACTGCAACCTTTGAATTGTCGGTCGAAATTTTTACTATGTTTGACTGACGGAGGGTCTTTTCGTTGATTTCGCGGTCGATTTCGATGCCGAAATATTCCATATTCGAGCAAACCTCTTCGCGAAGGTGTGTATTGTTTTCGCCAAGACCGGCGGTAAATACGATTGCGTCAAGGCCGTTCATTTCGGCAGCAAAAGAGCCGATGTACTTCTTAACATCCTGAATCAAGATGTCAACGGCAAGCTTTGACTTTTCGTAATGGGGATTCGACGGGCCGGCGGCAATAGCGTCCTCAAGGTCGCGTGAGTCGGAGGAATAACCGGAGGTTACACCGAGGAAACCGCACTTTTTATTCATAAAGTTGCTCATTTCGTCGGGTGTGAAGCCCTCTTTTTCCATAATAAAGGTAACAACAGCGGGGTCAACGTCACCGCAACGGGTACCCATTTCGACACCTGCGAGGGGTGTGAAGCCCATTGTGGTATCAATAACCTTTCCGTCCTGAACGGCAGAAATTGATGAGCCGTTTCCGAGGTGGCAGGTAACAATCTTTGTTCCCTCGACCTTTCCGAGAATGTCGGTCATAACGCCAGAAACAAAGCGGTGCGACGTGCCGTGGAAGCCGTAACGGCGAATCTTATACTTTTCGTACATTTCGTAAGGAATCGGGTACATATATGATTTTGCCGGCATGGTCTGATGAAATGCGGTATCGAATACAACAACCTGGGGTACTTCGTTGCCTAAGCATTCAATACAAGCGCGGATACCCTGAACGTGTGCCTTGTTATGAAGGGGTGCAAGCTCGGCAAGATTATAAATATCCTCGATTACCTTTTCGTCAACGATGACAGAGCGGTCGAATATCGAGCCGCCCTGAACGACACGGTGACCTACTGCCGAAATTTCGCTCATGGATTCGATTACACCGTATTCCTTGCTTGTGAGGGCGTCAACTACACAGTTAAATGCAACGGTGTGGTTAGGCATAGGAATATCTGCTGAATACTTTCTATCGTCAAAGGTTTTGTGGCTGATTGCGCCGGTGTCACCGATACGCTCACAGATACCCTTTGCGATTACAGTTTCGTCCTTCATGTCGATAAGCTGATATTTGAGTGATGAGCTACCGGCATTTACAACCAAAATCTTCATTTTTTACATTTCCTCCATATTAACTTTTAGATTTCACTTGAAGTATTGCGAAAAATAAGGTAAAATCTATATTATTCACATAATATGTATTTTAATATACATTGCCGAATTTTTCAAGTATTATTTATTGGAGGATAAATCGGTGAAGATTGCCGCTGTTATTGCTGAATACAATCCCTTTCACCTAGGTCACGAATACATGCTGACCATGGTCAGAAACATGGGCTATGACGGGATTATTGCGGTTATGAGCGGTAACTTTGTTCAGCGCGGAGATGCCGCCATTTCGGACAAGCGGTCACGAGCAAAAATGGCCATTTCCTGCGGAGCCGATCTCGTAATCGAATTACCCCTCCCCTATGCCGTCGCTTCGGCGCAAAAGTTCGCGCAAGGTAGCGTCGAAATTATCAAGGGATGCGGAATTGTTGATGCGATTGCCTTTGGCTCGGAATGTGGCGACGTCGAGCTGATAAAAACCACCGCCGATATAATCGCAAACGAAATCGGTGACGAGCTGAAAAAGCAACTTGACAAGGGCATCACCTTCGCTGCGGCGAGAGAAAAGGCGGTAGCGTCGATTGATAAAAAGGCGGCTGCAATTCTCAAAAGTCCGAATGATACGTTGGCGGTCGAGTACGTGACGGCGCTCGGTAATTGCGAAATCGAGCCGATTGCGATAAAGCGAATCGGTGCCGCACACGACGGCGATGCAATAGACGGATTCGCGAGCGCTTCGCAAATACGGCAAATGCTCCTTTCGGGCGATATCGAAGGTGCGGCAAAGTATATGCCGACAGCCGCCGCTGAAATACTGAAAGATGAAATTGAATCGGGCAATGCGCCCGTTGACTTAAAACGAGCCGAAAACGCCGTTATTTCGCATTTAAGACGGCTTTCGGTCGAGGATATACGTAATCTCCCCGACGTAAGTGAAGGGCTTGAAAACCGCATTTTCGACGCGATACGGAAAGGCACCTCACTCGACGAGATAATCAGCAAAATTAAATCAAAGCGATACACGATGGCAAGGATACGGAGAATACTCCTTTTGGCGTATTTAGAGGTTAGCAAAGAGGATGCTTCGGCGCCCGTTCCTTATATCAGAATTCTCGCGGCAAACCAAAAAGGACGCCAAATTCTGAAAAGTATGAAAAAATCCGCCACTTTACCCATAATTACTCGGACAAAAGAGGTAAATACTCTTGACAAACAGGCGATAAATATGTTTTCATTAGAAGGTGCTGCCGCTGACCTTTATTGGCTGATGTCGCCGACAAACAAACCCTGCGGCAAGGATATGACCGACCCAATTATTATGACTTAAAAAATCAGAGGAGAACCAAAATGGCTATTACACACGAAATTATCCAAAGCTACGAAAACTACGGTCGTTGCGTAAAGATTTCAAACGGAATTATCGAAGCATACGTCACCATCGACGTAGGTCCGCGAATCATCCGCTTTGCTCATTGTAACGGAGATAACATTTTCTACAACGATATCGAGAGAAAGTCGAATCGTAGCGGCGAAAAATACGATGAATATTACTACGAATCGGCCACATGGTACATCTATGGCGGTCACCGACTCTGGCTCACGCCTGAAAGCTCGCCCGAAACTTATTACCCCGACAATGACGAGGTAAAATACGAAATCACCGATAACGGCGCCATTTTCACCCCGAATGAACAGATTGGAAACAAGGTTCAGCTTCAAATTGAGGTTCAGATGGCCGACAATGCGCCTGATATGAAGGTCATTCACAGGGTTAAAAATACAAACGACGTTAACCGTCAATGCTCTCTTTGGGGTATTTCGGTGCTTAACAGCGGCGGTCTCGAAATTATACCACAAAACACACACGATACCGGTCTTTTGGCCAACAGAATAATTTCACTTTGGCCCTATTCGAACGTTACCGACGACCGATTCTATTTCGGTCACGAATACATTACAGTACGTCAGGATAAAAACGCAAACGGTCCCTTTAAGCTCGGGACGGATAATCAAAACGGATTTGCCGCTTATATCCTCGGTGATGACGTTTTTGTTTGCCGATTCGATTACAAGGACGGCGTTACCTATCCAGACAACAACGTAAACTTTGAAACATACACCGACAAAAACATTCTAGAGCTTGAAAGCTTAAGCCGGATTTATGACTTGGCTCCCGGCGAATCGGCCGAAAGCATCGAAAATTGGTCGCTTTATAAAGCGAACGGTACACCCGACGCGAGAAATGAAGCGGCGATAAAAGAGTTTTTAAATAATTTGAAATAAAGGGAGAAAGAAAAATGTATCAGGATTACTTAGACACAATCAGCTTTGTCAAAAACTATGACAACGAAGTGGCTGACGCAATGGGACTCGAACTCAAACGTCAGCAGGCAAATATCGAGCTTATCGCTTCGGAAAACTTTGTTTCCCCCGCAGTTATGGCTGCTATGGGCTCGGTTCTGACTAACAAGTATGCAGAAGGATATCCCTCAAAGCGTTACTACGGCGGTTGCCAGTGCGTTGACATTGTCGAGGATATTGCTCGCGACAGAGCTAAGAAGCTTTTTGGCGCCGAACACGCTAACGTTCAGCCGCACTCGGGCGCTCAGGCAAACCTCGCAGTTTACTTTGCACTCGTAGAAAATGGTGATACCGTTATGGGTATGAACCTCGCTCACGGTGGTCATTTGACACACGGTTCACCCGTTAATGCATCAGGTAAGAACTATAACTTTGTTCCCTACGGCGTTAATGACGAAGGATATATTGATTACGACGAAATGAGAAGAATTGCTGTTGAATGCAAACCCAAGCTCATCGTTTCGGGTGCTTCTGCATATCCGCGCGAAATTCGCTTTGACATCATTCGCGACATCTGTGACGAGGTTGGTGCTATCATGATGGTTGATATGGCTCACATCGCAGGTCTCGTTGCCGCAGGTCTCCACATCAATCCCGTTCAGTATGCCGACGTTGTTACCACCACTACGCATAAGACACTTCGCGGTCCCCGTGGCGGTATGATTCTCTGCAAAGAAAAGTATGCAAAGGCAATTGACAAGGCCATTTTCCCGGGAATGCAGGGCGGTCCTTTGATGCACGTTATCGCTGCAAAGGCAGTTTCGTTCGGCGAGGCACTTACCGACGAATTCAAGGATTATCAGAAGCGCATTATCGACAACTCGCAGGCACTTGCCGCTTCGTTAAAGGCGCATAATATCAACATCGTTTCGGGCGGCACTGACAACCACCTCATTCTCCTCGACCTTCGCGGTACAGGTGTTACCGGTAAGGAGCTTGAACATCGTTTAGACGCTGTAAACATTACAACAAACAAAAATGCAATTCCCAACGACCCTGAAAGCCCCTTTATCACCAGCGGTATCCGTGTAGGTACTCCTGCCGCCACTTCGAGAGGTCTCGGCGTTGACGATTTCACAAAGATTGGTGAGCTTATTGCTCTTGCTATCTTTGACTTTGATAACAAGCAGGATTACATTAAGCAGAGCGTTGCCGAAATTTGTGCCAAGTATCCCCTTTATAAATAATTAGATTTTTGATACAAAAAAAGCATTGACCAATCGGTCAATGCTTTTTTTAATTTATGCGGTTTCGATTGAGTTTGCTTTTTGGAGTCCGAGCTTTTTGATAGCGTCCTCGCGCATCTTGTACTTTAAGATTTTTCCTGCGACGTTCATCGGGAACTCGGTCACAAAGTCGATGTAACGCGGCACCTTATGACGAGCCATGTGAGCGTTAATATATTCCTTCATTTCGGCTTCGGTCATTTGTTCGCCGTCTTTTAAGATAATGCATGCCATAATTTCTTCGCCATACTGTTCGTCGGGGACACCGATTACCTGAACGTCCTTTACCTTCGGGTGAGTATAGATAAATTCCTCAATTTCCTTCGGATAAATGTTTTCACCGCCACGGATAATCATATCCTTGAGTCGACCGGTGATGCGGTAATTGCCCTCGGCTGTGCGGCAGGCAAGGTCGCCGGTATGCAACCAGCCGTCCTTATCAATAGCGGCGGCGGTAGCTCGGGGCATCTTATAATACCCCTTCATTATGTTATATCCACGGGCCACAAATTCGCCCGTAACCTCGTCGGGACAATCCTCACCCGTTTCGGGATTGATTATTTTACATTCAATTTCGGGAAGGGCTCTGCCTACCGTTCCGACGCGAACCTCGATAGAGTCGTCGGTCGAGCTCATTGTGCAACCGGGTGATGCCTCGGTCTGACCGTAAACGATGGTGATTTCCTTCATATTCATCTTATCAATTACATCGCGCATAACCGAGATGGGACAGGGGCTACCCGCCATAATTCCCGTACGCATATATGAGAAATCGGTCTTTGCAAAGTCCTCGTGTTCGAGCATTGCAATAAACATGGTGGGAACGCCGTGGAAGGCGGTTATCCTCTCGTCATTGATGCAGGCAAGTGCCGGCTTTGGTGCATAATACGGCAACGGAAGCAGAGTAACGCCGTGGGTCATTGACGCGGTCATGGCGAGTACCATTCCGAAGCAGTGGAACATCGGCACCTGAATCATCATACGGTCGGCGGTCGAAAGGTCCATACGGTCGCCTATACACTTTCCGTTATTAACAACGTTATAGTGGGTAAGCATAACTCCCTTCGGGAAGCCGGTTGTACCCGAGGTGTACTGCATATTGCAAACGTCATCCTTGTCAACGGCAGCTGCACGGCGGTAAACCTCCTCAACAGGCACCATATCGGCGCGTTCGATCGCTTCCTCCCAGGTGATGCAGCCCTTTTGTTTGAAGCCAACGGTGATTACGTTACGCAGGAAGGGCAAACGGCGGCTATGAAGCGGCTGACCCGATTCGGTATTTTCGAGTTCGGGGCAAAGTTCGGCGATGGTTGCGGCATAATTTGAATCGCGGAAGCCGTCAACCAAAATGAGTGTATGTGTATCCGACTGCTTGAGCAGATATTCTGCCTCGTGAATCTTATACGCGGTGTTCATCGATACCAAAACGGCGCCAATCTTTGTTACCGCCCAGAAGGCGATATACCACTGCGGCACGTTTGTCGCCCAAACGGCAACGTGGTGACCCGGCTTTACGCCGAGTGAAATGAGTGAACGCGCAAAGGTATCAACGTCCTTGCGGAATTCGTAATATGTGCGAGTATAATCGAGTGTCGTGTACTTAAACGCAAGTCGGTCGGGAAACTCCTCAACCATGCGGTCGAGTACCTCGGAGAAGGTGCAATCAATGAGCAAATCCTTTTTCCACACGTATTTTCCTGTGTGTGCGTTGTTATAATACAAGCTGTTGTCTGACTTTGACGTGTCGGAGAACTGACTCATATAGTTCTCGAACTGGGAGAGGACAATCTCTAAATCGTCAAGCTCCTTACACCAATCTGGTGTCCATTCGAGCGAAATAAATCCGTCGTAATTGACCGAGCGGAGAGCCAAAATCATCTCGTTTACGGGCAATTCACCCTCGCCCATGAGGCAGAATTCGGTTCCGTTAGCGGTATGGACAGCATCCTTGATATGAATGTGCTTAACGTATGCACCGAGATTTTCTATCGTCTTTTCGGGTGCTTCATTGGCGATAAAGTAGGGCGAATACATATCCCAGAGAGCTGCAACGCTATCGCAGGCAAAACGTTCAAGCAGGTCGCGCAGCTTTGCCGTGTCGCAGAAAAGTCCGCTTGTTTCGAAAAGGAGGGTTATCCCCTCTTTTTCAGCAGTAGGCAGAATTTCGGCGCAAAATGCTTCGACCGTTTCCATATCGTCGGCATCGTGCTCGGATGCGTGGATGCGGATATTCGGGATATGCAAATTCTTTGCTATGCGGATGCACTCGGTAATTTCAGCAATCGCCTCGTCATGAGTAGCTTTATCCGCAGGATCGCAAATACTGTCGATACAGGGGATTGTCAGCTTCATTTCGTACAGCTTACGCAGGGTCGAAGAAGCCGAATAATCCTGAAAAACGCTCTCCTTATCGGTAAAGAGGCGGTTATTTATATTATGAAGTTCGATGCCGGAAAATCTGAGCTCCTTCGCCATTTGGCAAAATTCGTCAAAGCTTTTTCCGTGCCATCCCTTTGTTGAAAAAGAAAGTTTCATATTAGCACTCCTCGTGAACAATCTTGTTAACTGCGTTGATGTACGCCTTTATCGATGAACCGATAATATCGGTGGAGATTCCGTTGCCTGAAAAGAGCTTTCCGTTATGACGGAGGCGGACAATAGCCGAGCCGACGGCTTCTCTGCCCTCGGTGACCGACTGAATTTGGAAATCGTCAAGCTCGAAATGGCAACCGATAATCTGTTCAATTGCCTTAAAGGATGCGTCAACGGGTCCGTCACCCATACTGATTGCCGAAATTTCTTCTCCACCCTTTTCGAGTGTGATTTGTGCCGAGGACGAAACGATATTTCCGGTATTGATAACGAAATTAACCAGTTTATATGTGGGCGGTACCTGAAGTGCTGTACTTGCGACGATGGCGTCGAGCTCCTTTGAGCCGACCTTTTTTCTCTCGGCAAGGCGCTTAAACTCGTCGTAAACCTTGACATAGTCCTCTTCCGACAGGTCGTAGCCAAGCTTTTTAACAGCGGCTGATACCGTTTCGAGTGTGTCGTCGGAAGCGAGCATCGGCTGGTCGGAATCGGTGAAATCGGCAACGACATTTTCGACGTCGCTATTCATCTTTGTTCCGCAAATCCACTCAATCTGCTTCAAAATACGGTAAAGCTCATTGTAATTGAGATTGGATGCGACGCCGATTCGGTCGCCGCTATTATTGATTATGTTAGCGAGAACGCTCAGCTTGGGTAAATCGTCCCTTGCCGCACAGCACTTTATCTCGTCAACGCCGACCTTTATCGCCATAATGGCGGATGCGGTAGCCATAGAGTTTCTGTTGCGGCAGAGAATGCCGAAATTAACATCATTAAGTGCAGGAATTCTATCCTTTACGTCGGAAACAAATGCCGCAAATTCGTCAGGCAGCATAACGTCCTCGTCGTCGCAAAGGGTAATCGTCTTTATTCCCGAATCGATTGCCAAGGTGACAATTTCCTTTAAAAAATCGGGTTCGGCACGTGTAGCGTCGGCGGCAAAAAATTCGACGTTGCTCGACTTTTCGGTAGCGGCGGCAAAAAGTTGCTTTGCGAGTTCGAGCATTTTAGCCGGCTTTTTGTGGCAGGTGTATTCCATCTGAACGGGAGAAACGGGCAAATTAACCTTTAATCTGGCACTTTTTGCTCCCGAAACTGCTGCCGCGGCAACAGCCACACCTTCGACCGTTCTACCTGTCGAAACGCTGATTGTACTATTCTTTGCAAAGGCGCAAATAGTTCTGATAAGTAATGAATCGGTTGTAACGTTTACAATCTCGGGCATATCGATGACGTCAACTTTTAGATTATCCAGCTGACGAGCAATTTCGATTTTTTCCTTGAATGATAGGGTTGATGCACCCATTTCGAGAGTCATGTCGGTCACTTTAATTTGTTTCATTTCATCACTTTCCTTCGATAGCATTTTATGCAAATAAAAAAACCCTGAAACCTATAAAATTTAGGTTTCAGGGACGAATTGATACTTTTAATCCGCGGTACCACCCCGGTTACTGTGATATATTCACAGTCACTCTCTGAGCTCAAACAAGCTCTCTGCCATGATAACGGGGCAAGCCGTAATCTCTTACTCATTCTTTCGGAGATTATGCTCGGGAATGAGACTTTATCCCATGGTACATATCGGTCTTTCACCAAACGCCGACTCTCTATGATGTACTTTAAAGGGACAAATAATTCCTTCGTCGCATTTAAAATATGGGATAATCATAGCACCAAACGATTGGTTTGTCAAGTATATTTTTTTAGTTTATTTTGTATGTCCAGCCGAAAGTGTCCTCGACCTTACCCCACTGAATACCTGTGAGGATATCGTAAAGGTGCTGTGTGACCTCGCCGATTTTACCTTCGTTTATGACATACTTATTATCCTTATAGCAAAGCTCGCCTATCGGAGAAACAACCGCTGCTGTACCGCAACCCCATGCTTCTTCGAGTGTTCCGTTTTCGAGTGCTTCGGCAAGCTCGTCAATGCTGATAAGGCGCTCGCTTACTGTATATCCCTCGGATTTGAGAAGCTCGATAATCGACTTTCTGGTAATTCCGGGGAGGATTGAGCCGGCAAGCATCGGTGTAACGATTTCGCCGCCGATTTTGAACATAACGTTCATTGCGCCAACCTCTTCGATATACTTGCGCTCAACGCCATCGAGCCAAAGAACCTGTGAGTAGCCGAGCTTTTCTGCTCTGTCGCCTGCGCGGTTGCTTGCGGCATAGTTTCCGCCGCACTTTGCTTCACCTGTACCGCCTCTTACAGCACGGACGTCGTTGGTCTCTATCATAATCTTTACGGGGTTGATGCCCTCTTTATAATAACTGCCAACGGGTGAAGTGATAATCATAAATGTAGCATTCTTTACCGAGTGAACGCCGAGTGACTCGTCGTTACCGAACATAAAGGGACGGATATACAGTGATGTTCCCTCGGCTGACGGAGTCCATTCCTGCTCGAATTCGATGAATTTAGTGAGCACTTCGAGGGCTAAATCCTCGGGAATTTGTGGTAAGCACATACGCTCAGCCGAACGGTTCATACGTCTGATATTCTCGATAGGTCTGAACATCTGGACGCTGCCGTCTGCCTTTCTGTATGCCTTTAATCCCTCGAAAATTTCGGAGCCGTAGTGAAGAACGGTTGATGCAGGGTGAATCTCAATCTTTCCAAACGGAACGATTCGTGCATCGTGCCAACCTTCACCTGCGGTATAATCCATTATAAACATGTGGTCGGTAAATACCTTACCGAAGCCAAGTGTACTGCTATCGGGTTTTTCGGCCGGAGTTGCAGTTTTCTGAATCTTTATTTCCATAATAATTTCGCCTCTATCTTAATAATCTCTACCGATTCGCATAGCGTTAAGATTTACTTCGAGCATATCGCTATGCTTTGCGGAAATAACCTTTTTGAGAGCGTTGTTTACGCTTTCTTCGTTATCAAAGCCGTTTGTTTCGGCCAACACCTTACCCATCAGGATAATGTTGGCAAGCTTTGATATTCCGTTGTCGGAAGCAAGCTTTGTTGCAGGGATGTAGAAAACCTTTACGTCGTCGCGCTTTACCTTGCGTTCAATGAGCGAGGAATCGACGAAAATCATTCCGCCCGAAACAACTGTATCCTCGTATTTGTCGAGTGACGGAAGGTTCATTGCGATTAAAACGTCGGGCTTTGATACAATCGGTGAGCCAACCGCATCGTCGCTGATGATTACGCTACAGCTTGCTGTACCGCCACGCATTTCGGGACCGTAAGAAGGAAGCCAGCTTACATTTTTGCCGTCGGTAAGTCCCTTGTACGCGAGTAATTTACCCGAAAACAAGATGCCCTGACCGCCGAATCCTGCAAATAAATACTGTGTTGTGCTCATTTTTAGTCCTCCTTCTCAGCCGATCTGTCCTTATACACGCCGAGCGGGTAGTAAGGAATCATCTTTTCATCAATCCATTTGAGCGCCTGTGAAGGAGTCATTCCCCAGTTAGTCGGGCAACTCGAAACTACCTCAACGAGTGAGAAGCCCTTGCCGTTTACCTGATTTTCAAATGCCTTTTTGATTGCCTTCTTTGCATTCTTGACATTCTTTACATTGTTAACGGCAACTCTTTCGAGATATTCGGCGCCGTCAAGCTGTGAAAGCATTTCGCAAACCTTGATCGGAAATCCGCACGCCTCAACGTCACGACCGTAGGGTGATGTCTGAGTAACCTGACCGGGAAGCGATGTAGGAGCCATCTGACCGCCTGTCATTCCGTAAATTGCGTTGTTTATAAAAATAATGGTGATATTTTCGTTTCGGGCGGCTGAATGAACTGTTTCTGCCATACCGATAGATGCGAGGTCGCCGTCACCCTGATATGTAAATACGATGTTATTGGGGTCGGAACGCTTTACGCCGGTAGCAACTGCGGGAGCTCGACCGTGAGCCGCCTCGATCATATCGCAGTTAAAATAGTCGTAAGCCATAACCGAGCAACCAACCGGTGCGATACCGATTGTTCTGCCTTCGATTCCAAGTTCGTCGATTACCTCGGCGACAAGACGGTGTACGATACCGTGAGTACAGCCGGGACAATAGTGCATTGGCACGTCAGCAAGTGCATGCGGTTTATCAAATACTACCATTATTTGTCACCTCCGTTATTTGCTTTGATAATTGCTTCGAGTACCTGTTCGGGTGAAGGAATCATACCGCCTGCGCGGTTGCAAAGTGTAACCGGTACCTTGCATTCGGTTGCAAGGCGTACATCCTCGATCATCTGACCCATTGAAAGCTCAACAGAAATAAACTGCTTTACCTTATCGGCGGCAGCGGCAAACTGCTTTTTCGGGAAGGGCCAGAGGGTAATCGGACGAAGAAGTCCGACCTTTATTCCCTGATTTCTTGCTTCGTTGATAGCGTTCTTTGCTACACGGGCGGCAATACCGAATGCGGTAACGCAAATTTCGGCGTCCTCCATCATATATTCCTCGCAAAGTGCTTCATTTTCTTCGATATAGCTATATTTTTCATAGCGTTCAAAGTTAGTCTTTTCGAGCTCTTCCGGCTTTAAGAAAAGGGAGTTTACAATGTTATGCTTTCTCTCCATCTTTGTTCCGGTAACTGCCCACGGCTTTTCGACCTTTTCTCCTACCTCAAAGTCGAGCGATACCGGCTCCATCATCTGACCCATTGTACCGTCGGCGAGAATCATTGTAGTCATGCGATACTTATCAGCGAGGTCAAAGCCCTTTACAGTAAGCTCGGCCATTTCCTGAACCGAATCGGGAGCGAGAACGATCATGTGGAAGTCGCCGTGTGCTCCACCCTTTGTCGCCTGGAAATAGTCCGACTGTGACGGCTGAATACCGCCGAGACCGGGACCTCCGCGCTGAACGTTTACGATAAGAGCAGGTAAATCGGCACCTGCCATGTATGAAATTCCTTCACCTTTAAGAGAAATACCGGGGCTTGATGACGAGGTCATTACCCTCTTTCCGGTAGCGGCTACGCCGTAAACCATATTGATTGCGGCGATTTCACTCTCTGCCTGGAGGAAGGTTCCTCCGATTTTGGGCATTCTCTTTGCCATATAGGCGGCAACCTCGGTTTGAGGTGTAATGGGATATCCGAAATAATGGCGGCAACCTGCGATTATTGCAGCTTCTGCGATTGCTTCGTTACCCTTCATAAGTACTTTATCTGCCAACTTGTTCACTCACCTTTCGACCTTTATGATGCAATCGGGACACATTGTCGCACAGAAGGCGCAGCCGATACAAGCATCAGCATTTACCGCCTCGACGGGATGATGTCCCTTTACGTTAATTTTATCCGATGCAAGTGCAAGAACGCCCTTCGGACAGGCCTCAACGCAGAGACCGCAACCCTTACACTTGTCGGTTTTGAATGTCAAAACAGCCATTGATTCATTCTCCTTTACAGTTTTGTTTCGATTTCCATAACATAAAGATTTTTTATTTCGCCGTTTAGCTGCTCGGCAACCGACCTGTTGACCGAGGTGAACAAAACGGGTAATTCAGTTCTTTGCGAGATTTCGGCGGCGTAATCAAGCGAACTGATTACGTCGTCTGCCGTTGTTTCGGCACCTAGATTGGAATTATTGATTATCGCGGTAAATTTAAGTCCACAAGCCGCTTCGATTTCGCGCATTACCTCGATTGCCGAGTCGGCATCCTTTGTAAGCGGTCGAAATTTATTCACGACGTAAAGCATTTGATAATCGTTTTCTTCGCGGATTGCAGGAGAAATTCGACCAAGCGCCAAGGCACCTCTTTCGTCGCCGCCGACGTCGAGAATCGAATGCAATTCCTTGTCATCGGTTACGGCGTACATATCCTGCGGCAAAGCGGGTATATCGACATTTGAATTAGCGTATTCCGAGCAAATGAGGCGAATGCCTGCCCTTTCGAGCTGCTGTTCGTTATCCTTTGTTCTGAAATACGGGTTTACGATGTCAATGTCGGCTATTGCGACCTTTTCTTCCACCTTTTTTAAATCATAGGCGAGAGAAACCGCAATATTCGTTTTTCCGCTGCCGTAATGTCCCGAAATTATTGTTATTCTGCTGAAATTCATTTGGTTCACCTTATAGCTTATTGCGCTGAATTTTACCGCTGATGGTCTTTGGCAATTCGTCCTTAAACTCGACTATACGCGGATATTTGTACGGCGCAGTATGCTTTTTAACATAGTCCTGAATTTCTTTTTTGAGTTCGTCGGTCGGCTCGGTACCCTTAACGAGTACGATACTTGCCTTTACGACCTGACCACGTACCTCATCGGGTGCGGCAGAAACGCCACATTCGAGTACGTACGGAAGCTCCATAATAACGCTTTCGATTTCGAAAGGTCCGATTCGGTAACCCGACGACTTGATTACGTCATCGGCACGTCCAACGTACCAATAGAAGCCGTCCTCGTCACGCCAAGCAACATCACCTGTGTGGTAATAGCCGTCATGCCAGACCTCTTTTGTCTTTTCTTCGTCATTATAGTATCCGGTAAAGAGACCGCAAGGAGCTCCATTGGAAACGTTAACGACGATTTCGCCATTTTCGCCGACAGGAACTTCGTTTCCATCAGAGTCAACGAGTTTAACGTCATAAATGGGTGCCGGTTTACCCATTGAGCCGATTTTGTGGTCGGCACCGGTCATATTACCGATAATCATTGTACTCTCGGTTTGGCCGAAGCCCTCGAGAATTTGCAGTCCGGTTGCCTTTTCGAATTGGCGGTAAACCTCGGGGTTGAGGGCTTCACCTGCCGTTGTCATGTGCTTAACCGAGCTAAAATCGTACTTTGAAATGTCCTGCTTTATCATCATGCGCAGCATTGTAGGCGGTGCGCAGAAGGTAGTAATTTTATACTTTTCGAACATTGGCAAAATGTCCGCCGCATCAAAGCGGTCAAAATCGTAAACGAAGATTGCCGCTTCGCAAAGCCACTGACCGTAAAGCTTACCCCACATTGACTTTGCCCAGCCGGTATCCGAGATGGTAAAGTGCAATCCTTCGGGATCGACATTGTGCCAATATTTAGCGGTGTGGAAATGACCAAGCGCATATTTATAATTATGTGCGGCAATTTTGGGATACCCTGTTGTGCCTGAGGTGAAGAACATGAGCATAAGGTCGTCTCCGCCCGGGGCATCCTCGGTTCTATCGTAATGGGAGCTGAAAAGCGCCATCTCGTCGTCGAAATTACGCCAACCCTCTTTATTCCCGTTAACGATAATTTTATGTTCAAGTGTCGGGCAATTCTTTGCCGCGAGGTCAACCTGATTGGATACGTCGCCGTCGGCTGTGCAGATAATTGCCTTTACTCCCGCCGCATTGAATCGGTAGTCGAGGTCGTGTTCCTGAAGCTGATTGGGCGCAGGAATTGCGATTGCGCCAAGCTTATTGAGTCCGATTATTGCATACCAATATTGGTAATGGCGCTTTAAAATAAGCATTACTCGGTCGCCTTTTTTGATTCCGAGCGATTTGAAATAGTTGGCTGCCTGCGATGAATGTCTCTTTACATCCTTGAAGGTAATTCTACGTTCGGTTTTATCGCGGGAAATATGTAACATTGCCAACTTATCAGGGGTTTTGTTCGCGATTTCGTCAACGACGTCAAAACCGAAGTTGAAATTATCAACATTCTTGAACTTGATTGAAATAGGTGTGCCGTTTTCGTCCTCTACCCTTTCGATAAAATTCTTATACACGCGCTGCTGAGGATCTCTTTCGCGCGGCTTTGTGGAAAGAGGTAGCTGCTTTTGAAGTTCGGGGACAGGTTCGCCCGTCGGGTTAAGTACAATAGCGTAAAAGTGGCAGTCCTCGCCGTTAACGGCAATCATTCCGTGGGGTGACGAACTATCGTAATAAATGCTGTCGCCGGGGCCGAGAATTTCCTTATGTTCGCCAATCTGAACCATAAGGTGACCGTCGATTATGATGTCGCATTCCTGACCTGCGTGGCTGGTAAGCTCGATTTCGCGATTTTGCGCTTCTTCGCTATATTTACTGCAAACGTAAAGCGGCTCGGCAATTCGATTACGGAAAGCGGCGGCAAGATTGTAGTAAATCATGCCGTGCGCCTGTTCAATCTTTTGCCCTTCGCCCTTTTTGGTAACTGTGTATGATTTAAGCGTCGGGCTCTTTCCCTCGATAATATCGGTTACGTCAACATTAAAGGCAAGGGCACAGCGATAAATAAAGGCGAAATTAAGGTCCTGGAGTCCGTTCTCGCAATTGATATACTCCTGCTCGCTGACTCCCGTTTTTTCAGCCATTTGTGCTGTTGTTAAATTTTCGATTTCACGCAATTCGTAAATTCTGCGTGCCATTTCCTTGATTTTTAAATCAAGTCCTGCAATGTTATGCATATCCTCTTTCTCCATTCAGGGACGTAAAAAAGCCCGTCCCAAAGATAAAATACTTTGAGACGAGCCATGTATCGAATACAAAACCCGCGGTACCACTCAAATTGCGACCAAAAAAGTCGCCACTCAGGGTCAATTAACCCGTATGCTCTTACGCGGCAGTCACGGAGAGGTTCTAATCGCCCATTTGTCGATAAATCGGCTTTCTTCCTCTCAGCTCAGAAGCTACGGCATCGGGTTATTATTTGGCGGCTCGCACCCAAACGCCGCTTCTCTGTAAAATTGTTGGCCCGTGCTCTCTTCGTCAAAGCTTTTACTTTTGATATACAAATCATTATATTATGCGGTGTTTTATTTGTCAATATCTAATTTGAAATTAGAAGAGACCGCTAATCTTTCCGTTTTCGTCAACGTCAATCTTTTCTGCGGCAGGAACCTTCGGCAGTCCGGGCATTGTCATAATATCGCCGGTTAGTACAACGACAAATCCTGCACCTGCTGAAACCTTTACGTTCTTAACTGTGATTGTAAAGTTTTCGGGGGCTCCGAGCTTTGTCATATCGTCAGAGAAGGAATACTGTGTCTTTGCTACGCAAATGGGCATTTTGTCAAAGCCGAGTGCGGTTAAGCGGTCGATTTCCTTCTTTGCCTGCGGGGTTACGTTGATGTCAACGCCGCCGTAAACCTTTTTAGTAACGGCGAGAATTTTATCCTCGATTGTTCCGTCGAGCTCGTATGAGAAGGTGAAGTCACCCTTTTCCTCTTCACAAAGGCGTACAACCTCTTTTGCAAGTTCTTCGCCGCCCTTGCCACCTTCTGCCCAAACGGTAGAAAGTACAACGTTTACGCCGAGTTCCTTACACTTATTGATGATAAGCTCAATTTCGGCATCGGTGTCGGTCGGAAAACGGTTAACTGCAACAACAGAAGGCAGTTTGTAAACATTCTTGATATTCGAAACGTGACGGAGAAGATTGGGAAGTCCGTTTTCGAGTGCTTCGAGATTTTCATTTCCGAGCTCGGTCTTTGCGAGGCCGCCGTGCATTTTAAGAGCGCGAACGGTAGCAACGATAACAACTGCGCTCGGGGTAAGTCCTGCCATACGGCATTTGATATCGAGGAACTTTTCGGCGCCGAGGTCGGCTCCGAAGCCGGCTTCGGTAACGGCGTAATCGCCGAGCTTCATTGCCATTCTGGTAGCGATTACAGAGTTACATCCGTGGGCAATATTGGCGAAAGGTCCGCCGTGAACGAATGCAGGAGTACCTTCGAGTGTCTGAACGAGATTCGGCTTTAATGCGTCCTTTAAAAGAGCGGTCATTGCGCCTACTGCGTTAAGGTCACCTGCTGTAACCGGCTTTTCGTCATATGTATAACCGACAACGATACGTGAAAGACGTTCTTTGAGGTCGGTAATTGACTTTGAAAGGCAGAACACTGCCATAATTTCGGAAGCAACGGTGATGTCGTAGCCATCCTCACGGGGCACACCGTTTACTCTTCCGCCGAGACCGTCGGTAACAAAGCGAAGCTGACGGTCATTCATATCGACACAGCGCTTCCAAGTAATTCTGCGCGGGTCTATATTAAGAGCATTTCCCTGATAAATGTGGTTGTCGAGCATAGCTGCGAGAAGGTTGTTTGCTGCGCCGATTGCGTGGAAGTCACCTGTAAAGTGAAGGTTAATGTCCTCCATCGGTACTACCTGCGCATAGCCGCCGCCTGCTGCTCCGCCCTTTACGCCGAAAACAGGTCCGAGTGAGGGCTCGCGAAGGGCAACTACAACATTCTTACCAATTCTCTTCATTCCGTCGGCGAGACCGATTGTAGTAGTAGTTTTACCTTCGCCGGCAGGTGTAGGAGTAATTGCGGTTACGAGAATGAGCTTTCCGTTACCGCGCTTGCTCTCGTTTAAAAGCGAATAATCAACCTTTGCCTTATATCGTCCGTACTGTTCGATATACTTGTCATCAACACCTGCAACCTTTGCAATTTCGGTAATCGGCTGCATTTCAATTGACTGTGCTATTTCGATATCCGTTTTTATCATTTTTCATCTGCTCCCTTTTTTTGTTTAATTTTTTTATAAAAAGGTGTTAAACCCTTTTATAAAAAAGGTTTAAACCTGTTTATTAGCAGTTTTGAGCACTACGTCGTGGGCTCCACCCTCGACAATACTTACCGATGAAACGAGTGTAAGCCGTGCCTTATCCTGAAGTTCGGGGATGCTTAAAGCGCCGCAGTTGCACATTGTTGAGCGAACCTTTGCCAGCGTCTGCTGAACGTTGTCGGACAGCTTGCCTGCGTAAGGTACGTATGAGTCAACGCCCTCCTCGAATGAAAGCTTTGATGAGCCGCCGAGGTCGTAACGCTGCCAGTTTCTAGCTCTATTTGATCCTTCGCCCCAGTATTCCTTCATGAGAGTACCGTTGACGTTAACCTTTGCCGATGGACTTTCTTCAAAACGGGCAAAGTAACGGCCGAGCATTACAAAATCGGCTCCCATAGCAAGCGCAAGGGTAATATGATGATCGTGAACAATGCCTCCGTCAGAACCGACAGGAACATATATTCCGGTTTCTTCAAAATATTCGTCACGTGCCTTGCAAACCTCAATAAGTGCGGTTGCCTGTCCGCGACCGATACCCTTTGTTTCGCGGGTGATACAGATTGAACCGCCGCCGATACCAACCTTTATAAAATCGGCTCCGCAATCGGCAAGGAAGCGGAATCCTTCGGCGTCAACTACGTTACCTGCGCCTATCTTTACACTGTCGCCGTAGGTTTTGCGTACCCATTCGATTGTGCGCTTCTGCCATTCGGAAAAGCCCTCGGACGAGTCGATACAGAGAACGTCTGCGCCTGCGGCAACGAGTGCGGGAATACGCTCGGCATAATCGCGGGTGTTAATTCCTGCACCAACAACATAACTCTTATTAGTATCAAGAAGTTCTCTCGGATTCTTCTTATGCTGGTCGTAGTCCTTGCGGAAAACGAATGAGCAAAGGCGTCCGTTTTTATCAACGATAGGAAGTGAATTGAGCTTATTGTCCCAAATGATGTCGTTAGCTACTTTGAGGGTAGTGCCTTCGGGAGCTGTAACGAGCTTTTCGAGCGGGGTCATGAAGGTTTCGACCTTTTCGTCGCCGTTCATACGGCTGACGCGGTAGTCGCGTCCGGTAACGATACCGAGAAGCTTACCCTCGGCTGTACCGTCCTCGGTAACAGCAACGGTCGAGTGACCTGTGCGCTCTTTGAGTTCGAGAACATCGGCGAGTGTCTGGTCAGGGCGAATATTCGAGTCGCTCTTTACAAAACCGGCCTTGTATCCCTTTACGCGTGCAACCATAGCTGCCTCGTCCTCAATCGACTGTGAGCCGTAAATAAAGGACACGCCACCCTCCTGAGCAAGTGCTACTGCAAGGCGGTCGCCTGAAACCGACTGCATAATTGCGGAAACAAGCGGAATATTCATTGTAATTGACGGTTCTTCACCCTTCTTAAAACGAGTAAGAGGAGTTTTGAGCGAGACGTTATCGGGGATACATTCGCTCGATGAATAACCGGGCACCAAAAGGTACTCATTAAATGTGTGTGACTGTTCCTTGAAATAATAAGCCATAATATTCTCTCCCTTTGATTTTTTATAAAAAATCATTATTTGAAATTCCATATTATCGGCCGTACAGTCCATCTTTGTATAAAACTACCCTTTTCAAAAAAATCGGGTAAATGTCTATACAAAAATAGACAGAGCTACCCAATCTCTCTTTTAAAAAAAGGTAGTTCTGCCCAGACGGTCGGCAATAATATAAAATGTTTTCCGTTTCATTGTGTTAAATCACATTCCGTCAGTAGCGGAAAACCTTGTATAATAGTTTAACACAACATAAAATAACAGTCAATCATTTTTTTATTATAAAAATAAGCCATCATTATCCCAATTTATTGTACAAATTGAACTGATAACGAATGGCTTATTATATTAAAAATATCTGCGTAGCGGAAAATGGTCAACGAAATCGAATCTTTTTTCGAGCAAGGAGCCAAAAGTGCTTATGAGTCGCCCGTTGACAAGGGCACAGAAGAGGGTACCTACACCTATCCCTTCGAAATGGCCAAAGCCGAAAAAGGCAAAAGACATTATCACCGCCAAAACAAAGCTCATAATGTCATAGATTGTTTTTATAACTCCAAGTTTCCGACCAAATCTTTCGGTGACCTCTTTGACAAACAACTCGTAAACCTCGGCTGATATATATGTATGAAACATAAAAGCGACTCCAAGCGAGGTTGTAAACAAGCCGATGAAATAGAATATGATTCTGACCGCGATATTGATTTCGCCCAAAAAGGCAAGCAGATAAAGGCATCCGTCAAGCATCATTCCGTAAAGCACAGCCGTCAAAAAGGATAAAAGATATGTAAACTTGAACCTCCGTACGAAAATAATCAGCAGAATAAGTAAAAGCGCCTGAAACAGATATTCCGCCATACCGAAGGTCATAAAGCTGAAATATTCAGCTAGTTTCAAATTCATCAGATATGCAGGGGCTATTATCATCGAGAGCCCGAAATCCGCCCTTGTCATAAGTGAAGCGCCGAATGCCAAAAGCACGAGTCCCATAAAATAGGACGCTTCACAGTAAAATTTCTTTTTCATCTCTACCATACCTCAATAAAGCAGTCCTTAAAATACGAGTCCTGTGACAATTCCGCCCAAAACACCGAAAACATAAAGCAAGGCGGTGATTACAATATTCTGGCGTATGTTTTTATTTAGACGGAAAAGGACGATAAGTCCGACACCTGCATTCGCCATAAGTCCTGCCATCATTGCACCAATCGAAATCGCCCCGCCAACGTATAGATTGGTGATAAGCACCGATGCCGAACAATTCGGAATAAGCCCGATGAGCCCGACCGTCATTTCGGATAAAATCGGCTTATTAAGTACAAAGTTTTTGAGCACCTCTTCGCCGCCGTAAGCGAAAAGAAGATTGAGCGCAAGAGAAACAATGAAAATCATAAGCAGCACCTTTAACGAGTGGATAAGGGCTGACAAAAAGATATTCTGTTTATGGCATGAACAATGCTCCCTCTCGCAAAGGGTGTGAATATCCTTATGCGCACAGTCGCCGTGGTGATGGTCGTGCTTCTTTTTACGATAGAAAATATCGACGATAAAACCGATTACAACGCCGCCGAGAAACTTGACTAACAAAATTTTCAGTATTGTTGCCATTTCGATTTTTGACGAAAGTAGAATCGGCAGCATTTCGTCCGAGGTGGCAATAAATACGGCAAAAACTGTGCCAAGTGTAACAATTCCTGCGGCAAAAAAGCCCGCAACTGCACCCGAAAATCCACACTGCGGAACAAGTCCGAGTAACGAGCCGGCTATTGGTCCCGCTCTACCTACCTTTGAGACGATACGGCAGGTTTTCTCTCCTGCGCGATGCTCAAAAAGCTCCATCAGCAGATAGGCAATATAAAGAATGGGCAGCATCTTTATACAATCGATTAACGCGTCTAAAAAGGCGTCAAGCATTATATCACATCCGTTGAATTTAATTTAGTACCAGGATATGATAACAAATTTATCCCAATCGGTCAAGGAAAAGCCACCAAATGAATAAATGGTCATATATTAAACTATTTGCTGCCGAAAACGCTTTACAGCGCGAAAAAGAGCATTTGTTACTACAAATGCTCTTTTTAAATCTATGTTAACTTTTTAATTAGCGGTCATACCGCCCGTTTTCTTTTTGGACTCACCCATTTCAAAGTTATTTGAGTTTAATCATAACCGGTCTTACCGTTCAATTAGTTCTTTGGACTCACCCATTTCATTATATTTAAAGGGTCTATTTACTTCGGTCTTAACCGTTTTTAACTTTTCTTTGGACTCACCTTTTCGAAAATTATTATTTTTTCGTTAACGTGGTTCAACCACCTATCTAGTTCTTTGGACTCACCCCGTAATTTTATTTTGCTAAAAATTGTGATTCACAGTACATCGGAATCATTCCTTTCTTTTCTTCGAGTTGCTTATTAGCTTCTCTTCTGTTCATCTATAATATAGCACACTTCTCTGTACTTGTCAACACTTTTTTTCAACTTTTTTAATTTTTTTAGTATATTTTAAACAAATGAAAAATCTATTGACTATTTATGCAAATCGGGTTAAAATAAAAAGGGAATGTGCTAAATTTAGCCGAAAGGATTTGATATAAATGGCTGAAATAAAAGATTTTTATAACGAAGAAGTTAACGGAGAGGAAAATTATACACCCGACCTCATTTCCCTCACCGATGACGAAGGTAACGAATACCAGTTTGAAATACTCGACCAGATTGAGTATAACGACGAGCGTTACCTTGCCCTGATGCCCCAGTACGACGACCCGCAAAAAATGGTCGACAGCGACGGTGAGCTGGTAGTATTAAAGGTTATCGTTGAGGATGACGAAGAACAGTTTGAGGAAATCGAGGACGATGAAGAATACGAGGACGTTGCAGGTATCTTTATCGACCGACTCCAAGATATTTTCGACATTACCGAGGAATAATATATAGGTAAGCGAATATAATTATAACGTCTACCCTGTTCGTGAATAATTCGTCTTTTATAACCCTACAACCTTTATTATAGGGAGTCCGGCTCCGACGTTCGGGATTGCAGGCCTCCCGCTACCGTTTGATTCGGTAGCGGACGTTGGAAGCGCAAAGGCGTTGGGAGGACACCCACCTGCTTATGAGCAGGTTATCAAAATTCGATATACGGCAGGGTGGATCAACTTATAACATTAAAAAAGCACCAAAAGCGAAGTTTTTTCGTTTTTGGTGCTTTTATTATTAACTTTAATATGCGAACTGTCCGTCGCCGATAAATTCACGGATGAGGGATTCCTTTGGCACGCGGTCGAGTGAAATCGGCTCGACCTCCGTCAATGCCGCTATCATATCCTCGATTTTTTCATCAGGCGGCAGTTGCTTTAATTCATCGAGAAGCAAATGCTTGTAAACGCCGACCTCGTACTTTATAAAGGTATCAATGTCGTGGGTTGCTCGGTGCTTGAATGGCATAATAAAATTATTTTCGCCTCGTTGGACGCTGTCAAACATTCTCAGCGTGTGGTCAATTTTTCTGCCGCGATAGATTTTGTCACGGAGCATTCGGCGCATCAAGCGAATTTTTTCGGGATGAAGCAAGCTATCATCGTCGAAGAAAAGTCGCGTTCTGACGCTGATGTAAATGCGTGTAGTGTGACTGTCGTCAAAGGTAACTACCGACGGATTAAGGGCATGGATTCCTTCGAGGATTACAAGCTCGTTTTCCTTTCGTTCGAGAACTTCATCGGTGAGATGCCTTTGATTAGTCGAAAAGTCAAATTTAGGCAATCTGACGGGAATTCCCTTTGAAATTGCGTCGAGTTGGGCGTTCAAAAACTCAGTATCTACTCTTTCGGGTGATTCGAGGTCGAGCTTGTGCTCGTCGGCAAGTTCTCTCTGTTCAGGAGTAAGGGACGAAAAATAATCATCCATCGGCAAGGTATGGGTGCTGTAGCCCCAATTATCGAGTATACCTTCGAGAATTTTCGCCGTGGTAGTTTTGCCGCTGCCGGACGGCCCCGAAATGAGAATAATCGGGCGCTCCTTTGAATTATCGCGAACGTCGGCGGCTATTTTCATTATATTATCATAATATTCCTTGTCACCGCTTTTGATAAATTCGGGTAGCGAAAGGTTGGTAAGGTTATTGAGTTCGCTGATTTTAATTTGCATAAAGCACCTCCGCTTTATTCCTCGGGATAGAATAATTATATGACGAATTTGGGATTATATAAACTGACTTTCATACATTTTTGCATAAAAGCCGTTCTTTTCGATAAGCTCGTCATGGCTTCCCTGCTCGATTATATTGCCGTCCTTCATAACGAGGATGATATCCGCCTCCATAATGGTCGAAAGTCGGTGGGCAACAATAAAGCTTGTTCTGCCCTCCATCATGGTGGAAAACGCCTTTTGAATTCGTTGCTCGGTGCGAGTATCAATCGACGAGGTCGCTTCGTCAAGAATGAGCATCGGCGGCAGGCAGAGCATTACCCTCGCGATACATAAAAGCTGCTTTTGTCCCTGGGACAGATTTCCGCCATCCTCGCCGAGAACGGTATTATACCCGTTTTCGAGGCGTTTTATGAAGCTATGAGCGTGTGCCGCCTTTGCCGCGGCAACAATTTCCTCGTCGGTTGCATCGGGCTTTCCAAAGGCAATATTATCGCGCACTGTACCTTCGCAAAGCCATGTTTCTTGCAACACCATGCCGTAATTTTTACGCAAACTCTTTCGCGTGAGGGTCAAAATCGGCTTTCCGTCAACCGAGATTTCGCCGCCTGTAACGTCGTAAAAACGCATAAGCAGATTGATAAGCGTGGTCTTTCCACAACCCGTCGGTCCGACTATCGCAACTCGCATACCCGGCTTTACGCTCAGATTAAGATTTTCGATAAGCTTCTGCTCGGGGGTGTATGAAAAGTAAACGCTATCGAGATCAACCTTTCCGTAAACGTCATTGAGTTCGGTCGCGTTGACGTCGTCGGGAATTTCGGGCTGTTGCTCGATAAGCTCGAATACTCGATTTGCGCAAACGAGTGCATTATTAAACTCGGTTATAACTCCCGAAATTTCGTTAAACGGCTTCGCATACTGATTAGCATAACTCAAAAAGCAGGTCAACGCGCCGACGGTAATCGCTCCGTTAGCCGCCAAAAGTGCGCCTACAAGCGCAACTCCTGCGTAAACCAAGCTGTTGACAAATCGTGTACCGGGATTGGTCAGTGACGAAAAGAAGGTGGCTTTGAGTGTGCATTTTTCGAGCTGGTCGTTTATTTCACCGAATTTTTCGAGATTTTCGTCCTCGTGCGAGAACGCCTTTACGACCTTTTGATTGCCGACCATTTCCTCGATAAAACCCGTTTGCTCTCCCCTGATTTCCGACTGCTTCTGAAACATTGAATAGGTGCGCGTGGTAATAAACTTTGCGACCAGCATGGAAAGCGGAGTCAGCAACACGACGACGAGTGTGATTCGCACATCAATTAAAAGCATGAAAACAAGCGTACCCAAAATGGTGATTACACCGGTGAAAAGCTGAGTAAGTCCCATAAGAAGTCCATCGGCAAACTGGTCAACGTCGGCAATAATTCGGCTGACAGTTTCGCCGTGGGGATGGGTGTCGATATACGAAAGGGGTAAAATTTGCGTCCTCTTAAACGCTTCGTTGCGAATGTCGCGGACAACGTTAAAGGTAATTCGGTTATTAAAAATATTCATCAGCCATTGAAGGATGGCGGTGACGGAAATGACTACACCGATTTTAAGGAGGATTGAGCCGATACCTGCAAAGTCAACCTTTCCCTTTGACACGATGAGGTCGATTGCATCGCCGATAAAAACCGGGACGAGCAGAGTCAGTATTGCTGAAACAGCGGCAAAAAGTACAGACAACGCAAGCAGATACTTATACCTGCCGATATACCGCATTATCTTTGAAAACACGCCTTTTTTAGACGGCTTGCTCATTTCTCCACCACCTTCTTAAACTGGGAATGATAAATTTCGCTATAAATATCGCAGGTGGCAAGCAGTTCGTCGTGAGTGCCGATACCAACGGCTTCGCCATCGTCGAGGACGATAATCTTATCGGCATTCATTACCGATGATGCACGTTGCGAAACGATAAACACCGTCATTCCGTCGGTTGATTCGGCTATTGCCTTTCGTAAAGCTGAGTCGGTAGCATAATCAAGGGCCGACGAACTGTCGTCAAGGATTAGTATCTGCGGCTTTTTAACAAGGGCTCGTGCGATTGTAAGCCGCTGACGCTGACCGCCCGAAAGATTACGTCCCGATTGCTCAATCAAATGGTCGAGTTTATTGTCCTTTTTCATTACAATATCGAGCGCCTGAGCCGTTTTGAGCGCGGAATAAATATCGTCGTCGGTGGCGTTTTCGTTGCCCCAAAGGATGTTTTCGCGAATGGTACCCTTAAAAAGCACCGCCTTTTGCGGTACGACGGCAATTTTTTCACGCAGGGCTTCGGTGTCCCATTCCTTGACGTCAACTCCGCCGATAAGTAATTCGCCCTCGCTCGAATCGTAAAAGCGCGGAATCATATTAACAAGCGTACTTTTGCCCGAGCCGGTACCGCCGATTATTCCCACAGTTTCACCCTTTTTAACCGAAAAGGTTATATTCTGCAACGAATTTTCTGCCGCGCCTTTATATTTCAGCGACACGTTTTTAAACTCGATAGTTCCTGCGTCGGCTGAAACAATGGCATTTTCACGCTCGGTTTGGTCGCTCTCGATTTCGAATACCGATTGTATTCTGTTTCCGCTTGCGACCGATTTGGTTATATTTATAATGAGATTGGCAAGCTTTATCAGCTCGACCAAAATTTGCGACATATAGTTATAGAGTGCGATAACTGCGCCCTGGGTAATTATACCCGTTTCGACGCGAATTGCTCCCGTGTAAATAAGGGCGATTACCGCCAGATTGATTATAACGTAGGTAAGCGGATTCATGAGCGCAGAAATTCTACCGACAAACTTTTGTGTTTCGGTGAGGGTATTATTTCGCTCCTCAAATTCGCCTACTTCGCGATTTTCGGTGCAAAAAGCACGTACAACCCTTGCTCCCGAAAGTTCCGAACGAGTCAGCCCGACAACTCGGTCGAGACCGCTCTGCACCTTTTTGTAAAGCGGAATTGAAATAAGCATTATGCCGAAAACGACAACCGACAATATCGGGATTACTACCACAAACCACAACGCCGCCTTTGCATCGACGGTGAATGCCATTATTAAAGCGCCGAAAACGATAAACGGTGAACGCAAAAAGAGGCGGAGGGTGAGATTTACTCCCTGCTGAACCTGATTTATGTCGCTGGTCATTCGGGTAATGAGTGTCGACGTGCCGACAGTATCAAGCTCGGTATAGGACAGACGACCGATATGCTCAAACAAAGCAAAACGCACCTTTGACGCAAAGCCGACCGCCGCCTTTGCCGCAAAATACTGTGCCGCAAGTGTACTCGACAGACCGATAAGACCGAAAAGAACAAGCAGCAAACTCATTTTAAAAATATAGGCGGTGTTGTCCCCTTTGATACCGATATCGACGATATTGGCTACAATCAGAGGCACCATAAGCTCGAATACAACCTCGAGCATTTTAAAAAAGGGACCGAGGATACTTTCCTTCCTGTACCCTTTCATAAAACGCAATAATTTAAACATTCCGTATACCAACCTTTTTTTGCAGTTGATTTTTTACAAATATAAGTATATCATAAAAATTGGATAATAAAAGCATTTATTTTATATATTAAATAAATTACTGACAATTTAAAGAAAAAACACTTGAAAAATAGCGACAAATACTGTTATGCTATCAGTGTATAAAATTTCCTTTCGGTAGGAGATAAAATGATGGAGAATATTGACGCTGTTAAAAATATTCGTCTCTTTCTTTTCGACATGGACGGGACGCTTTATATCGGCAATCGACTATTCGATTTTACAAAAGAATTGCTCGAAAGGATAAGAGAAAGCGGTAGCAGATATTTATTCATGACCAACAACTCGTCAAAGAGCGTGGACGATTACGTGAAAAAGTTAAAGGGGCTCGGCATCGACGCTGATAGAGAGGATTTTATCACCTCGTCGCAGGCAACCGCCCTTTATTTAAAGGAAAATCGACCCAACGACCGACTTTACGTTTGCGGCACTCAGTCGCTTAAAAAGGAGCTTTGCGGTGAGGGATTCACCATCACCGAAAGCATCGAGGACACCGACTGTATCGTTATGGGATTCGATACCGAGCTTAACTTCAAAAAGCTCGAAGACGTGTGCAAAATCCTTTTGACCAAAAATGTTGGATATATCGCGACCAATCCCGACCTCGTTTGCCCGACCGAATACGGCAGTGTGCCCGATTGCGGCTCGGTATGCGAAATGATTTACAACGCGACCAAAATGCGACCCATTGTAATAGGCAAGCCGCAACCCGAAATGCCGCTTATCGCGATGAAAAAATACGGCGTCGATAAGGCAGAAACGGCGGTTATCGGCGACAGAATTTATACCGATATTAAAAGCGGAATTGCCGCAGGTGCTTTGTCCATTCTGGTAATGAGCGGCGAATGCGACAGACAGACGCTTGTCAGTTCGGACGTTAAGCCCGATTTGGTAATCGACAGCGCAAAAGAAATTCTCGATATATTAAAATCATAACTCTTTTAGAGGTGTATTATGCGTAAAGACATTCTGTTAAACTCACAATGGAAATTTCATAAGGGAGATATTGAGGTGCCCTACCCAACCTCAAAGGGACCGGTATATTCCCAGTCAAAAACCAACAGGAAGCTCATTGGACCTGCATCTCACCAGTATTATGCCGAGCCCGACGGATACAGCTTCGGCGACAGAGAAATTAAAAGTGAGGGTTGGGAATGGGTTAATCTACCTCACGACTACATAATCGACCAGAATCCCGACGAAAAATCGGGCAACAACGCTACCGGCTACTTTAACTATGATAACGGCTGGTATCGCAAGGGGTTCCGGCTTGACAAGGAATATGAAGGAAAACGCATCACCTTTTTCTTTGAAGGCATTGCAGGAAAGGCAACTCTTTATATCAACGGATGTCTGATAAAGCATAATTTTTCGAGCTATAACAGCTTTGAGGTTGACGTTTCGGATTACGTTTATTTCGACAGATGGAACGTACTTGCTATATACGTTGAAGGCACCGACTTTGAGGGTTGGTGGTATCAGGGCGCCGGTATCTATCGCAACGTACATCTCGTTATAACCGAGCCGATTTCAATCGACCTATACGGCGTATATGCACCGAGCAAAAAGATTGGCGATAAGGAATGGCAAATCGACCTCGAAACCACCGTCAGAAACGACGGATATGAAAACAAAGAAGTCACTGCCATAAGCAAGATTGTATCAATCAGTGGCGAAGTGATTGGTCAAGCCGAGGCAAAAAGCTCGGTAGAAGCGAGAGAAAAGACAACTCTCACCTATTCGGCAAGAGTCACAAATCCGCTGCTTTGGGACACAGAAAACCCCAATCTATATATGGTTGAAACCGTGCTTTTGGTTGACGGCGAGGAAATAGACAAAAACATAACGAGAATCGGTTTCCGTACGGCTGAAATCATCGACAACGGACTATATATCAACGGTAAAAAGACCATTATCAAGGGCGTTTGCTGTCATCAGGACTATGGACTGGTGGGAATCGCTGTACCCGATAACGTGGCAAAATACAAGATTGAGCAGATCAAAAAAATGGGTGCTAACGGCTATCGCACGGCACATTATCAGCAGTCGGCGGCTACCATGGACGCTCTCGACGAAATGGGCTTTATCGTAATGAATGAGGCGCGTTGGTTTGAAAGCTCGGACGAAGGAATCCAGCAGCTTGAAGCGCTCGTTTTACGCGACAGAAACAGACCGAGCGTATTCTTCTGGTCGACGGGAAATGAAGAAAATTTCCACGTAACCGACATCGGCAGACGCATTCACCGAGCCATTTATTCCCATATCAGAAAATTCGATAAGCAGCGCTTTATTACGGCGGCTCAGTCGGTTTTTCCCGAGCAGTCAACAATATTTGAATACTGCGATGTTATCGGCATTAACTACAATCTCGAAAGCTATGACAAGGTGCACCAAATGTATCCCGATAAGGCGATTGTTGCTTCGGAATGCTGCGCTACGGGAACGACTCGCGGTTGGCACTATGATTCCTGCGCCGACGGATATATAAAGGACAAGGACCGCAATACAAACTCGTGGTTCAAGGGCAGAGAGTTTACCTGGAAGGAGCTTATGTCAAAGGACTACGTCATCGGCGGCTATCAATGGGCTGCCGTTGAGCACAGAGGCGAAGCTGTATGGCCCTTTATCTGCTCAAAATCAGGTGCACTCGACCTATTCTTACAGCCGAAAGGTGCATTTTATCAGAACAAGTCACACTGGACGGATGAGCCGATGGTGCACATTGTCCCCCACTGGAATCACTTTGGGCTGGAAGGCGACGAAATCGATGTGCCTGTTTATACCAACTGTGACGAAATCGAGCTTATCCTAAACGGACGTTCGCTCGGCAGAAAGCAAATCGAAAAATACGGTCACGGCGAGTGGCTCGTTCCCTTTGAAAAGGGCGAACTGACGGCAATCGGATACAAGAGTGGAAAAAAGGCGGCTACCCACACGGTAGCGACCACAAAAGAGCCGAAAAAGCTCTCACTTACCCTCGAAAACAAGGTTAATGCAGGCGGTAAGGATATGGCAATTTTCACCTGCGAATGCATTGATGAGGACGGAAAAACCGTTCCTACGGCAAGTGAATTCGTCAAATTCCGCGTCACAGAGGGTGCGAAAATTATCGGCACCGGAAGCTGTAACTGCGACCACAACAAAGTTACACTTCCCGACCGAAAAATGTACGCAGGAAAGATTGCAGTAGCGGTGCTTCCTGACGAGAATTGTAATAGGTTGACGCTGTACGCTACAAGCGAAAACCTCGGCACGGCAAAAATTGAAATAACTCTAAATTAGACAAAAAGCGACCTTTGCTTATAAAGGTCGCTTTTTTATGCTGAGGCAAAATTTTAAAAATATATGGAAAAATAATTATATATGTAGTATAATGTGCGTAAATCATGTTTTAAACTAACATAAAATGATACGAGGTTATTTTTTTATGAATATTATTGTTGTAGGTTGTGGAAAAATCGGCACGACCATTTTATCAAGCTTGGTTGCGGAGGGACATAACGTTGTCGCCCTCGACAGCAACCCCAATACAATCAACGAAATCACTAATTTATACGACGCAATCGGTATCTGCGGAAATGGAAACGACTGCGACACCCTGAGCGAAGCCGGAGTCGAAAAGGCGGAGCTTTTTGTCGCCGTTACCGGCTCGGATGAATTCAATATGCTTAGCTGCTTCCTTGCGAAAAGAATGGGCGCAAAGCACACAATTGCTAGAATCAGAAACCCCGAATATAATGACCAAAATCTCGGGTTTATTAAAAAGCAGCTTGGTCTTTCGATGGCGATTAACCCCGATTTACTTGCCGCTCAGGAGCTTTTTAACATCCTCAAATTACCCTCAGCCGCTAAAATCGAGACATTTTCACGTCGCGACTTTGAAATGATTGAGCTGAAATTGAGACAGGAATCGGTGCTTGACGGCGTTAGCTTGAGTGAACTGAGAAAAAAATATGACGTAAAGCTCCTCGTTTGCGTTGTTCAGCGTGATAACGAGGTGTTCATTCCCGACGGCAGCTTTGTACTCAAAAGCGGAGACAAAATCGGCATTACCGCCACAACAAGCGAAATTCTCCGTTTCCTCAAAATGCTCGGAGTTATGCAAAAGCAGGCACGTAACATTATGATTCTCGGCGGCAGCCGCACGGCATACTATCTTTCAAAACTGCTGATGGGCATCGGAAACACGGTAAAAATCGTCGAAAAGGATCACAAGCGTTGCCTTGAACTTTCCGAAACTCTGCCGAATGCCGTTATCATAAACGGTGACGGTGCAGGTCAGGAGCTTCTCAACGAAGAAGGGCTCAGTTCCATGGATGCCTTTATTTCGTTGACGGGCATGGACGAGGAAAACATACTCATATCCTTCTATGCCGCCGCGCAAAACGTACCGAAGGTTATTTCTAAGGTGAACCGCGACGAATTTATGTATCCGGCGGAAAAAATCGGTCTCGACTGTACCATTTCACCGAAAAATATCATTTCGGATATTCTGGTCAGATATGCAAGAGCGCTCGAAAATTCGCTCGGCAGTAACGTTGAAACCCTTTATCAGATCATGGACGGAAAGGCAGAAGCGCTAGAATTCAACATTGTAGCCGATAGCGCAGTTACCGAAATTCCGCTTAAAGATATGAAGCTAAAACCGAACACCATCATAGCCGGAATTATGCGAGGTAGAAGGATCATCATTCCCTCCGGTGACGATTTGATTTTACCCGAAGATAAGGTGGTTATCATCACCTCCGGCTATAAACTCAACGATATTTCGGACATTCTGCTGTAAAGGCATGGTTTAATATTATGAATCGTAAAATGGTTATTTATCTAATAGGCCAGATGTTAAAGGTCGAGGCGGCACTGATGGCGCTTCCCCTTATCGTTTCGCTTATTTATAAAGAAAATTGTTATCTCGCCTTTTTGATTTCGATTGGAGTTGCGCTCGGACTCGGATTCTTGATGACAATTCTATTCCGACCGAAAACACGCGTTTTTTATGCAAAAGAGGGTTTTGTAATCGTTGCTCTGGCTTGGATTGCAATGTCGCTAATCGGTGCGACTCCTTTTGTAATAAGCGGTGAAATTCCCTCGTTTGTGGACGCCGTTTTTGAAACGATAAGCGGATTTACAACCACCGGCTCGTCGATTGTACGCGACGTTGAGGCGCTCAGCAAGGGAATCCTTTTCTGGCGCAGTTTTACCCACTGGATTGGCGGTATGGGTGTACTCGTTTTTGTCCTCGCGATAATGCCGAAATTCAGCGACAGGTCAATTCACCTTATACGCGCCGAAATGGCAGGGCCGATTGTAGGCAAGCTTGTACCAAAGGCAAAGGATACGGCAAAGATACTTTACCTAATTTATATCGCGATGACTGCTCTTCAAGTGGTGTTACTCCTTTTCGGTGGAATGAATCTGTTTGATAGCATGGTCTACTCATTCGGTACGGCAGGTACAGGCGGCTTTGGCATAAAAGCCAATAGCGTCGGTGGATACAGTCCCTACTGTCAATGGGTTATCACGATATTTATGCTGCTGTTTGGTATCAACTTTAACCTGTATTATTTCCTGCTGTTACGTAATTTCCGCTCGGTATTTAAGAATGTCGAATTGTGGGTTTACGTCGGTGTCATAACCATCAGCACAGGAATAATCACTGCCAATATTTTATCTCGATTTGACGGATTTTTTGACGCGCTCAGACACGCGGCATTTCAGGTCTCGTCAATCGCTACGACCACGGGATACGCAACCGATAACTTTGACCTTTGGCCCACGCTGTCAAAGGGAATCATCTTTTTGCTATTATTTCTCGGTGGCTGTGCGGGTTCAACAGCAGGCGGACTCAAAGTATCGCGCGTACTTATTTTGTTTAAAATGATGCGTTCAGAGCTGCACAAAATGCTTCATCCCCGCTCGGTAAACGTCGTAAAAATGGACGGCAGACAAATTGACGACCAGACATTGAGAAACGTCGGAGTATATTTTGCGATTTACATCGTCGGAATATTGGCGACCTTCTTCGTTCTGTGCTTTGAGCCGTTCAACTTTGAAACGAATTTTTCCGCCGCAGTTACCTGCTTTAACAATGTAGGTCCGGGATTCAGCTTGGTTGGCCCGGCAATGAGCTTTGCCGAATATTCCGACATTTCAAAGATTGTTCTTTCCTTTGCAATGTTGTTTGGCCGACTCGAAATTTTCCCATTACTCATTTCCCTTTCGCCGTCAACCTGGTCAAAGAAATGATAAGATATTTTCAAAAAAGCAGAGGATTACTCCCCTGCTTTTTTATTTTGTTGTAAATTTCACTCTTTTGATTTACAAAAAGGTGGGGTTGTGATATTATTATAATATATACCCTTTTTGAAAGGAACGTAAATGAATGAGTAAAAGGTCATCTGTGCAGAACGAAAAACTCTATATAAAGGCAAAGGAACTTGCCATCAAAGGGCTAAATGAAACGGTGTCGCCCTATAAAAGACGTCTTAGCATATTCTATAAATTAGGCCATATTATGTTGTATACCGGCACGGTAATTAACATTATTATTTATCTTATCAACTTTTTTGCCCTCAGCTTGAGCTTGGACATCAATCCAGCGGTTGACGTTGAAAAGGTCACTCAATTCCGCAACACGTCACTGATTGCGGTAATTTTGCTCGGAATTGCCATAATAATTACAGCATATAAATTCGGCAAGGATAAATGCTATCTATATTCCTTTATCGTTTCGCTTGGCGCAATTGTACCAATGACCATCTTTTTCCTGCTTGGAAAGACCAGCTTTGAGCTTTATCACAGTCCGCTCAAATACTTTTTAATGTATTTCGGTGCAACCACCCTTTCGTTAATCGGGTATATTCACATTTGCTACGTTATCGTAAAGGAAAAAAGGGCCATTAACAAAAAATATGACGACATTTTGCAGTCGATTTATGAGCAGAATAAGAATATCGAAAACGGTATTATGACCGCAGCCGATTGGGAAAAGGCCATCGACGACTATGTAAACAATCCCAACGGAAAAGAAAAGCTCAAAAAGTCGCTTCGCAAAAAGGAAGAAAAAAACAACGATAATTAACAAAGGGGTTACCTTTAAAAATGTTTTGGAAAAAGAAAAATAAAAAAGCAGATGTCAGGCACAGAATGGACCCCGACGCGATATGGGTTATACGTGAAATCAGCTCGAAGCGCTTTGCTTCGGTAACCGAGCTTGGCGAAAACGGCGATGAAAAAATTATTGCCAAATCGGGCTGTGTCAACTTTACCGCCGACGACCACGTTACGATTATTTCCGACGGTACCGAAACCTTTCGTTGCACGGTAGAAAGCGTACGGGCAAGTCTCCTTATGAGCGGAAACGGAGTGCGTATCGAGGGATACGACGACGAAGGCAAAAAACACAAGGTTATCGGAATCTTTACCAAAATGAATTAAGGACGGGTTGTTTTTATGCGTAAACTGGTTGTTTTTATTATTGCCGCTGTGATGCTTTTTTCGCTCACGGCGTGTGATGGTAATACTGTAAATAAAATTACCGGTGCAGACTATCCCGTGACCGTTTGGGGCGTCGAAATCGAAGGCTGTCCGCAAAAGGTTATTTGCCTTTCCCCTGCCGTTACCGACATCGTAATTGCTCTCGGCTCGGATGCTCAGCTAATCGGAGTTTCGGACAACTGTGACAACGAAAGAGGACTCGACACCTTTGGCAGCAGTGCCTTGCCCGAAACGGAAAAAATTATTAAGTCGAATGCCGACATTGTCATCGCTGACGAAAATCTTTCCGACGAGGCGAAAAAGGAAATCGGCGATTCGGGAATTGTGGTAATGATCTATCCGTCGGTTGAGAAATATTCGGATATCGAAAAGCTGTATGAATCGGTTGCCTCCATCTTTAGCGGATATTCGACGGGTGGCGAAAACGCAGATAACACGTTTGGGCGAATTAGCAAGAGAATAAACGCCGTAAAGTCGAAAACAAAGGATGAAAAAGCGGTAAACGCGGTCATTCTTTTGAACGATGGAATTGCGGCACCGAAGGGTACGCTTTACGACGAAATGCTGACGGTTGCAGGCGGTAAAAACATCGCAGGAAAACAGTACAGCATCAATTATGCCGAAATTGTAGAGAAAAATCCGCAGCATATATTTTGCCCCGCCGATATGGTCGAGAGCGTAAAATCAGATAAAACATTGGCGAAAACCGACGCGGTCAAAAACGGTAACATAACAGCGTTCAGTCCCCTTTATTTCGAGCGATATGGCGAAAATTTCGCACTCGGCGTTGAAATTATGGCATCTGCGCTTCACCCCGATTTAGTAAAATCGCCGATAAGATAAATTTTTAAAAAATAATGCTTGACAAAGGGTCGGCTTTGTGGTAGTATAATGCCTGTTGACAGTCGGTGTCTTTGGCGATGAGGGTACACCTGTTCCCATCCCGAACACAGCAGTTAAGCTCATCAGTGCCGAAAATACTTTGGTG
>JAFQBX010000014.1 GCA_017399535.1 Clostridia bacterium | reverse complement strand
GTAGGGGAGGGGCTCTGTCCCCTCCCGTTACGCGACCGATATATCAATGTCGGGAGGGCGTGGAATCCCTCCCCTACAATATCATTTTTACATTGATATTTCCGCAAACCTTTCGGGACGTCGAGGACGCCGTCCCCTACATTTTTGATATACAATTTAACGCTTACGACACCCCGACAAACCGCAATTTGTCTATATATTATAAGTATTAATTACATCATTATTTGCCTGTTTATTGGTGGTTATTACAAAATTTATAAAATGGCTTTACTTTAATGCGCTAATATGTTAAAATGTTAGCACATTAAATAACTCGAAAGGGTGTATAAACTTATGAAAAAATTACTTGCACTTCTTCTGGCACTTTCAATGGTATTCTGCTTCGCAGCTTGCGGCGGAAACGATGCCCCCGAAACCACAACCGACCCCGTTAATGGTGAAGTTACTGACGATGCAGGCGCAGAGAACAACGGCGAAACTAAATCAATCGTTGTAGGCTACACAATTTATGAGCCTATGAACTACCTTGACGAAAACAACGAGCTTATCGGCTTTGACACAGAGCTTGCAAAGGCTGTTTTCGGCAACCTCGGTTACGAAGTTATCTTCCAGGAAATCGAGTGGAGCAGCAAGTACACAGACCTTGATTCCGGTACTATCGACTGCGTATGGAACGGTTTTACCTGCAACACTGCAGATGATGACGGCGTTCTCCGCTCCGAGAAGGTTGACTTCTCCTACAACTATATGGAAAACCGCCAGGTAGTCGTTGTTAAGGCTGATTCCGGCATTGCTACAGCAGCAGACCTCAACGGCAAGTTCGGTGTTGCTGAAAGCGGCTCCGCAGGTGAGGCTTATGCAAAGGGCTTTGAAGGCACAGCTTTCAAGGGCTTCATCAAGCAGACAGAGTGCCTTACGGAAATCAAGGCAGGCACAGCAGATTTCGCAGTTGTTGACGCTCAGCTTGCAAAATCTTACGTAGGTAAGGGCGACTATGCTGACCTTGCTATCGTAGATGCACTTTCCAGCGATGTTGAGTACTACGCAATCGGCTTCAAGAAGGGCAGCGACCTTACAGCACAGGTTAACGCTCAGCTCGAAGCACTCGGCGCAGACGGCACAATTGCAACTCTCGCAGAGAAGTACGGCGTTGCTACAACAGCTATCACAGATTTCTCCGACCAGAAGTAATCTGATTTATCCCTTTTAAAGATATTAATTAACCGGAGTTAAAGTATGTCCTTTTTAGAAGTCACGGCTTTTTTGTTCGACGGCTTTAAAATATCTTTGCTTATCTTTGCGGTGACGCTGCTTTGCGGCGCACCGCTTGGTTTGCCTATTGCCTTTTGTTCAATGAGCCGATTTAAAATCGTTAAGTCAGTTTCCAAGATAATTGTCTGGATTGTCCGCGGTATTCCGCTGATGCTGCAGATTTTTATTATCTACTACGTGCCCGGTCTGCTGGTCAACTATCAGCTCTTTGGTAAGATAGACCGCTTTATGTTCCTTGAGTACGGCATTGCGGACGCAGGCCGAATTACGGCTGTTCTTATTGCGTTCACCCTTAATTACGCCTGCTATTTCTCGGAAATCTACCGTGGCGGCATTGAAAGCATATCCAAGGGTCAGTATGAGGCGGGCTACGTACTCGGTCTTACAAAGTCACAGATTTTCAGAAAAATTATCCTCAAGCAGGTTATTCAGCGCATCGTTCCCCCGATGTCAAACGAAATAATCACGCTTATTAAGGATACCGCACTTGCAAACTGTATTATGGTTTGCGAAATCATCAAAAACGCAAAGGAGCTTGCCGCAACAAAGGCGCTTATATGGCCGCTGTTCTTTACGGGCGTATTCTACCTCGTCTTTGTCGGTATTCTCACCGTTGTTTTCAACAGGGTGGAAAAGAAGCTCAGCTATTTCAGGAGTTAAGCTATGTCGATATTGGAAGTAAGTAACATAAGAAAAAGCTTCGGCAAAACCGAGGTTCTCAAGGATATCAGCTTTACTCTCGAAAAGGGTGAGGTTCTCTCTATTATCGGTTCATCCGGCAGCGGCAAGACAACCCTTCTTCGTTGTCTTAATTTCCTTGAAACCATAGACAACGGCAAGGTAGTTGTTGACGGTGAAGTGCTTTTTGATAGTGCCGATACAGCGAAAATGACAGATGAGAAGATAAGAGAAAACAGACTGAATTTCGGTCTGGTTTTCCAGAACTTCAACCTCTTTCCGCAGTACACGGTTTTACAGAATCTGACTCTTGCGCCCACGCTTCTCAAGAAGGGCAGCGAGCAGGAGATTAAGCAGAATGCACTCGAGCTTCTGAAGAAGGTCGGACTTGAGGAAAAGGTTGATTTCTACCCCTGTCAGCTTTCGGGCGGTCAGCAGCAACGCGTTGCGATTGCACGTGCGCTTGCGCTCAACCCGAAGATTCTTTTCTTCGATGAGCCTACCTCTGCACTCGACCCCGAGCTTACCGTTGAGGTTCTCAACGTTATCAAAGGCCTTCGCGATGCCGGCTGTACTATGGTCGTTGTAACGCATGAAATGGATTTCGCACGCAACGTTTCCGACAAGGTTATCTTTATGGCAGACGGTGTTATCGAGGAGGAGGGCACACCCGAAGAGGTGCTCGTCAACCCGAAATCCGAGCGCACAAAGGCGTTCCTCAATCACATAGGATAAGCACAATACACTTTAAAACAATACAAAATTTTAAGCACACTTACCCTCGCGTATCATAGAAAAACGGCGATATAAGGGCAAAGTGTGCTTTTTGTTTGTGTCGGGGCAAAAGCCGTGTTTTTTGCAAATTCGGAATAAAAACTTAAAAATAAAGTAAAAAACTTTACAAAACGGCTCAAAAAAGGCTTGACAAGCACTTGAAAATACTGTAAAATATTTAATCACCATTAAAATGGAAATGTATCGGCTTAAATAAAATTGGTAAAAAATTTCTGTGCATTGTGCACAAAAAGCCGCCTGATTTTCGTTTAATTTTCTCCCACGATTATTATATAAGAATGGAGTGATTTGCCTATGGCAAAAGCAGCCCAAATGGTCAAGCACGGCAAAATCGAAAGATTGAGCTACAGCAGGATCAACGAGGTCATGGAGATGCCCAACTTCATCGAAATCCAGAAGAACTCTTATCAGTGGTTCCTTGATAAGGGTCTTAAGGAGGTTTTCCGCGATATCGACACTATCACGGATTACACGGGCAATCTCGAACTGAGCTTTGTCGATTTCCGTATGGACGACAAGCCCAAGTACACCATCAAGGAGTGTAAGGAGCGTGACGCAACTTACGCCGCCCCCATGCGTGTCACAGCAAGACTCTACAACAAGGAAACCGGCGAAATCAAAGAGAACGAAGTTTTCATGGGCGATTTCCCGATTATGACGGAGAGCGGAACCTTTGTTATCAACGGTGCTGAGCGTGTTATCGTTTCACAGCTCGTCCGTTCTCCCGGTGTCTATTTTGACATCGACCACGACAAGGTAGGTAAGGAGCTTTACAAGGCTCAGATTATCCCCAACAGAGGTGCATGGCTCGAATTCGAAACCGACCAGAACGACCTCTACTACGTCCGTATCGACAAGAACAGAAAGATTTTCATAACGACCTTTATCCGTGCCCTCTTCTGCGGCACAGAGCTCGGTCTCGGTACAAACGATGATATTATCGATATGTTCGGCGACGATATCAGACTCAACGCAACTCTTGAAAAGGACGAGAAGCAGAACGCTGAGGAGGCACTTCTTGAGGTTTACCGCAAGCTGCGCCCCGGTGAGCCCCCCACGCTTGAAACGGCTCAGTCACAGCTTGATGCCCTCTTCTTCGACCCCCACCGCTATGACATTTCCAGAGTAGGCCGTTACAAGTACAACAAGAAGCTTGCAATTTCCGCAAGAATAGCAGGCTACAGAGCTGCGGAAATGATTGTCAGCCCTGCAACGGGTGAAATCCTTGCCGAGGAAGGCGAGCTTATCACCAAGGAAAAGGCTTACGAGATTGAGCAGGCGGGCGTTGACAAGGTTTACATTGACCTTGACGGCAAAAAGCTCTGCGTTATCTCCAACGCAATGGTTGATATCGGCGGTTACTTCCCGCAGTTCACAAAGGAACAGCTTGAGGAAGCCGCAATCAACGAGAAGGTCTGCTTCAGACCCCTCAAGGCTCTTGTTGATGCAGCCGCAGAAAACAACTGGAGCGATGAGGAAATCCTCGAACAGCTTCTTGCACACTGCGACGACCTTATTCCGAAGCACATCGTGCGTGAGGATATCTTCGCATCCATCAACTATCTCAACTGCCTTGCCAACGGTGTGGGTACGAAGGACGATATAGATCACCTCGGCAACAGACGTATCCGCTGCGTAGGTGAGCTTCTCCAGAACCAGTTCCGTATCGGTATGACACGTATGGAAAGAGTAGTCCGCGAGCGTATGACAATTCAGGCTCAGGACGCAGATAAGATGACACCTCAGGCTCTTATCAGCATCCGTCCCGTTGTTGCCGCCGTTAAGGAATTCTTCGGTTCTTCTCCGCTTTCACAGTTTATGGATCAGACCAATCCTCTCGGTGAGCTTACTCATAAGCGCCGTCTTTCCGCGCTTGGCCCCGGTGGTCTTTCACGTGACCGTGCAGGTTTCGAGGTTCGTGACGTTCACTACAGCCACTACGGCCGTATGTGCCCCATCGAGACCCCTGAAGGCCCGAACATCGGTCTTATCTCTTACCTTGCAACATTTGCAAAAATCAACGAGTACGGCTTTATCGAGGCTCCCTACCGCAAGGTGGACAAGGAGACGGGTATTGTTTCCGACGAAGTTGTTTATATGACGGCAGACGTTGAGGACGATTACATTGTAGCTCAGGCTAACGAGCCCCTCGACGAAAACAACCGCTTCAAGAATCCCAGAGTCAACGCACGTCACCGTGACGAATTCCTCGACATTGAGACGAGCAGAATTGACTATATGGACGTTTCTCCCAAGATGGTTGTCTCCGTTGCCACGGCAATGATTCCCTTCCTTGAAAACGATGACGCCAACCGTGCGCTCATGGGTTCAAACATGCAGAAGCAGGCTGTTCCGCTTCTCAAGACGGATGCTCCCATCGTTGCAACCGGTATGGAATACAAGGCTGCAGTTGACTCAGGCGTTGCCCTTATCGCAAGAAACGCCGGTACAGTTACCTATGTCAGCGCAGACAGAATTGAAATTCTCACAGATGCAGGTGAGGTTGACACCTACGAGCTTATCAAGTTCCAGCGCTCCAACCAGGGCACCTGCGTAAACCAGCGCCCGATTGTCAAGTCCGGTCAGCGTGTTGAAAAGAAAGAGGTTATCGCAGACGGTCCCGCAACCGCACTCGGCGAAATCAGCCTCGGTAAGAATGCTCTTATCGGCTTTATGACATGGGAAGGCTACAACTACGAGGACGCCGTTCTCGTTAACGAAAAGCTTGTCAGAAATGACGTTTACACTTCAATCCATATTGAAAAGTATGAGCTTGAAGCACGTGATACAAAGCTCGGCCCGGAGGATATCACGAGAGATATTCCCAACGTCGGTGACGATGCACTTAAGGACCTCGATGAAGAGGGTATCATCCGCATCGGTGCCGAGGTTCACTCCGGCGACATTCTTGTCGGTAAGGTAACACCCAAGGGTGAAACGGAGCTTACCGCAGAAGAAAGACTTCTCCGTGCAATCTTCGGCGAGAAGGCAAGAGAAGTTCGTGACACATCTCTTCGCGTTCCCCACGGTGAATACGGTATCGTTGTTGACGTTGAAGTATTCACAAGAGAGAACAGCGATGAACTCAGCCCCGGCGTTAACAAGGTTGTCCGCTGCTACATTGCCCAGAAGCGTAAGCTCTCTGTCGGCGACAAGATGGCAGGCCGCCACGGTAACAAGGGTGTTGTTTCCAGAATTCTTCCGCAGGAGGATATGCCCTTCCTGCCCGATGGTACTCCGCTCGATATCGTTCTTAACCCCCTCGGCGTTCCCAGCCGTATGAACATCGGTCAGGTTCTCGAAGTTCACCTCGGCTTTGCCGCAAGATCAATGGGTATCAAGGTTATGACTCCCGTATTCGACGGTGCAGACGAAACCGATATCGTTGAAGCCTTCAAGATGGCAAACCGCAAGCTTATGGACGAAGCAAGAGCAAGAGCTCTTGAAAAGGGCGAGGAGTTCGACGAAACGAAGGTATTCCAGCTTCGTGACGACTGTAAGTCAATCCTTACGGACGGCAGAACAGGTAAGAAGTTCGATAACCCCGTAACGGTCGGCGTTATGTACTACCTCAAGCTTCTCCACCTTGTTGACGATAAGATTCACGCCCGTTCAACAGGCCCGTACTCACTCATCACTCAGCAGCCCCTGGGCGGTAAAGCTCAGTTCGGCGGCCAGCGTTTCGGTGAAATGGAAGTTTGGGCACTTGAAGCATACGGCGCAGCATATACACTTCAGGAAATCCTCACAGTCAAGTCTGACGACGTTGTCGGCCGTGTAAACACTTACAAGGCTATCGTCAAGGGTCTTAACGTTCCCAAGCCGGGTGTACCCGAATCATTCAAGGTTCTTATCAAGGAGCTTCAGTCTCTTGGCCTTGATGTCAAGGTTCTCGACGGCGAGAGAAACGAAATCGACCTCAGACAGTCCTTCGATGATGATGATGTCGGTCTCCACATTGTTGATGCTGAGGCGTTCTCAACAATCAACGATGCCGGCGATGCACAGGGCTACTCACAGGAAGGCGAGGGCATATTTGAAGACGGCTTAACGGAAGAGTCCGACGACGATGATGATTGGGGCGAAGACCTCGAATATCCCGGCGACGAAGCAGCCGAATTTGCGGATGACGACTACGTAGAATAATCATTCGCACTTCAAAATTAACGAAAGAAAGAGGTCGTTTTAATGGAAAACAATACAAACGAAATCACCTTTGAATCGATACAGATAGGTCTTGCCTCGCCGGAAAAAATCAGAGCATGGTCACACGGTGAGGTCAAGAAGCCCGAAACAATCAACTACAGAACTCTCAAGCCGGAAAGAGACGGTCTTTTCTGCGAGAGAATCTTTGGTCCCATGAAGGACTGGGAGTGCCATTGCGGTAAGTACAAGAGAATCCGCTATAAGGGCAAGATCTGTGAGCGTTGCGGTGTTGAAATCACCAAGGCAAAGGTACGCCGTGAGCGTATGGGTCACATTGAGCTTGCCGCTCCCGTTTCCCATATCTGGTATTTCAAGGGTATCCCCTCAAGAATGGGTCTTATTCTTGACATTTCCCCGAGAAACCTTGAAAAGGTTCTCTACTTTGCAATGTATATTGTTATCGATCCCGGTATCACACCCCTTAAAAAGTATCAGACCCTTACCGAAAAGGAATACGGCGACTGGTACGAGAAGTACGGCAACGAGTTCCGTGCAGGTATGGGTGCAGAGGCTATCAAGGAGCTTCTTGCCGAGATTGACATTGAAGAGCTCAACGCTCAGCTTCGTGAAGAGCTGGTTAAGTCCAGCGGTCAGAAGAAGGCAAGAGTTCTCAAGAGACTTGAGGTTGTTGAGGCATTCAAGCAGTCAGGCAACAAGCCCGAGTGGATGATTATGGACGTTATTCCTGTAATTCCGCCCGACATCCGTCCGATGGTTCAGCTCGACGGCGGCAGATTTGCCACCTCCGACCTTAACGATCTTTACAGAAGAGTTATCAACAGAAACAACCGTCTTAAGAAGCTGCTCGAACTCGGCGCTCCCGACATCATTGTCCGCAACGAGAAGAGAATGCTCCAGGAAGCTGTTGACGCTCTTATCGACAACGGCAGACGCGGCAGACCTGTTACAGGCCCCAGCAACCGTCCGCTCAAGTCACTCTCCGATATGCTCAAGGGTAAGCAGGGCCGCTTCCGTCAGAACCTTCTCGGTAAGCGTGTTGACTACTCCGGCCGTTCCGTTATCGTTGTCGGCCCCGAGCTGAAAATTTATCAGTGCGGTCTGCCCAAGGAAATGGCACTTGAGCTGTTCAAGCCCTTCGTTATGAAGCGCCTTTTCGAAACAAAGGTTGCTCTCAATATCAAAACTGCAAGAAAGATGGTTGAGCGTGCAAACCCCGAGGTTTGGGATGCGCTCGAAATCGTAATCAAGGACCATCCGGTTATGCTTAACCGTGCTCCCACACTTCACAGACTCGGTATCCAGGCTTTCGAGCCCGTACTTGTTGAAGGCCGAGCAATCAAGCTTCATCCCCTCGTATGTACAGCCTTCAATGCTGACTTCGACGGTGACCAGATGGCTGTTCACGTACCGCTTTCCGCAGAAGCACAGGCTGAGGCTCGTTTCCTTATGCTTGCAGCAAACAACCTCCTCAAGCCGTCAGACGGTAAGCCCGTTGCCGTTCCCACGCAGGATATGGTTCTCGGCTCATACTATATGACGCTTGTTAAGAAGCACGACAAGGGTCACGGCAAGGTATTCCGTGACGTTAACGAAGCAATGATGGCTTACGATGAGGGTGATATCACTCTTCACGCAATCATCAAGATTCGTATGACGAAGGAGGTTGACGGCAAGGTTTACTCCAAGTTCCTTCAGACAACTCTCGGCCGCGTTATCTTCAACAATCCCATTCCGCAGGATCTCGGCTGGGTTGACCGTTCAAACCCCGACAATATGTTCAAGCTTGAGTTCGGTGATATCAGCGATATCGATTTCGAAGCAATCAAGGATGACGACAAGGCGTTCAAGGCTGCCGTCAGCATGGTTGCAAAGAAGAAGAACCTCGGTAAGGTTATCGAAAGCTGTATCAAGGTTCACGGTACTGCCGTTACCGCCGAAGTGCTCGACAAGATTAAGGCTCAGGGCTATAAGTACTCCACAATAGCAGGTCTTACGGTTTCTGTTTTCGATGCTACCATTCCGCAGGAAAAGGCAGATTATCTTGCAGATGCCGAGAATAAAATCGATAAAATTACAAAGAAATACAGAAAGGGTCTTATCTCCAACGAGAAGCGTTCCAAGGACGTTATCGAAACCTGGGAGGAGTGCACCAACAAGGTTGCCAAGGCTCTCAAGGAAGGCTTTGACCCCTACAACCCCATCAATATGATGCTCGACTCTGGTGCCCGCGGTAACGATTCACAGCTTCGTCAGCTTGCCGGTATGCGCGGTCTTATCGCTAACACGGCAGGTAAGACCATTGAGGTTCCGATTCGTGCAAACTACAGAGAGGGTCTTAACATCCTCGAATACTTCATCTCCTCGCGTGGTGCCCGTAAGGGTCTTGCCGATACGGCTCTTCGTACAGCCGACTCGGGTTACCTTACCAGACGTCTTGTTGACGTTTCGCAGGACGTTATTATCCACACGGAGGATTGCCACTGCCACGACGGTGTCTACGTTTACGATATCGACGACGGACACAGAGTTATTGAAGACCTCGCAGAGCGTCTCACAGGCAGATATCTTCTTGAAAACCTTGTCAATGCCGAAACAGGCGAGCTCGTTATGGACTGCGACCACATGATGAGTGACGAGGATGCAAAGCGTGTAGCAGACTATGTCCGCGCAAACACTCCCGAAGGCGAAAAGGCAAAGATCAAGATTCGTTCACTTCTCACCTGTGAGGCAGAGCACGGCGTATGTATCAAGTGCTACGGCTCCAACCTTGCAACGGGCGATCCCGTTACAGTCGGTGAGGCTGTCGGTATCATTGCCGCACAGTCAATCGGTGAGCCCGGTACACAGCTTACAATGAGAACGTTCCACACCGGCGGTGTTGCTTCTCAGGCCGATATCACACAGGGTCTTCCCAGAGTTGAAGAACTCTTTGAGGCACGTAAGCCCAAGACCCTTGCAATTATCAGCGAAATCAGCGGTGTCGTTTCTCTCCAGAAGATTAAGAACAGCCAGTACGTTGTTGTTAAGAATCAGGAGACGGGCGAGGAACGCAGCTACCTCATCACATACGGTCTTCGTGTATGCGTTGAAGAAGGCCAGCACATCGAAAAGGGTGCAGATATCACGGAGGGTTCACGCAACCCGCACGATATTCTGGCTGTTCTCGGTGTCGAGGCTGTTCACGACTACCTTATCAAGGAAGTTCAGCGCACATACCGCGGCCAGGGTGTTGATATCAACGATAAGCATATCGAGGTTATCGTACGCCAGATGATGAGAAAGACTAAGGTTGCCGATGAGGGCGATACAGACCTTCTTCCCGGCACAACCGTTGAGGGCCGCGAGATTATCGAGGCGAACAACAAGCTTCACGAGCGTGAGCGCGAAACAGGCGAAAAGCTTCGTGAGGCAGTCGGTTCAACAATGCTTCTCGGTATCACGAAGGCTTCTCTTGCAACAGAGTCCTTTATGTCCGCCGCATCCTTCCAGGAAACAACAAGAGTCCTTACGGATGCCGCCATCAAGGGCAAGACAGACAACCTTATGGGTCTTAAGGAGAACGTTATCATCGGTAAGCTTCTTCCCTCAGGTACGGGTATGAAGTGCTATAGCGATGTTGAGGTTTACTCCACAGCTTCAGAAGGCGAAACACTTGAATTGGGCGAAACTGACTAATTTTTAAGAAAAATTTTGTTCAAAGTGTTGACAAAAAGTGTTCTGAAATGTTAAAATAAGAAACTGTGCCAAGATGAAAAAGCTGTAAGTCGGTCCTGACAAAAAGGGCCGACTTACAAAGGGCTTTTTTATAGAAAATACACAAGAAAGGAGATGTCAACTGTTGCCTACCTTTAATCAGCTCGTTCGCAGCGGCAGAGAAACTATCGTCAAGAAGCCCAAGGCTCCCGCACTCTTGAAGGGTCTCAACTCCCACAAGAACATTATGACCGATAAGAATTCTCCGCAGAAGAGAGGCGTTTGCACAGCAGTTAAAACAGCTACACCGAAAAAGCCGAACTCAGCTCTTCGTAAGATCGCCAGAGTACGTCTTACAAACGGCATTGAAGTTTCCGCTTACATCCCCGGTGTTGGCCACAACCTGCAGGAGCACAGCGTTGTTCTCATTCGTGGCGGCCGTGTTAAGGACCTTCCCGGTGTTCGTTACCACATCATCCGCGGTTCACTTGATACCCAGGGTGTTAACGGCAGAATGCAGTCCCGTTCAAAGTACGGTGCAAAGCGTCCGAAGGCAGCCAAGAAATAATTCCTTATATAATTAAACATTATATTAAGGAAACCAAACACATCAGGACAAAAATCTTCTTAGCAGGCTGCATTCAGCCTAATGCTGAGTGCAACAATGCGAGAGTGTATATATAGATATATGTCTCTCCATTGGCGCCACGGGATTTTGTCACTCGAGTACCTATGATATCATTATATTTATGAAGGAGGGAAGCGAAGTGCCAAGAAGAGGCCAGATTGCAAAACGTGATGTTTTGCCCGATCCGCTTTACAACTCAAAACTTGTAACACGCCTGATCAACAGCGTAATGTACGACGGTAAGAAGGGTGTCGCTCAGAAAATTGTTTACGATGCATTCGATATCGTTAAGGAAAAGACAGGCAAGGAACCCCTCGAAGTTTTCGAGGCAGCTATGGAAAACGTAATGCCCGTTCTCGAGGTTAAGGCTCGCCGTGTCGGCGGTGCTACCTACCAGGTTCCCATGGAAGTTCGTCCCGAGAGAAGACAGACACTCGGTCTTCGTTGGATCACACTCTACAGCCGTCAGCGTTCGGAAAGAACAATGAAGGAAAGACTTGCCAACGAGATTATGGATGCTGTTAACGAGACAGGTTCCGCATTCAAGAAGAGAGAAGATACACACAAGATGGCAGAAGCCAACAAGGCTTTCTCTCATTTCCGTTGGTAATCTCTCTTATACCAATCTACTAATACCAGCGTAACCATACGGAGGAAAATATGCCCAGACAGGTATCACTGGAAATGACCAGAAATATCGGTATCATGGCTCACATCGATGCCGGTAAAACAACAACAACCGAGCGTATTCTTTTCTATACCGGTAAGACACACAAAATCGGTGAGACACACGACGGTACTGCTACTATGGACTGGATGGAGCAGGAGCAGGAGCGTGGTATTACTATCACATCTGCTGCTACAACTTGCTTCTGGAAGAACCACAGAGTCAATATCATCGACACTCCCGGTCACGTTGACTTCACCGTTGAGGTTGAGCGCTCACTCAGAGTTCTCGACGGTTCTGTCACTGTTATGTGCGCTAAGGGCGGCGTTGAGCCCCAGTCTGAAACTGTTTGGCGCCAGGCAGACAAGTACCGTGTTCCCAGAATGATCTACGTTAACAAGATGGACATTATGGGTGCAGACTTCTACAACGTTCTTGCTATGATCAAGGACAGACTTAAGTGTAATGCCGTTCCGATTCAGCTTCCCATCGGCGCTGAGTCCACATTCAAGGGTATGATCGACCTTGTTGAGATGCGTGCCTTCGTTTATTACGATGACAAGGGTCTTGACGAGAGAATCGAAGAGATTCCCGAGGATATGAAGGAAATTGCACAGAAGTATCACGATGAGCTTATCGAGAAGGTCGCCGAGCAGGATGACGAGCTTATGATGAAGTTCTTCGAGGGTGAGGAGCTCACCGTTGAAGAAATCAAGACCTGCATCCGTAAGGCAACCATCAACAACGAAATGGTTCCCGTTGTTTGCGGTACTTCCTACCGTAACAAGGGTGTTCAGCAGGTTCTCGATGCTATCATCGACTATATGCCCGCCCCCACAGACGTTGAGGACATTAAGGGCGTAAACCCTGACACAGACGAAGAAGAGGTTAGACACTCCTCCGATGAAGAGCCCTTTGCAGCTCTTGCTTTCAAGATTGCAACAGACCCCTTCGTCGGTAAGCTCTGCTTCTTCAGAGTATATTCAGGTACAATCAACGCAGGTTCCACCGTTTACAACTCCGTAAAGGGTCAGAACGAGCGTATGGGCCGTATCCTTCAGATGCACTCCAACAAGCGTGAAGAAATCGAATGCTGCTACGCAGGCGATATCGCCGCTGTTGTCGGTCTTAAGAACACAACAACAGGTGACACACTTTGCGATAAGAATTATCCGGTTATCCTTGAATCTATGGAATTCCCGGAGCCCGTTATCCGTGTTGCTATCGAGCCCAAAACCAAGGCAGGCCAGGAGAAGATGGGTATTGCCCTTCAGAAGCTGGCTGAGGAAGACCCGACCTTCAAGTGCTACACTGATGAAGAGACAGGTCAGACCATCATCGCAGGTATGGGTGAGCTTCACCTCGAAATCATCGTTGACAGACTTCTTCGCGAGTTCAAGGTTGAAGCTAACGTAGGTAAGCCCCAGGTTGCTTACCGTGAAACTATCACCACAGAAGCTGACCAGGATACCAAGTACAAGCGTCAGTCCGGTGGTAGCGGTCAGTACGGCCACGTCAAGATTAAGATTGAGCCCAACCCCGGCAAGGGTTACGAGTTCGTCAACGCTGTTGTCGGCGGTTCTATTCCCAAGGAATACATCGGCCCGACAGAAGCAGGTATCAAGGGCGCTATGCAGTCCGGTGTACTTGCAGGCTACAACGTTGTTGATGTTAAGGTAACACTTTACGACGGTTCATATCACGAGGTTGACTCCTCTGAAATGGCCTTCAAGATTGCAGGTTCTATGGCTTTCAAAGAGGCTATGCGTAAGGCTAACCCCATCCTTATGGAGCCCATGATGAAGCTTGCTATCATCGTTACCGATGAGTACCTTGGCGATGTTATCGGTGACGTTAACTCGCGCCGTGGTCTTATGCAGGGTATGGAGACACGTCTCGGCTCAACTCAGGTTAATGCTTTTGTTCCGCTTTCATCAATGTTCGGTTATGCTACAGACCTCCGCTCCAAGACACAGGGCCGCGGTCAGTACGCAATGGAGCCCAGCCACTACGAGGCAGTTCCGAAGTCAATTTCCGAGGCAATTGTTAAGGAAAGATCATCAAACTAAGCAAATTAACCTATAAATTTCAACAAAACACTTGCATTTCTGTGTAAGAATTGTTAAAATGAATCTGCTATATGCAGAAATCCAAAAAAATAATTAATTATTCCTAAAAGGAGGAAATTTCCAATGGCAAAGGCAAAATTCGAAAGAACCAAACCCCACGTAAACATTGGTACCATCGGCCACGTTGACCATGGTAAGACCACTCTTACAGCTGCTATCACAAAGACACTTGCTTCCAAGGGTCAGGCAGACTTCGTTGACTACGCAAACATCGACAAGGCTCCCGAAGAGAGAGAGCGTGGTATCACAATCAACACAGCTCACGTTGAGTACGAGACAGAGACACGTCACTACGCTCACGTTGACTGCCCCGGTCACGCTGACTATATCAAGAACATGATCACAGGTGCTGCACAGATGGACGGTGCTATCCT
>JAFQBX010000003.1 GCA_017399535.1 Clostridia bacterium | reverse complement strand
TTCGACCCACGGGACCCATTTATGGGTAGTAAGTAACAATTGCTCGGCTGGCAGGCCAATCAAAAGCGCACTTGTGCGCCGCCAGTAGTATTAGGGCTATGCCCGAAAATGAAATACCCCCCGTTATACGGGGGGATATTTATTCATTCTTCAATATTCATCATTCATTATTCATTAAAGGAGAACGGATTTTCGAATGAATAATGAAAAATGAAGTCGCTTCGCTGATGAATAATGAATAATTATTGCGGCTTTGCCACGAATTTTAACAATGCTCCGCATTGATTTATTTTCAGTTTTATGCTATAATACAGCCGAGACAGTGATATTGTGAAGAATTTTTATTGGAAAGGAAAAATAAGATGAATTATTCTGAAAATACTCCTTATATAAAAGAACTTGCAGATTTATCTGATAATAGTAATCATATCATGCCAGAAATGTATTCACAGTACAATGTGAAACGAGGCCTACGCGACCTTGATGGAAACGGTATTGTAGCAGGACTTACTGAGGTGTCCCGAATCAAGGCAAAGGAAAAGGATGAAAACGGAAAAGAGATTTCTTGTGAAGGGCAGTTATATTATAGAGGGATCAATGTACGTAATATTGTAAAAGGTTTTCTTGACGACAACCGTCCCGGGTTTGAAGAAACCATTTATCTTCTCTTGTTTTCAAAACTTCCTAATAAAGAGGAACTTGATAAATTTTGCAAACAGCTGTCGGCATACCGCTCCTTGCCACCCTCCTTTGTGCGCGATATGATTCTAAAAGCACCCGGTAAGGATATGATGAATATATTGTCGAGATGCGTTTTAGCGCTTTATACATATGATGACAATCCTGATGATATATCTACTGCAAATGTTTTGAGACAATGCTTACTTCTTATAGCAGAGTTTCCCATGCTGGCGGTCTACGGATATCATTCTTTTCAGCACTATCATAAAAATAACAGCTTGGTTATCCGTTATCCTAAAAAGGAACTGAACACAGCTGAAAATCTATTGTATATTCTTCGTGAGGACGGACAATACACACCTCTCGAAGCAAAACTTCTCGACCTTGCCCTTGTGCTTCACGCTGAGCACGGTGGCGGTAATAATTCAAGTTTTACCACTCATGTTGTTACTTCATCGGGAACAGATACTTATTCTGCCATTTCTGCAGCTCTCGGCTCACTCAAAGGTCCTCGTCATGGCGGCGCGAACATTAAAGTAGTTCAAATGTTTGATGATATGAAGGCCAATATTAACGTAAAAGATGAGAACGCAGTCAGGAATTATCTTGTGCAATTACTGGATAAGCAAGCATTTGACAAAGCCGGTCTAATCTACGGTATGGGACATGCTGTTTATTCTTTATCCGACCCGAGAGCGGACATTCTTCGTGCATATGCAAAACAGCTTTCTGAGGAAAAGGGGATGCAAGAGGAATACCAACTTTACGAAACTGTTGAAAAGCTTGCACCTCAGATTATTTCAGAGAAGCGCAAGATGTACAAGGGTGTAAGTGCAAATGTGGATTTTTATTCAGGCATGGTATATAAGATGCTTGAACTTCCATATGAACTTTTCACTCCAATATTTGCAGTTGCAAGAATCGCAGGATGGAGTGCGCATCGTCTGGAAGAAATACAGAATGCAGGAAAGATTATCAGACCTGCATATACAAGTGTAAAACCCGAGTCAGCATACACTCCGTTGGAGAACAGAGAGTAATAGTCCATATAAAAAAGCTCTGATTTACAGTCAAAATTCGTTTGTGTTGTTAAGATAAAAACAAAAAAATCCCGTTCACGTAAGTGGGCGGGATTTTTACTTTTTACTTCTTACCTCTTCACTCTTACCTCAAAATAAAGTTTCGCACGGGATTTTTGGGAAGTAAGAAGTAATAGGTAAGAGGTAATAAGTATTGCGGCTTTGCCGCTTTTATGCTATAATACACCCAAGGCGGTGATGATGGTATGTATACATTCTTAAGCAACCTGTTGTCTGACAAAAAAGGCGGAGAAATTTTTACTTGCTTTGGAATATGGCACATTTGCTTTATTGCTTTATTTTTGTGTTTGGGAATATTTTTGTGTTTATATTTAAAAAACAATAGCAACGAAAAACAAGAGCGCATAATTGATAAGGTTATAAGTATTGCTTTTGGATTATACATAGCAGATTTTTTTCTAATGCCTTTTGCCTACGGAGAAATAGACATTGAAAAATTACCATTTCATGTATGTACGGCAATGTGCGTTGGTTGTTTTTTTACAAGGCGAGTTACATTCTTAAAAAAATATAAAATTCAGTTTGCTACGTTAGGTTTTGTTTCAAATTTGATTTATTTAATTTATCCGGCGGGAGTAATGTGGCACGCAGTACATCCGTTTTCATATCGTGTAATTCAAACTTTATCTTTTCATGGAATAATGATGGTGTATGGGTTGCTTGTCCTCATATATGAAACAGAAAATTTTACGTGGAAAAAATGTTATAGAGATTTTTTTGTGATTTTATCAATGGTAATATGGGCACTGTTGGGTAATTTATTGTATAATAGCGAATCAAGGGAATATAATTGGTTTTTTGTGGTTAGAGACCCATTCAATATGTTTTCTGAAAGCATTGCACGATTTATTATGCCAGTTTTGAATATGGTAATATTTTTTGGTGTTGAACTTTTGATTTATTTTATTTTTTCAAAATTCAGAAGATTGTTTAATGATAAAAAGTAAAGAAAATCAACTTTTCAGACCGGTTCCGTTTTGCGTGTTGATAAAAAATAAAATCCGTTCTCGTAAGAGAGCGGATTTTCGTTTATATATTTTACTTTCCAATATACATCATTTTATGTCATCCGAGCAATACATCGCATACCAACATTACGCAGAATCCAACTAAGAGCGCATATGTGGCACCTCTTTCACTTCCGTGAGCGTGTGTTTCGGGTATCATTTCGTCGCTGATTACATAGAGCATTGTTCCTCCGGCGAAAGCCAATGCAAAGGGAAGAATTGTCGATGCGATACTAACAGCAAAATAGCCCAGCAAGGTACCTACAACCTCCACCAGACCGGTTATCATGGCACAGATAAATGTTTTGCGTGGTGTTACGCCGGAAGCGAGCAGAGGACCGATAATGACCATTCCTTCCGGAATGTTTTGCAGAGCGATACCACCGGCGATAATTATTGCCTGAGATGCATCGTCGGAGCCGAAACTGACGCCGGCAGCAATGCCTTCGGGCAGATTATGAATAGCAATAGCGGTAACAAATAACAAAACCTTGCTTAAATTTGCGTTATTATGTGGCTCGATATCCGAACCTACCAGTTTATGAAGGTGTGGCACCGCTTTATCGATTAAGTTCAGGCAAATAGCGCCTGTGAAAATGCCGGTTGTTGTAATTAGAAGGCCATATTCTCCGCCATAGTCAATTGATGGTATAATCAGACCGAGAACTGCAGCAGACAGCATTACACCGGCGGCGAAAGCTAACACGATATCAGAAAATTTGTGAGAGATATTTTTGAATACAAAACCGATTAGAGAGCCGAAAATCGTAGCACCGCCGACTCCCAAAGCGGTCAACAATACCATTTCCATATATTTTTCTCCATTACAAATAGGTGTTATCTAATGATTTCGGCAGTGAAGCATTAGGAACTGACCTGCTAGTAAATTTACTTTATTATGAATACTGATATTATACCTGTATTTCGTGCGTATGTCAATTATAACAAGCTATATGATATGTGTGTTTACAGTGTATAGTTTGTGTGTCCCGTATATATTATATCCTGCGAATTACACCGCAGGCGATTTTAGTGCCGGCATTGCCTGCCGGTTGGGTGCGGAAATCGTCCGGCATGCTATGAATTACAACAGTTCTACCAAAAATGTCGGCTATATTAAAGCGGTCGGTTGCCACCGACATATAGGCATTTTTGTTACAGTATATGAGTGGCGGTAAATCTCCTGCGTGGAAGGGATGGGCAGCGTTGTTCGGATTATAATGACTGCCCGTGTTGGCGAAATCGGGGCCCGTGCAGCTGCTTCCTGCGTGTATGTGAAATCCAAAGAAACCCGTATCAGTATCAGGCAATCCTCGTATTACAGCTTGCACCAAAACACAATTCTGTCGCTGAAAAAATCTTACCTGTCCATGCAAGTGTGGATAGGCATCCGACCCACTAACAATCGCTACGGCGTCGGGTAATATTGGCTTTTGTTTCATAAACTCACCTCATAACAGTTTATGTGTTTTAAAACGCAATGTGTAAAAAAATGTCAATAATACTTGCATCACTTTGTGGGTGTGCTATAATAAATTTAGGGAGGCGAAAGCGATGAGGAAAATGATGGCTGTCATGATATTTATACTTTTAATTTTGGGCTTGTGTTCGTGCAAGGCGACGGATACTAAAACAAGCGAATCGGATAAAAAAGAGAATTATCGGGAGCATCAGGAGCTCACCGCGTTTCAAACGTCCTTTGATGCAGATAATATGCTGCGAGTTTCGATACCCGAAGCTAACCTTAACAATGTTTTTATTCGAAAAGTATCGTCAAATGAACTTTTAGACAAGGATATATATGGTCAAGTTTATCTTTTGGCTGATGACCGTTACGGAGGCAACCGCGGAACGTCGGATCATTATTTGGCGGTGGTAGCAAATGATAAAATAGTTGTTGAAGACCTTTCAAAATGGGAAGACCAATCTTGCTATTCGGGGAATATTGAGTTGTGCGATTTTGACGGTGACGGGGATAAGGAAATTTTGCTGTACGAATGTGTGGGAATGACCGGTGGAGCAGGGCAGTATTTGTCTCGCGTGTTTAATTTCGATGATAACAAATTGGTCGAAATGTTCTGTTCCGATAATGGTACAGATGATTTTAATACGGGATATTCTATAAATATTTTAAAAGATAGAAAATTTATAATAGAAAACGAAATTACCAAGTATAGCGAACAGTTCCGTCTGGACGATAGAAAGGACGATTATTTCGATTCGTGGTATGACAAAAGTGGTGATCCTGTGGAGCTGGAAATACTTGTTGACAGTTTTTATGAATTTTCGCCGGTTGACATGGATAACGACGGAGTTTATGAAATCGTGGGTCGTCAGTATGTGTCGTTGATTGGACATAGCGACGGAATCGGTAGTGCTACGACGGTATTGAAATTCGATAATGATAAATCAGAATTTGCGATTATCGAAACAAGCTTTTCTCTCGAATTTTAAAGAAAGCACGATAATATCTATTTTGTTCTTATACTAGCACCTGCAATTTCTGATATGCTATAATAAAATCAAGGCGGTGATGATATGAAAAAAACATTTGTAATTTTGATTGTTATGATTATTACCATAACATTTTCTTCTTGTGTTAGAACCGATAACAATATTGAAAAGTACGTAGATGATGTAGAAAATTATTATGCAGGTTTATTTATGCCTGATTTAGATGATATTGGGGAGTATAAAGAAATTAGTTATTTTTCAAGAAAAGATGAATCGATTTTTCCGCAATATTCATTACAATTGATTGTAAAGTATGATGAAAAAGTATTTTTGCAGGAAAAGGAACGACTTGAAAGCGCATACACATATCTTGATCAGCCACAAAAGGACGAGTGGTACGATGATTTTACAATGCCTGTTACGGCCTTTTCTTTTGCTGGTTTTGATTTCAGAGTAGCTCAGTTTGAAGATACTGCTTATCCAAAGAACTTTGGCATGGTTGGTATTTCAGACGAAAAGTGTGAAATCGCATATTTATGGGTATATGATCCTGACCTTGATTATATTTGCGAAGCAAAGGAAGATAGAAACAAAAAAATGATTGAATATATTGAACTACATTTTTCTTTGAAATAATTTCTGATTTTCGATCATTTAAAAAAACACAAATCAAACAAACCTCCGTCCTTTGAAAAGGACGGATTTTTTCTTTTCCGCTCCTCATATTTTCCTCAAACCCCCACATACTATAAAAAAATGAGGGTGGTAAAATGGAGTCGATTTGGGAAAAGTCGGTCGAGCGACCGCAATTTGTGACGCTGAAAGGGGAGCGCAAAACCGACGTTTTGATTATTGGCGGCGGACTTGCGGGATTGCTTTCGGCTTATATGTTAAAAGAAAACGGCGTTGATTGTATTTTGGTCGAGGCGGAGCGAATTTGTGGCGCAACGACGGCAAATACGACGGCGAAAATAACCCTGCAACACGGTGCGATATACGACCGGATGATAAGGCGATTTGGTGCCGATTTTGCCCGTCTGTATCTCAAGGCGCAGACCGACGCTATGGAAAAGTATCGCGAGCTTTGCGAAAATATCGACTGCGATTACAAAAAGCTCGACGCCTATCTTTACACCCTTTGCGACGTCGAAAAGCTCAAAAAAGAGACCGCGGCAATAAACAAACTCGGCTTTCCCGCCGAATTTATCGAAAAAACGTCGTTACCATTTGCCGTTAAAGGTGCAGTAAGGGTGAAAAATCAAGCCCAGTTCAATCCGCTGAAATTCGCCTTCGCCATTGCAAAGGACCTGCCGATTTACGAAAATACCCGTGTTACCGAGCTGGGTCCCAACCTCGCCATGACCGAAAATGGCAGCATCCGTTTTAAAAAGGCGATTATCGCAACCCATTTTCCGTTTATAAACAAGCATGGCGGATATTTCCTGAAAATGTATCAGCATCGTTCCTATGTTTTAGCGGTCAAAAATGCCGCCGAGCTTGACGGAATCTACGTTGACGAGGCAAAAAACGGGATGTCCTTTCGCAACTATAACGGTCACCTGCTCATCGGCGGCGGGGATCACCGTACCGGCAAAAAGGGCGGAAACTGGGAGGAGCTTAACCGCTTTCGCGAAAAATATTTTCCCGACTCGCGAGTGGTCGCCAAGTATGCAACCCAGGACTGCATGACCCTTGACGACATCCCCTATATCGGTAAATATTCGCGACGCACACCCAATCTTTTTGTCGCAACCGGTTTTAATAAATGGGGAATGACCTCGTCGATGGTCGCGGCAATGCTTCTGACCGATTTGGTGCAGGGAAAGGATAATCCTTATGCCCGTGTGTTTTCGCCCAGCCGATGTATGTTGCGACCGCAGCTTTTTATCAATATTTTCGAGGCGTTGGTCGGCATCCTCACGCCTACTGCTCCGCGTTGCCCACATCTTGGCTGTGCGTTAAAGTATAACCGAGCCGAGCATTCGTGGGACTGCTCCTGTCACGGTTCCCGATTCTCCGAAAAAGGTCGCCTGCTAAATAACCCTGCAAACACCGACAAGCGAATGAAACCAAAGAAATGATGCAAACTCCGTCGAAGCGACATTTCGGCGGATTTTTTATAAGGAAATGTTTTCACCGATTGTTTTTGCGCCAGGGTCGTGGTATAATTAAAAAAATTGCTATGGAGTTGATGCAGGATGAAAAGGACGTATAAGGTTGGCATTGTCGGCTTTGGCGGTCAGGGCTATTCGCATACAAATACGATTGCAGAAATTGAAAATATCGAAGTGGGTGGCATATTTGATATTGCCGATACCCGAATTGATTTTGCAAGGGAAAAGGGCTTTCACGCCTATAAAAGCTATGATGAAATGCTTTCAGACTCTGAAATTGATATAATCACCGTCGCCACTCCCAACGATTCTCATCATTCCTTGACGGTGGCGGCACTTCGCGCAGGAAAGCACGTCGTTTGCGAAAAGCCGGCAGCCATGAATTCGGACGAACTTGCCGATATGATAAGGGTTGCAAATGAATGCGGACGAATCTTTACCGTGCATCAAAACAGACGCTACGATGCTGATTTTCGTGTAATGAAAAAGATATATGACGAGGGTGAGCTTGGTCCCGTCCACCGCTTTGAGCGCAGAGTGCAGGGCTGCAACGGCATACCGAAGGATTGGCGCAGTCAGCCCGAGTTTGGCGGCGGAATGATGCTCGATTGGGGCGTTCATCTGCTCGACCAAACACTCCAACTCATCCCCGAAAAAATTAAAAAGGTCTATTGCCGCCTCGAACACGTGACAAACGAGCTTTGCGATGACGGAGTGACGGTATGGCTTACTTTTGAGAGTGGTCTTCTTGCCGTTGTCGAGGTCGCAACCTCCAATTTCATCGAGCTGCCCCATTGGTATATGCTAGGTCGCGACGGCTCGGCGATTATCCGCGGATGGAAGGCGAACGACGGCGAAATCGTAAAAAGTGTCGGAGAAGCAGGTGAGGTCGAGCCGGTGCTTACAGCCAGCGGAATTACAAAAACGATGGCACCTCGACGTGAGGATACCATCAAGCGAATGGAATTACCCACCGTCGAAACCGATCTTCGCGACTTTTACCGCAACGTGATGACGACCATCGAAGGAAAGACCGAGCAGACAATTTCCAACGATAGCGTAATGAGGGTGTTCAAGCTCATGGAGGCGGCATTCAGGTCGGCAGAGCTTAACGAAACGGTTGATTTCGAATAACTCTTTACATACGGGATAATTTGGTGTATAATAACAAAAGTATCAGTTAATTCACAGGAGGAATAATAAAAATGGATTATATTCTTTTAACAGCTTCCAGCGGAAGCGGTGCAGGAAATGCAGCTCAGGGTGGCAGCATGTGGGGCTCACTCATTATGATTGTTGGCTTTGTTGCGCTTATGTACTTTATGCTCATCCGTCCGCAAAAGAAGCAGCAGAAAAAGGAAAAGCAGATGAGAGACAGTATCCAAATCGGCGACGAAATTATCACCATCGGCGGCATTTACGGACGCGTTGTTTCGCTTAAAGAGGACAGTCTCGTTATCGAGTCGTCCGGCGACCGTTCAAAGATTCAGATTCAGCGTTCAGCCATTGGACAGAATTTGACCATTCACGAATAATCCGACATAATCAATTTATCTCCCGAATATGCTTTTATAAACGAAAGTATATTCGGGAGGTTTTTTATATGAACAGAAAGAGAAAGTCAGACCCACAGAACAGGTACATACGACCGCTTATTGTCGGAACTGTTACCGCCGTTATCGTCACCGCCGCCGTAATTTTAATAAGCGCACTCTTTTTCGTTATCCGCGATATGCCAAAAACGGCCGCAATGCCGATTGCCTTGGCTGCGTCGGGACTCGGCTCCTTTGTCGGCGCAGTTGCCGCGGCAAAAACAATGCGTGAGCAGGGAATAATAATCGGCGCACTTACCGGCTTTACCATGTTTGCAATTACGCTTATGGTATCCCTTTTTGCGTCCGAGGGACCGCTCACCGCATTTACCCTCCTCAAATTTATCGTAATGACCCTTTCGGGAGCGCTTGGCGGCATTTTGGGGGTAAATTCAGCGGCAAAGCGAAAAATGATTTGATATAGCGGTAATAAGGTGGTATAATTAAATAAATTTGATGTAAAAAAAGGAAAAGGACGGCAAAATGAATAAAAGCGGTATCGGTTTTTACAGTATCAGAATGTTCATCTGGTCACTTGCGTATAGAATAATGTGCCTCATTGTATCCACCTCGCTTGTTGCTATTTTAAATAATAAGCTTGGCGTTATTTTGGCGCAGATGTTTTGCTTGGGGATAATACTTGTTTTACCATATTTGCGAATTTTCGACGTTGGCTTTAATGACTATAACCGCATAAATTACGGACATATTAAACGCGACGAATTAAAGGGACTGAAAATCGGACTAATTGTATCGGTGCCGTATATTCTTTGCTCGGTTGCGCTGATTTTGGCTCGTTTTTCGATAGTGCCGCCGATATATCTGTCTATATTCAGAATGATAAATTCGCCCTATTTCTCCTTGTGCCAGACGCTTTTACCCTCAACCCTCACCATAACCGAGCAGAGTTTGTTTGCCGTTATAGTGATGGCGCTGACTGTATTTACCGAGCCGGTGGTTTACGCGCTCGGCTACCGAATGGGCTTGGCACGAATTTCCTTTACCGAACAAATGGGACTCAGAAAGCCACGCGATAAATAAAAAAATAAAGGTTGACGAAAAAATGTATAATTTCGACGTAGAAAAGGCAACAAACGGTTGCATAAACTGGATCAGAGAATGGTTCGCAAAGAATGGCAAGGACTGTAACGCGGTGCTTGGCATTTCGGGCGGAAAGGATAGCTCGGTAGTGGCCGCACTTTGTGTAGCCGCACTCGGAAAGGATAGGGTAATCGGCGTTCTCATGCCGCAAGGGATACAGAGCGACATCGATTATTCAATCGAGCTTTGCGAATTTCTCGGAATCAGAAACTATACTGTAAACGTTGGTCCTGCTGTTGCCGCAATTACCGACGAAATTGCCGCTACAATGGAAATCACCGACCAGTCACGCTTTAACCTTCCTGCAAGGGTCAGAATGGCTACCGTTTACGCCGTAGCCCAGTCGCAGAATGGTCGCGTGGCGAACACCTGCAATCTGTCGGAGGATTGGGTCGGCTACTCAACCCGCTACGGCGACAGCGTAGGCGATTTTGCACCCCTTTCCAATTTCACCGTGGGCGAGGTAATCGCCATCGGAAGCTACCTCGGTCTGCCCGAAAAATTCGTCAAAAAGCCGCCAATTGACGGACTTTGCGGTCAAACCGACGAGGACAAGCTCGGCTTCACCTACGAAACCCTCGATAAATATATCCGCGAGGGAATCGAGCCCGATGCCGAAACAAAAAAGAGAATCGACCACCTGCACGAAATCAATCTGTTTAAGCTCAGATATATGGACGTTTACGAATACGAGGGATAAACACGTCAAAAACAGTTGACAAAAGCTGCTTGGCATAGTATAATGACAACCAAATGAAAAATGGCTGTGAAGAGAAGAGTAGGTATTACAAAGGCGTTTAAAAAGAGAGCTTCGGTAGCTGAAAAGAAGTACGCTTTTTGATACTCAAAATGGTCTCGGAGCCGCGTACCGACTGCAATTTCTTTGCATAGATTACGATGGGAACGCCCATTACAGCGTCAGGGTATGCTAGTACCCGCAGAGGTCCCTTTTCGCGAGGAAACGGACGAATTAAGGTGGTAACACGAAGCGCGCAGTTTCGTCCTTATTATCGCATCGAAAGAATATGTGTTTCGGTGTCGTTGGACGAGTGCGCTTTTTTTGTTAGATAAATTACACTTTTTTATGAGGTGAAAAAGAATATGAGTTATAAAATCGAAACCAAATGCGTTCAGGGCGGCTATACGCCAAAAAATGGCGAACCCCGTCAAATTCCGATTATCCAGAGCACAACATTTAAGTACGAATCAAGTCCCGAAATGGCAAAGCTTTTTGACCTGGAAGCAAGCGGCTATTTCTATTCCCGACTTCAGAATCCGACCTGCGATCACGTAGCGGCAAAGATTTGCGAAATGGAGGGCGGTACAGCGGCAATGCTTACCTCATCGGGTCAGGCGGCGTCATTCTATGCCGTTTTTAATATCGCATCCTGCGGCGACCACGTTGTCGCTTCGTCGGCAATTTATGGCGGTACATACAATCTTTTTGCTGTAACAATGAGCCGTATGGGCATCGAATTCACCTTCGTTTCACCCGATGCCAGCGAGGAGGAGCTTAATGCCGCCTTCCGCCCGAATACAAAGGCGATGTTTGGCGAAACTGTGGCTAATCCTGCACTTAACGTTCTCGATATCGAAAAGTTTGCAAAGGTTGCCCACGCTCACGGAGTACCGCTTATTATCGATAATACCTTTGCAACGCCGGTAAACTGCCGCCCGATTGAATGGGGAGCCGATATCGTTACCCATTCGACTACAAAGTATATGGACGGTCACGGAGCCGCAGTAGGCGGCTGTATCGTAGATAGCGGTAAGTTCGATTGGACTAAATATCCCGAAAAGTTCGCCGGACTCTGCACACCGGACGAAAGCTATCACGGCGTAACCTATACCGAGCGCTTCGGACTCGAAGGCGCGTATATTACAAAGGCGACCGCACAGCTTATGCGCGACCTCGGCTCTGTCCAGTCGCCGCAGAGTGCATTCCTGCTCAATATGGGACTCGAAAGCTTGCACGTCCGTATGAAACGTCACTGTGAAAATGCTCTTGCAGTAGCAACATTTCTTAAAAACGATGATCGCATCGAGTGGGTTAGATACCCGTCCCTCGAAGGCGACAAATACTATGATTTGGCTCAGAAATATATGCCGAACGGCAGCTGTGGCGTAGTTAGCTTCGGCGTAAAGGGTGGCAGAGCCGCCGCCGAAAAATTCATGGCAGGACTCAAACTCGCCGCAATCGAAACCCACGTTGCCGATGCGCGTACCTGCTGTCTCCACCCCGCAAGTGCAACCCACCGCCAGATGACCGATGCAGAGCTCGAAGCGGCAGGAGTATCACCCGACCTCGTTCGTTTCTCCTGCGGTATCGAAAATGCCGACGACCTCATCGCCGACATTAGCCAGGCGCTCGACAATATCTAATTTTATAATCAAAAACACAGTAAAGGAGGCGGTTTTATGCCTATCAGAATACCCAACGATTTACCCGCGGTAAAGACGCTCAATGACGAAAATATCTTTGTCATGACCGATACACGAGCAACGTCGCAGGATATTCGACCCTTGCGCATTTTGGTTCTCAACCTCATGCCGAAAAAGATTGAAACAGAAACGCAGCTTTCTCGATTATTGGGCAATACACCGCTTCAGGTTGAGCTCGAACTCATTCATACAAAGTCGCATCAGTCAAAGAATACGGCAGCCGAGCATCTGCTCTCGTTTTATAAGACCTTTGATGATGTTCGTCATAAAAATTACGACGGAATGATTATCACCGGAGCCCCCGTCGAGCATCTCAAATTCGAAGAGGTGGAATACTGGGACGAGCTTTGCGAAATTATGGAATGGACAAAAAAGCACGTTCACAGCACCTTCCACATCTGCTGGGGAGCTCAGGCAGGACTGTATTACCATTTTGGCATCGATAAGCAGCCCCTTGATAAAAAGATGTTTGGCGTGTTTGAGCATAGCGTGTCATACAAGCGGTCGATACTTTTCCGCGGCTTTGACGACGTGTTTTACGCACCGCATTCCCGCCACACGACTATTTCAAAGGCGGATATAAAGGCGCACAAGGAGCTCAAAATCCTCGCCGAAAGCAAGGAAGCGGGCATCTACGCCATTATGACCAAAAAGGGTAAGCAGGTATTTATCACAGGTCATTCCGAATACGACCCCGACACGCTCAAAAATGAGTACGTCCGTGATAAAGAGGCAGGCAAATCCATCGAAAAGCCGAAAAATTACTTTCCCAATGACGACGACCGAAAGCTGCCAGTCGTCAGATGGCGAGCCCATGCAAACCTGCTTTATTCAAACTGGCTCAATTATATTGTATATCAGACAACCCCATACGACCTGAACGAAATAAAGTAAATGAAAAAAGACCTGTTTATTTCAGGTCTTTTTTGTGTCTAAAAAATGATGACAAGAGGGGATATGTATGTTATAATTTATTAAATACACACCGCATACATTTAGTATGAGGTGATGAAAAAAGTGAAAATCACGTATTTAAGGAATACTGTTGCGGTGATTTTGGCGGCTGTTTTTACGGCGTTTTGCCTTTCCGCCGCCCAAAATATAAGCAAAAAAGCCGACAAATCCACGCGAAAAACCATTATAATCGACGCAGGTCACGGCGGCTTTGACGGCGGCGCAGTGGCCGACGACGGCACGGCAGAGAAGGATATTAACCTCGCCGTTTCACTAAAACTGCGGGATTTTTTAACCTTTTACGGTTACGACGTGATAATGCTGCGCGATACCGATTGCTCACTCGGCGACGGCGGTCAAACCACCCGTCAAAAGAAAAAAGCCGACATAATGTATCGCTATTCGGTGATGCAATCGCACCCCGACAGCATTTATCTTTCGGTTCATCAGAATAATTTTTCGGCATCATACTGCCACGGAGCACAAATGTTTTATTGCAGATCGACCGACGGCTCAAAGGAGCTTGCCGAGTCGATTCAGTCGTCAATCTGCGCACTTCAAACCGATAACAAAAGGGTGATAAAGCCCTGCACCGACGACGTTTTTTTGATATATAACGCAAAGGTAACGGCCGTTTTAATCGAATGCGGCTTTTTATCCAATCGCGACGACCTAGTGAATTTAAAGAATGAGGAATATCAGATGAAGTTGGCATTTGCGATTTCATCGGGACTCAATAACTATATTAACGGGAGCTGAAAATTAGGAATGGCAAAGGCAAAGACGGTGTATATTTGTTCCGAATGCGGAGCCGAAAGTCTCGGCTGGTACGGAAAATGCCCCAATTGCGGCGAATGGGGAACGCTGAATGAAGAGATTGTTGCCCCCACACCCGTAAAGGAAAAATCAAGGGTTGCCATCGGTGGCGAATTTAATGCAAGTCGACTCCGCGACATCGGCGTCGATGACGAGCATCGTTATCACACCGGGGTAGGAGAGCTTGACCGAGTGCTCGGCGGCGGCATTGTAAAAGGGTCGCTCGTCCTTCTCGGCGGTGATCCCGGAATAGGTAAATCGACAATGATGCTTCAAATCTGTCAGCATCTGGGCAAGACTATGCAGATTCTCTACGTATCGGGCGAGGAATCTCAGCGCCAGATAAAATTACGCGCCGAACGGCTTTGCGTTGACACCGAAAATTTGTCAATAATGGCTCAAACCGATGTACAAACCGTCTGTGAATACGTCCGCCAAACGAAGCCCGACCTTGTAATAATCGACTCAATTCAAACCATGTCGCTCTCCGACCTTAATTCGTCACCCGGTTCGGTGACTCAGGTGCGCGAATGTACCAATATGCTTCTTCGCACGGCAAAATCGAGCGACATCCCGATTTTTGTCATTGGCCACGTTAATAAAGAGGGGTCGATTGCGGGACCGAAGGTAATGGAGCATATCGTAGACGCCGTTCTGTATTTCGAGGGCGACCGCAATCTTACATATCGTCTGTTACGTGCGGTAAAAAATCGATTTGGCTCTACTAACGAAATCGGCGTATTCGAAATGCGTGACAAGGGACTTTTCGAGGTCGAAAACCCGTCCAAAATGCTTCTTTCGGGTCGCCCCGAGAATGTCAGCGGCACCTGTGTTGCCTGCGTTTTAGAGGGGTCACGACCCATTTTGGCGGAGGTTCAGGGACTTGTCACCGCCAGCGGATTCGGCAATCCGCGCCGAATGGCCACCGGCTTTGACTATAACCGAATGAATCTCATTCTTGCCGTGTTGGAAAAGCGTTGCGGCTACTTTTTCTCCAATCTCGACGCATATCTCAATATCGTCGGCGGCTTCCGTCTGGACGAGCCGGCAACCGACCTTGCAGTTGCCCTTTCGCTCGTTTCGGGGTTAAAGGATTTTGTTATTCCCGACGATGTTGTTGCCTTTGGCGAGGTGGGACTTGCAGGTGAGGTGCGAACCGTACCGAGCGCCGAAATGCGCGTTGCCGAAGCGGCACGGCTCGGGTTTAAAACCTGCATAATGCCTTACCGTTGTCTCAAATCAATTGGCGAAAACAAATACGGGATTCAGCTTATCGGCGTTCACAATATTCGTCAGGCGGTTGACCTCATTGCAAATAAATAAGGGAGCAAAAATAATACAATGCGAGTTTTAATTATCCGTCACGGCGACCCCGATTATTCGATTGACGGACTCACCGAAAAGGGAAAAAGAGAGGCGGATTTGCTTTCGCTCCGTCTTCAAAACGAGGGCATTTCGACCATTTACTGTTCACCCCTCGGACGAGCCCAACTGACCGCAAAGCCAACTGCTGAAAAAATTGGCGTGGATATAATCACTTGCGACTGGCTACGCGAATTTGAGGCGCGGTTAGAGGGAATAAAAGGAGCACCATGGAATCTTCCGCCGAGGGTGTGGACGTCGGACGAAAGGGCGATGGACGTCAGCCGTTGGCGTGATGCGGATTTGTGGAAGAATACGTCGGTCGTTGCCTATTACGATATGATTTGTGTCGAGTTTGACAAGCTGCTTGCGGCCCACGGCTATATCCGTGAAGGACTCGTTTACCGCTTTGACGAGAGCTTGAGGGAAAATGACGAGACAATAGCTATTTTCTGCCACCACGGACTTGGTACAGCGCTGCTTGCCCATTTAACAGGGGTGCCGCTACCTCATATGTGGCATACCGTCTTTTTGACGCCTTCGTCGGTGACAACTGCGCTTATGGAAATTCACGAGCCGGAGGTAAATACAGCTATTGCACGACTCGTTTCTGTTTCGGACACATCCCATCTTTTCGCAGGGAATGAACCGATTTCATCATCAGGATTGTTTACACCGATAAGAAGATAAAAAATTTGCTTATTATTTGTTTTAAAGGAGATAACAAATGCAATTGAATAAATTAACAAAAGAAGAGAGCAAGGTTATTGATATTTTAAAATGCATTGCGATTTTATCTGTAATTTCGGCGCACGTTATTCAGTATTCTGAAGTTAATTTGATTGCAAAAATTGCATCAATTTTTTGGGGCAAGTTTAGTTGTATTGGCGTAGTAATATTTTTTATTATTGGAGGATTTTTATATTCTCGTAATGATGGTGATGATGCAATCTTTTGGAAAAAGAAACTTTTTCGTATTATTATTCCGTGGATGTTGGCAGCAATAATTACATACATTATTGGTTTTATGCTTGGTCTGCCATTGGGTGTATATGAATGTTTTAAATGGGTTTTTGGCAGCGGAACATGGTTTTACTACATAGTGGTATATACGTTTTTTTTATTGATATTTAAGTGGATTTATAAATACAATGCTGTTTTGTACACTTTAATTGGAATACAAGCAGTCGCGCTTGCTTTGGCATCATTTGATGTTTCAATTACGATAAATGGTGGTTTTTTCACTGATTATCTGAATCCGTTGTACTGGATAGGTTATTTTAGCGTAGGAATTTTAATTAGACGATACGGTATCAACAAAAGGATAGAGAATAACAAGAAAAAAGTTTTTGTAGTATCCGCTTTGCTTGTTATTGCGTCGTTAATATTTTTGTGTGTAAATAAAATTAATACATATTTTGATATAGTTACCATGATTTTTTGTGTTTCATCAACCGTACTTATTACAATGTTTGCATATAAAATTAATCAATACCGAATAGCAACATTTATTGGACAAGTTGGCACCTATTCATATTGTATATACCTTTGGCACATGCAGTTTTTGCAAGGGTTGTTTTCAAAGATACCAAATAATATATTTGAAACTCTTTTTTCTCCCATTATAGGTTTAATTATTATGATCGTTTTGATAAAAATAGGTTTGTTTATCTGTAATAAAATAAAAGGTGGAAACATCATTAAGATGGTAGTGGGTTTATAATATAAAACGATAAAAAACACCGCGAAGTGAATTTCACTCCGCGGTAATTTTTATTTGGGTTTAATTATTTCTTCTTTATAATAATTGTGACGACTACTGCGGTTGCGCAAAGCAGTGCAACAATAGCGATTATCAAAATAACGAGGGTCATATCCAGGCCATTATCGTCCTTTTCAGCAACCGAAACGGTTGATGACGGTGTGATTGACTCTGTTTCGGAAACAATTTCTTCTTCCAATGAGGTTTCTTCAGATACCCCTGACGATTCCTCTGTAACCTTTGACGATGTGGTTGTGGGCTTTTTACTGCTTGTTGCAGTATCGGCCTTTTTAAGTGCGGCATAGTCCAAAATGAATACTACTGTGTTATCTGCTGTACCGGTGTGTGTTACTGTGGCGGTTTTTCCATTGATGGTGTATGCAGCATTCTTGTCAAAGGAATATCCTTTATTCGGCTTAACCTCAACCGATACGCGATAGGGCTTACCTTCCTCGAAGCTGGTCACCTTGGTCAGAACCCCTGACGCATCAAACCAGTTAACCTTAACGATTGAGTAGTTGCTACCCGACGGAATGGAACCCTTTGTATCAACATCTGCGCCGATTTTGGGAGCGGTAATGTCAGTAATCTTTACCGACTTAATCACGCCATCGCCGAGAGCAGGGTATTGAAAAATGAATGTTATCTGTGTTCTATCTGTATTAGCGTTTGTTTCTGTGGCGGTGCTTCCGTTAATTTTGAAGTTAGCGCCCGATTGAAATTTGTATCCGTCATTTGCTTTAACCTCAACCGATACGCGATAGGGCTTACCTGCTTCAAAGCTAGTTGCCTTGGTCAGAACCCCTGACGCATCAAACCAGTTAACCTTAACGATTGAGTAGTTGCTGCCTGACGGTACGGTGCCTGATGTATCAACGTCTGCGCCAATTTTGGGAGCGGTGAGACCCGATACCTCTGCCGAGCTGATTATATACTGTTTAAACTCATCCTTTGCGGCAAAAACGCTTGTCGCGGGGATAAGCGATGCCAGCATCAATACCGTAATAATAACGGCGATAATTCGTTTGGTAATAGCTTTCATTTTCATATTATGTACTCTCCTCATAATAAAGTTTGGGGAAAATCTATCTATCCCTTGATTACATTTTACTACCGTCATTTTGCACTGTCCCCACACTTTTTATATAAAAATGGGTGGGGAAAACGGCTTTTTGACAAAAAACAAGTATAAATAAAAACCAGTTGACATTTCAACAGGTTTTTATTATAATACGATTGTTGAAATTTCAACAAGATGATTCAGGAGAGTATTATGCAAGCGAGATTTGAAACCTTTACTGTGCTAATCAATCGCATCAGCCGAAACATTCGCAGGATAAAGAATGAGGAAATGGCGGAATACGGGCTCAGAAGCGCACATATTTCATGCCTATATTATTTGTACCGATTCGACGGCACCACTGCAACCGACCTTTGCGGAAGGTGTGAGGAGGACAAGGCGACAATTTCGCGGTCCATCGACCATCTCGAAAGGGAGGGTTACCTTATCTGCCGACCAAAGAGCGAAAAGCGGTATAAAAGTCCCATCACCCTCACCGAAAAGGGCATCGAGGTAGGAAAACGAATTGCAGATAAAATTGACAAGGTGCTGGAACAAATCAGCGACGGCTTGACCGAGGAGGAGCGGGTTGCCTTTTACCGCAGCTTGAATATTATCAGCGAAAGTCTCGATTCGGTCGCAAAGACCTATGATGAATAAGGAGCGGTTATGTTTATTTTAAAATCGATATATTGCCGAGCGTATCAGCTAACCTTTCGCGCGATTTTACCTCTTTTGCCATATCGCGAGCCCGAAATTGTCGACTCGTGTTCCGAACTTTGTTCGGTGTTTAAAAAGGAAAATGTAAAATCCGTGCTTATCGTTACGGGAAAGGGTAGCGCAAATAACCGACGTATTGCCCCTGTGGAAGATGCACTGAACAAAAGCGGAGTATCCTATGCGATATTCAGCGGTGTTCAGCCCAATCCAACCATCGAAAATGTCGAGGAAGGGGTCAAACTGTACCGCGAGAATAGCTGCGACTGCATTATCGCTTTCGGCGGCGGCTCGTCAATCGACTGCGCAAAGGCGATTGGTGCCAGAATTGCATATCCGAAAAAATCGGTAGGTCAGATGAAGGGACTTTTACGCATTATGCGAAAAATTCCTACGCTTATTGCCAGTCCTACCACGGCAGGAAGCGGTAGCGAGGTTACCCCTGCCGCAATAATCACCGATAGCCAAAAGCAGCATAAATACGCGCTGATGAGCTTTCCGCTTATACCGCATTACGCGGTTTTGGACGCGTCGCTTACATATTCCTTGCCTCCATCACTTACCGCAACTACGGGAATGGACGCACTCACTCATGCAGTCGAAGCATATATCGGACGCTCGACGACAAAGGAAACTCGGCGTCTTGCCTTCGAAGCCACCGCGCTTGTTTTCGAGAATATTGAAGATGCGTACATAAACGGAAACGACCGCAATGCCAGAGAGAATATACTCCACGCATCATATAAGGCAGGTGTCGCTTTTTCAAAATCGTACGTGGGATATATCCATGCCATTTCGCATTCTGTCAGCGGTCAGTATGGTGTACCGCACGGACTTGCAAACGCGGTAATAATGCCTTATGTTCTCGAAGCGTATGGCAAAGGCGCGTATAAGAAGTTGCACCGTCTTGGAATTGCCGCAGGAGTATGTACCGAAAACGATTCGCAAAAATCCGGCGCAGAGAAATTTATCGGCGCGATAAAAGATATGAATGTCAAAATCGGCATTCCCGATAAAATCACAGGAATAAAAAAAGAGGATATTTCGGTAATGGCTTGTCACGCGGAAAGGGAGGCGAATCCGCTCTATCCCGTGCCCAAGCTGATGACCAAAAAGCAGCTTGAAGCCATTTATTATCAAATAGGAGAATGAACCAATGAGCGTAAAAATTATCGTTGACTCGACGGTTGACCTTATCCCCGAGATAAAGGAAAAGGTGTCGGTTGTGCCCTTGACCGTACGTTTCGGTGACGAGGAATACATCGATGGGGTGACCATCAATCATCAAATGTTTTATCAGAAGCTGACCGAAACAAAGGAGCTTCCTTCCACCAGTCAGGCATCTCCTGCCGCATTTGACACCGAATTTGCAAAGGTGAAGGAGAGCGGTGACACAGCCGTTGTAATCACCGTTTCGTCGCAGCTTTCGGGCACGTATCAGAGCGCGGTCATAGCCGCCGACGATTACGAAGGCATCTGCGTCGTCGATAGCAAAAGTGTCGCAATCGGATCGGCAATACTCGCTGAATATGCTCTTTTACTTGCCGAAAGGGGAATGACCGCCGAGCAAATTGCCGCCGAATTGGATAAAAAGAAGGATGATATTTGCCTCTTTGCCATTCTTGACACCCTCGAATATTTAAAGCGCGGCGGCAGAATTTCTTCCACCGTTGCCTTTGCAGGCGCCCTGCTTAATATCAAGCCGATGGCGCAGATAAAGGACGGCAAAATCGACGTTATGGGAAAGGCACGCGGCTTAAATCAGGGCTATACCATGCTGCTTGACGAAATTGAAAGGGTAGGCGGAATTGACTATGATATGCCGCTGCTTTTCGGCTACACGGGGCTTTCGGCAGACTCACTGAATAATTTTATCGACCGAAGCGGCGACACGCTCAAAGCAGGGATAAACACCACCTGCATCGGCAGTGTAATCGGCACTCACGCAGGACCGGGAGCCGTCGCCGTCGCATTTTTTAGGAAATAAATCAGTGCATAAAAAATCACGCTGGCGGTTACTCATGTTCAACCGTCAGCGTGTTTTTTATTATTATTTTTTTGCTTTTTTACTATATTTAATCAGCTCGTATTTTTCGTCGCAAAGGGCGGCAACCTCAGGAGAATGACTTACCAGAATGACGCATTTTCCGCTATCGGCAAGTGACCTGAAAATCGCCATAATTTCGCTTTGCGTTTCGCTGTCGAGGTTTCCCGTCGGCTCGTCGGCGAGTATAATTTCGGCGTCGTACGAAAGGGCTCGCGCTATTGCGACACGTTGCTGTTGACCGCCCGAAAGCTTTAATACTCGGCGATTTGCTTCGCTTTCGTCGAGTCCGACGCTTTTAAGCAATTCTAATGCTTTATCGCGCTTTTTTCGCTGTCTGTATCCTGCGATATTCATCGAAAGTATAACGTTTTCGAGCGCAGTGAATTTGGTTATCAGGTTAAACGACTGAAAAATAACGCCGATATATTTACTGCGAAATTTGTACTTATCAATTTTTTTAATATCGCGTCCGTCGTACATGATACTGCCGCTTTTCGGCTTTGCGAGTCCCGACAGAATTGATAAAAGCGTAGTCTTTCCTGCGCCCGATTTTCCGATAATGCAGTACATTTTACCCCTTTCAAACTCGTACGAAACGTCATTCAAAACAGGAGTATCTTTATACGAAAAGCAAATATTGTTTAATGATAAAACTGCCATTTTGTCCATCCTCCTTAATCTCTGTTTGCGAGTATTCTGAGCGGGTCGTATCGCATGATAAACAGCATCGAAACGGCACCCGAAACGATGGTCAGAAGTATCGCAATACCGAGCATCTGGAACATAACGGTGAGGTTCATTGCCTCATCAATTTCGCTAATATACTCTGCCACTTCATTTGCATCAAAGAAATTTCCCGGACCGCCGTTTTGCATTTGCGGAATATCGTTTTGACCCATATTGCCGGGGCCCATATCGTCGGGAATTGTATTCTCGGGACGACCAAAGTTCTGTTCAATTCTGTTATATTCGCTGCTTTGGGCTGCAACCTGATTTTCGAGCAGGGCGTTTGTAACAGGCACCGAGGAAACTCCACCTACACCTACGCCGACTATTACCGCGATAATGGTGACTACAAAAATTTCGGTCAGGAATTGAAGCGCAACCTTGAATTTTTTCATTCCCATAGCGGTCAAAACGCCGATTTCGTATTTACGCTCACGAATGTTGAATATGTTGAGCACTATTAGAATTATCGCACCGATAAGAAGCACAACTATAAGGAAATATCCTGCGAGCTTGCTGAGAGTTTCGAGCGGAACCAAGCTTGATTCGTATGACGAAATATCACTTGATGAAATGTTATAGCTTTCGTCGAGACCGAGCTCACGAACCTCCTCGGTGAATTTATTGTAGCTGTCAACGTCTGAAAGAAGGTAGGTCGCGCTGAGAGTGCTTTTTATCTCGGTCGAAAATTCGCGTCCGGTATCGTCGTCGGTGACTGTTTCTGAATTTTCACCCGACGCGTCTAAAACGGCCTGTAATGCGGCATAGCTTGTATAAATTTTATTCGCAGGGTCGGTTGAGGTTGCGCCCATTATCGAAAAGCTGCTTTCGTTAGACGACGAGTCGGTGTAAATTCCGACTACTGTAAATTCGTAGCTTTCATCCTCGTTATTCGGGTTTTCGAGGGTGATTGTATCACTAACTTCGATGCTGTTGTAGTTAGCGAGTTCCTGCGAAATGATACATTCAGCGTCCGTTGTTCCTTCGGTAAAAACTGCACCGTCAACGATGGTTGCCGTTCCGTCGATAAAGGACGTCATCGCGCTTTCACTGCTGTATCCGACAACGGTAAAGTCGCTTTGTGCCCCCATCATCTGATTTCGTTTGTCCTCGGGCGGTTGGAAAAAGCCATTCATTCCGAAACTGTTTTCGTTCGAGTTTGATGTATCTTCATCCTCCGAGGTGGTATCGTTGCTCACGGGCAAAAAATCGTCGTTGCCGTTAAAAGAGGCAGAAACCGAGTAATAAAAATCCTTTACCGATTCGGCTTCTGCATATTTTTTATACTCGTCAAGGGTGAGCGAGGAGCTTTCGCCCATAAAATCAGAGAATTTATCGCGGTCAAATGACGGTCTGCCATTCTCCGAAATATCGCCGTTATCTTCGCTTATCATATCATTCATGGCTTGTTGGCGGTCAAAGGAAATTGTTGCGGTGATGGTGAGTCCTTCCAGCGTTTCGCTTTTTGCATTTTCTGCCGCTTGACGAATGGAAAGTCCGATACAAGCGGAAACGGCAATTACAAAAACGATTACGCCGATTAGGATATTTCGACCGCGACTGCGACCGATGCATTTAAACGCATTTTTAATAATATACATACTGACACCCTTTCGATTGGCTTGAATGGAAATAGAATAACACGATTTGTTTTATTCGAGTTGCGGAAATTATTAACGATTTGTAAATATATGCAATAAAAAAATATAAAAATTTACCGCACCTTGTAATCAAGATGCGGCATTATTTTTATTTTCCAATTTCACTGTTGAGCTTTTTTACCTCTTTTTTGGTAATCAAGTAAATAATCAGCCAAATTATCGCGTATCCGCCAACAAAGGCGGCGGTGAAAATACTGATTGCGTCTATATTGCTTTTGAGCCAGCCGTTGATGAGATAGAATATGATGTAATCAAGATACAGCGCGATTCCGTGAATTAACGCAGCGGAAAAGGCGGAAATGCGCTCGATTTGATAAACCGCCGTTATTCCTGCCGCAATAAACGCCATCAAGGTCACCGTCAGTATTTCTACTCCGATTTTGGTTACCGAAACTGTATCGACCACTCCCGAATAACCGAGAATGAGATAGATTGCCGATATTATAATCGGACCTCCTGCGGCAGAGATGAGCCCTCTTTTTAGGAATTCTATTATAAATCTTTTCATTTTTTCAGCCCCCTTTTAATTTCGGCGAGACAACGTCGCGAAACGAATTCTTTTCTGCCGCATTTAAAAACGGCATCAACCGCACCCGTAATGGTGCTCGAAAATCGGTCGATTCTTTTCATATTACCTATAACCGATTTGCTGAGCTTTTTAAAATTCGGCGGCAGCAGACTTTCGATTTCGTAAAGTCGCAGTTTAACGCGATATGTCCTTTTGTCGTCCAGAACGGCAAAGGTTTTTCCACCCTCAACGTAAATTACTTCAATGCTTTCAAATTCTATTGTCTTAAATTCGTCGTCAGCATAGCCGACAATGCTGTTATCGTTGCTTTCTTTTTGAATAATCGACTCGATTTGGTCGATAATCGGTGTCCTTTCGTGACAAACAGCGGTAATGCATTCCTCTGCGTTTTTATCAATAATGAGCTTGAATTTCACGTCAAACCCTCCTTGCGTTTTTAATTATATCAGATTATAAAAATTAGTGTTGCATTTTTTATTCATCGGCAAAAAAATCGTTCCAAGCGGTATTTTTATACTTTTTCTTGTGCTGAAATTATTGGTGTGTTATACTTATTATGTGTTTTTATTGTAAAAAAGGAGGACGTCCTTAAATGAATTTTACCGAAATTGCGACAAATCGTCAATCCTGCCGAAACTATGACAGCACCCGACCCGTCGAGGAACAAAAAATCAGAGCAATACTTGATGCGGCAATCCTTTCGCCATCGGCATGTAACGGTCAGCCATATCATTTCACCGTACTCACTGGCAAAAAGGCGAAATCGGTAGCAAAGGCGACCGTTTCAATGGGACTGAACAAGTTTTCGCTTGACGCTCCCGTAATTATTGTAATATCCGAAAAGCCGTATGTCAAAACTGCCGCAATCGGCGCAAAGCTGAAAAACAACGATTACCGCTCAATTGACATCGGCATCGCGGCGGCATATCTCACCGCCGAAGCAACCGCTCAGGGACTTTCGACCTGCATTTTAGGTTGGCTTGATAATAAAGAGGTGATGGATATCTGCGAACTTGACGGAGCTGCACGACTGGTTATTACCGTCGGCTACGCCCATCCTGACGACAAGCTGCGTAATAAAAAGAGAAAATCCTTTGATGAGCTTGTGACAGTAATCGACGACTGATTTTAGTGAAAAAAACTTTTACACCGTGTTGCTTTATGGAGCCGACGGGTGTATTATATTGAAAAAAAGAAATTGACCGAATGGGGTATTTTAGATGAAGATAATTGATTTGCTTAACAGTCAGCAGCTTTCCCTCTCCTTCGAGGTGTTCCCGCCAAAGACCGAAACCGCCTTTGAAAGCGTAAAGGAAGCGACCGAAGAAATTGCAAAGCTCAAACCCGCATTTATGAGCGTTACATACGGAGCAGGCGGCGGCACGAGTAAATATACCCTCGACATAGCAAAGAATATAAAGGAGCTCTACGGCGTACCTACCTTGGCTCATTTGACCTGTGTTTCGTCGACAAAGGAAACCGTAAGGGAAAAGATTGAACAAATCAAGGCGGCAGGAATAACCAACGTTATGGCACTCAGGGGAGATATTCCCGCCGAGCTTGTGGACGCCGACCGAAGCGGCTGGGACTATAAGTATGCCATCGACCTCATTCACGAGCTGAAAAGCGCAAATGCCGATTTTTGCATCGGCGGTGCCTGCTATCCCGAAATTCACCCCGAAAGCGCTACCCAAAAGGACGACATAAAGCGGCTCAAAGAAAAGGTTGAGGCAGGTTGCGATTTTCTCACCACCCAGATGTTTTTTGACAATAACCTGCTGTATAACTTCCTTTACAAAATTCGTGAGGCAGGCATAACCGTCCCCGTAATTCCGGGAATAATGCCTATTACAAACGCAAATCAGGTCGAGAGAGCAATCAAGCTTTCGGGCTCGTTTATGCCCCAAAGGTTTAAGAGCTTGGTTGATAAATTCGGTAGCAGCCCTGACGCCATGAAGCAGGCAGGAATTGCCTATGCCACCGACCAGATAATCGACCTTTACGCCAATAATATCACCAACGTCCATGTTTATTCGATGAACAAGCCCGACATCGCCGCAAAAATTCAAAGCAATCTTTCGGACATTTTGGGCAAATGAGCTGTACTGTATTGACAAAATGTCTTGACCGTCCACCCGTTTCAGATAAGGAAATACTCCGCTACGCAGGGTGCAAGGATAATAACGACGAGGTTTCATCTCTGCTCTGTGACTGCCTTGCCGAAGCGGAAGACCATCTTTCCTATCGCGTTTGTTACTGCAAGCTTGGGGTGAAATTTGACCGAAATATATGCGATTTCGGCGTGTTTAAGGTGGAGTCGAGCGACCTTGCAAAGAATCTTTCGGGTTGCAGCGAGGTAATAGTTTTCTGCGCAACTGTTGGCACAATGTTCGACCGACTGATTGCGAAATATGAGCGTATTATGCCGTCAAAGGCAGTGCTTTTTCAAGCCATTGGCAGCGAAAGGGTAGAGGCGGTTTGTGACAGCTTTTGTGACCAAATTTCGCGCGAAACAGGAAGAAGGACAAAGCCGCGCTTCAGCGCCGGTTATGGTGACCTGCCGCTCGAATTACAGAGCGAAATTTTTGCCCTGCTTTCGTGCGAAAAGAATATCGGCGTGACATTAAACGACAGCTTTTTTATGTCACCGTCAAAGTCGGTAACGGCATTTTTGGGGCTTTGCGACTAACGGCTGACAATCGGAGGAAAAGAATGAAATTTTCTGATTTTTTGAATAATAATATCGTCTGTCTCGACGGCGGAATGGGTACCCTTTTGCAAGAAAAGGGATTACCCGTAGGCGAACTTCCTGAGCGATGGAATTTGACCCATGCCGACGTGATAACCGATATTCACAGAGAATATTTTGACGCGGGAAGTAACGTCGTCAGCGCCAATACCTTTGGCGCAAACGGGCTAAAATTTTCGGATGACGAGCTCGACGAAATCGTCTCTGCCGCGTTTTATAATGCAAAAAAGGCGAGGGAACTTTCCGTTTCCGATAAGGAAAAATTTGTTGCCCTCGATATGGGACCGCTCGGCCGACTTTTAAAGCCGCTCGGCGACCTCGATTTCGAGGATGCCGTTTCACTTTTTGCAAAAACGGTTAAGCTCGGTGTAAAATACGGAGCCGACCTGATAATAATCGAAACCATGAACGACAGCTACGAAACAAAGGCGGCTGTTTTGGCTGCAAAGGAAAACAGCGACCTGCCGATTATCGTTTCGAACGTTTACGGAGCCGACGGCAAGCTTATGACGGGAGCCGACCCTGCCGCAATGGTCACCCTGCTCGAAGGAATGGGCGTCGATGTAGTCGGAGCCAACTGTTCACTCGGACCTAAGCAGCTTACACCCATCGTAAAGGAAATTCTCGCTAACGCATCCGTCCCGACCTTGCTCATGCCAAATGCAGGATTGCCGAAATCGATTGACGGCAGGACGATTTTCGACGTCACCGCCGACGAATTTGCCGACGAGGTTTGCGAGCTGATAAAGGTAGGTGTACGTGTTGTCGGCGGTTGCTGCGGAACAACCCCCGAATATATCCGTGCGGTGTGCGAAAGGGTAGCGGCGCTTACCCCCATACCCATCGAGCCGAAAAATATTACCGCCGTATCGTCATATACCCACGCGGTCAAATTCGGTTCATCACCTATACTTATCGGCGAAAGAATCAATCCTACGGGCAAAAAACGCTTTAAACAGGCGCTTGTCGAAAGGGATATAAACTATATTCTCAACGAAGGTGTAAATCAGCAGGAAAAGGGTGTGCATATCCTCGACGTCAACGTCGGTTTACCCGATATTGACGAAAAGGAAATGTTAAAAACGGCGGTCACAGAGCTTCAAGCGGTCACCGACCTTCCGCTTCAAATCGACACCTCTGATATATCCGCGATGGAAACCGCCCTTCGCATTTATAACGGAAAGCCGATGATAAATTCGGTTAACGGCAAGGACGAGGTTATGGCGGCGGTGTTTCCGCTTGTCAAAAAGTACGGCGGATTGGTTGTAGCCCTCACCCTTGACGAAAACGGGATACCAACAACGGCTGACGGCAGAGTAAGAATTGCCGAAAAGATACTTATTACAGCCGAAAAATATGGCATTGATAAAAAAGATATTATTTTCGACACCCTCGCGATGACTGTCAGCGCGGATAATTTCGCCGCCGTCGAAACGCTCAACGCGCTCACGAGAATAAATCGCGATTTAGGTTGCCACACCTCGCTCGGCATATCGAATGTTTCATTCGGTTTGCCGAATCGCGACGCGGTGAATGGAGTTTTCTTTGCCCTTGCCCTCGAAAATGGGCTTTCAGCGGCAATTATGAATCCCTATTCGCCTGACATGATGAAAACCTATTACGCTTATCGAGCCCTACACGGAATCGACGCAAATTGCACCGATTATATCTCGGCGGCGGATAGCTTTACCATACAAGCAACACCCTCCACGCCGACCGAAAAAGCGGCATCAAATGAGGAATACCGCTCGGAACTCGAAAAGGCGATTGTAAAAGGGTTCAGAGAAAGGTCGCGCGAGCTGACCGACGAGCTTTTAAGAAGCGAAAACCCGCTTAAAATAGTCGAAAACGAGATAATCCCTGCACTTAACCGTGTAGGCGAGGGATTCGAGAAAAAGACGGTTTATCTGCCGCAGCTTCTTATGAGCGCCGAGGCAGCGCAGTCGGCATTCGAGCGGATAAAATGCGCCATGGCGTCAATCGGAAATTCCGCCGAGTCAAAGGGTGTTTTCGTCATCGCGACGGTAAAGGGAGATATCCACGATATAGGAAAAAATATTGTCAAACTGATACTAGAAAACTACGGATTCTCGGTCATTGACTTGGGTAAGGACGTACCGCCCGAAGCGGTTGTCGAGGCGGCAATAAGCAACAAAGCCCATCTTGTCGGACTCAGCGCACTAATGACCACCACCGTTTCGTCGATGGAAGAAACCATTTTACAGCTTCGTGAAAAAGCTCCGTTTTGCAAAATTGTTGTCGGCGGCGCAGTTCTCACCGAGGAATACGCGAATAAAATCGGCGCCGACAAATATGCAAAGGACGCTATGGAGGCAGTCCGTTATGCCGAAAGCGTAATGGCACAAAAAAACTAAATAATCAGCAAATTTTACTCATTTTACGGGATTAAATGTTTTTTAGGTGTATTGACTTTGGATGTAAAATGTGGTAGCATAATAGTAATGATTTATGGAGGTTGCATTTATTATGGAACATATCAAAACTATCGAAACAAAGAATCTTTGCGAAAGCGCTAAGAATGGTGGTTGCGGCGAATGCCAGACTTCATGCCAGTCTGCTTGTAAAACAAGCTGCGGTATCGCAAATCAGCAGTGTGAAAACACTCAGGAAAGCAAGTAATTGCGAAAAACGGATTAAAAAATGCCGCCGAAATCGGTGGCATTTTTTCGTAATAGAGTTTTAATGAGGTAAAAGAGGAGATAATCAATGATTCATCAGTACCGTTTAGGCGGATATAATATCGTTATCGACGTATGCTCGGGGGCAATTCACGTTGTTGACGAGGTTGCATACGATATAATTTCCCTTTTTGAATCGAATAGCAAGGACGATATCTTGTCAAAAATAGCCGAAAAGTATGCCGACCGAGCCGATATTTCGACCGACGATATTTCGGAATGCTATGATCAGGTCTGCTCATTAAAGGAGCAGGGAAAGCTTTTTGCACCCGACACCTTTGCGTCAATGGCAGGAAAGCTGAAGGAAAAAACTGCCGGCGTGGTAAAGGCGCTCTGCCTTCACGTAGCGCACACCTGCAATCTTAACTGCGCCTATTGCTTTGCAAGTCAGGGAAAGTATCACGGCGACAGAGCCGTTATGAGCTTCGAGGTCGGAAAACAGGCATTCGATTATCTTATCAAAAATTCGGGTACCAGACGCAATTTAGAGGTAGATTTCTTTGGCGGAGAGCCGCTTATGAATTTCGACGTGGTAAAGCAACTTGTCGCCTATGCGCGTCAGATTGAAAAGGAGCATAATAAGAATTTCCGATTTACCCTCACAACCAACGGACTGCTCATTGACGACGACGTAATCGACTTTGCTAATAAGGAAATGAGCAACGTCGTACTCAGCTTGGACGGAAGAAAGGAAATCCACGACCGTTACCGCGTTGACTATTCGGGAAAGGGTAGCTGGGACCGCATAGTGCCAAAGTTTCAGCAGCTTGTAGAGGCACGTGGTGGAAAGAATTATTATATGCGCGGCACCTTTACCCACCGCAATCCCGACTTTTTGAACGATATAAAGCAAATGCTCGATTTGGGCTTTAACGAGCTTAGTATGGAGCCGGTGGTTTGCGCTCCCGGTGACCCTGCGGAGCTTACCGAAGAGGATTTGCCCATCGTACTCGACCAGTACGAAAAATTGGCAGAGCTTATGCTCGAAAGAAATAAGCAAGAAAAGCCCTTTACCTTCTATCACTATATGATTGATTTAACCGGCGGCCCATGTATTTACAAGCGTATTTCCGGCTGTGGCTCGGGTACCGAATATATGGCGGTTACTCCTTGGGGTGACCTTTACCCCTGCCACCAGTTTGTCGGAGATGAAAAATTCCGTCTCGGCGACGTCTGGACGGGGGTCACGAACACCGAAATTCAGGGCGAATTTGCCGCCTGCAACGTTTACGCCCACGAGGAATGTAAGGATTGCTGGGCTCGACTTTATTGCTCGGGCGGTTGTGCCGCGAATGCCTACCATTCAACCGGCTCGGTTACCGGCGTCTACGAATACGGCTGTAAGCTGTTTAAAAAGCGAATGGAATGCGCCATCATGGTCGAGATTGCAAAGGCGCTCGGTACCGAGTGATGAAAACGCCGATTTGCGATTTTGTAAAAAAATATGCCGAAAGCGATGCTCTGCGCCTTCATATGCCGGGGCATAAAGGGGTATCCTTTATCGGTGCCGAACCGCTTGACATAACCGAAATTGACGGAGCCGACAGCTTGTACGAGGCGAGTGGAATAATTAAAGAGAGTGAAGACAATTCAAGCGAGCTTTTCGGCTGCCCGACCTATTACTCTACCGAGGGTGCTTCACATTCAATTCGCGCTATGCTTTACCTCATTTCCCTTTACGCGAGGGAAAGGGGAGAGCGTCCACTGATTGCCGCCGCGATGAATGTTCATAAGGTGTTTTTAACCGCCGTCGCGTTACTTGATTTGGACGTCGAGTGGCTTGATTTTGATGATAGAGAGGGATATTTGTCCTGCGTTTTCGAAGCAAAAAAGCTCGATAAATTTCTCCAAACCGCTCCAAAAAAGCCGACTGCAATCTATCTTACATCGCCCGATTATCTCGGCAACATCGCTGATATAAAGGCGATTTCGGCGGTGTGCAAAAAGCACCGAGTTCTCCTCGCGGTTGATAACGCCCACGGCGCATATCTCCGCTTTTTGACCCCGTCACAGCACCCAATCGACCTCGGCGCCGACATTTGCTGCGACTCCGCGCATAAAACCTTGCCTGCGTTAACGGGTGCTGCCTATTTGCATATATCGAATACCGCGCCCGAAATTTTCGTCAGCGAGGCAAAAAATGCACTTGCCCTTTTCGGCTCGACCAGTCCGTCGTATCTTGTTTTGCAGTCGCTCGACCGACTGAACGCTTATCTTGCTGACGGCTATAACGAGCGACTTTCCTCCCTCGCTAAAAGGGTGAATTCGCTCAAAACTCGCCTTGTCGAAGCGGGTTACATTCTATACGGAAACGAGCCGACAAAGATTACCTTGGCTACAAAGGAATACGGCTACACAGGTACAGATTTCGCGAAAATATTATCCGAAAAAGGCGTTTTTTGCGAATATGCCGACCCTGATTTCATCGTCTTTATGCTCACCGACGAGATTGGGGAGGAGGGGCTTTTCCGTCTCGAAAACGCGCTTTTATTGATGCCCAAAATGTCGGCAATCCCAACTAACCGAGTGACAGTCCACCGACCCGAAAGGGTAATGTCGATACGCGACGCGATGCTGTCTCCGTGCGAAAGGGTGGCTACCGTCAACGCCTTTGGTCGCGTGCTTGCACAGCCGTCGGTAAGCTGTCCACCCGCCGTGCCGATTGCCTTTTGCGGCGAAAAAATTGATGAAAAAGTTGTTTCGACCTTTGACTATTACGGAATAAACGAGCTGACGGTAGTAAAGGAATAAATTGAAAAAACTGCTTATCGTATGAAGCGTACACTTAAGGACAGTTCAACAAGATACGAAAACACCCGTAGTTTTTTAAAAACTGTGGGTGTTTTTAATATTCTCTTTCTTTGTTAGTCAAGTTGTGCTATAATACAACTAACCGATAAATAAGAATTTACAGGGAGGTAGACTAATGAAAGATAAAATTAAGTTACTTTTAAGGTGGGTTGGAATATTTCTTCTTTGCCTTATTGTGATATATTTATTTGTCTTTTTTGGAGGCTGGAAGCTATTTGAAAGTGGAGACACCATTTTGATTGAGGTGGGTGTTGCATTTGTTTTGTCGTTCTTTGTGTTTGTAATCAACGAAGTCGTAATGGGTCTTGAGAAGAGAGTTAAAACTTTAGAAGAACGCATAAACGAACTTGAGAAAAAAGAGTAAGATAAACTACAATTTATCGAATAGATAATATTTGTTTAGATAAGGGTCTTAGGTTCTCCTAACAAGTGACATTTGGGCGCCCAAATGTCCTGCTTGTCAAGGTATGAGACAAAATTAAAAGCTGTGTGGAATTTCCACACAGCTTTTTTACTGTCCTCAAGTGTACATCTCTTAAGATAGGCAGTTTTTTGTGTTTTAATCTATTCGGCTTCGCTCATTTCGGTATACAGCATACACATTCCGACAGCGGTTATTGCGGCGGTTTCGGTGCGCAAAATGCGCTTTCCGAGCGAAATTATCCTTCCGCCTGCATCCTTTGCCGCTTCGATTTCGGCATCGTCAAAGCCGCCCTCGGGCCCGATTATGATTCCAACCGATTTAGCTTCTTTAAGCTTCGCTAACGCCTCTTTTGTGGATAAAATGCCGTCCTCGTTTTCATAAGGAACCAGCAACAAATCCAGCTCTTTTGCGGCGTTTAACGCGGCCTTGTACGAAATTGTTTCGTTAATTTCGGGTATCGTGTTGCGTTTGCTCTGCTTTGCGGCGCTTTCCGAAATTGCCTGCCAGCGTGTCTGCTTGGACTTTTTCTTTTTATCGTCGAGCTTTACGATGCAGCGCTTCATTTCAATCGGCGTAATCGAATATACCCCAAGCTCGACCGCCTTTTGAATAATAAGCTCCATTTTGTCGCTCTTTGGCAACCCTTGAAACAGGTAGATTTGAAGCGGTAGCTCGGTGTTTTGATAATCTTCTTCAATAATCGGGGCGACAATTTCGTCGTTATCGATTATTTCAATTTCGCAAAGGTTACTTTTACCGTTCGCACTAATCAGAATGGTGTCGCCGACCTTCATTCTCAGTACGTTTTTTATATGATTATGGTCGGCTCCCGTAATGACGTATCGGTCGCCCTGTCTGCAATCGTCGTTTACAAAGAAATTATACATCGTTTACCCCTTTTTGTTAGGTAATATTTTAAGCATTGATAGAATTTTTTTGCTATATCCTTTGATAATGCGAGTGTAGGGCGGCAAAAACTTTGAGCAAAAGCGCATTTGCGGCTGCTGTAAAAAAACGCTTATTTTATCATAGGTGTTTTCCCACCGCGAAAGTGAAAGCACCTCGCCGTTGGTGTGGTGGCGCAGGTATCCTACACCCAAATTCACACCGCAAATTTTTCGGCAAAGAATTTGCAGATCGGTACTGCCTTTTTTCTCACTGTCGATAAATCCGGTCGAATTTTCTATATAATTCTTAAACTTTTTGGTGTTATCGACTCCGTTATACAGGCAGCGGTCGGTGCTTATCCAGTCGAATTCAATCATAAAGCAGTGTTTATTCAGTTCGCGAAACAGCTTTTTATTTGACTTTTTGAGATATTGTGAGCCGAGCTTTCCGTGTTCTTCGCCATCGACGATGAGAATGCTGTGACCGCAGTCCTTCATCTTCCATAGCATAGCGCAACCTGCTCGGTCGTCGGCACCGATGCCGCAGTTTTCGTTTCCACTGTAAAAAAGGTCGTCTTTAAATTCGACTGTACGCGGTTCGGAAAAGGGCTTATCATAGCTTTTATCCCAAACGGTGTCGATATGAGCAACCAGAACCACGCGGTCCTTTCGCGTGCCGGGAATATAAACGTAGCGTTCAAGCGGTTTTTCTCCCTTGCCCAAAATCGCCCCGTCCAAAGCGGCAAACCGTTCGAATATTTCATTTCCGCTATCAAGCGGTGTGTTTAAAAAGTCATATAGCAGTTTTTCGTTTTCTTTACTCATTTTTTTGCTCCAACTTAATTTATTGTAGAAAATTTTAAGATTAAAGGTTATAATAAAGATACCGATAAAAAAAGAAGGGAAGTAGTGGCTATGTCAGTGCTTAAAGTAACTCAAAACAACTTTCACGAGGTAAAAAACAGCGAAAAAACTGTACTCCTCGATTTTTATGCCGATTGGTGCGGTCCCTGCCGTATGATTTCGCCCATTGTTGACGAAATAGCGGAGGAATATCCACAGTACCTTGTAGCAAAAATAAATGTTGACGATGAACCCGAACTTGCCGAGAGCTTTTCGGTTACAACCATTCCGACCCTCGTCGTGATGAAGGGCGGCAATGTGTTCTCTCAATCATCGGGGGCAAGACCAAAGGAACAAATCCTTGATATGTTAGAGGGATAATCGTATTTGAAATTGGTCAAGCCACGCGGATTATGAGTATTTGCCAAACTTACGCGTGACGACCGTACATATATAAATTGTATCACATCAACCAATCTTTTTCAATACGCGCCTTGATACTGAAAAAACATGATTAGGAGAAAAATGATGGAGTATATTTATGATATGATTATCATCGGCGGAGGCCCTGCCGGTTATACAGCCGCATTATATGCTTCACGTGCAGGGCTTGATACCCTCGTGGTCGAAAGAATGTCTGCCGGCGGTCAAATGGCGCTCACCGGAGATATCGACAATTACCCCGGCTTTGACGAAGGGGTTGACGGCTTTACCCTCGGTATGAAAATGCAGCAGGGAGCAGAACGCTTTGGAGCAAGGACGAAATATGCAGAGGTAACGGGTATCGACCTTGTTAATAAGATAAAGAGGGTAAAAACCTCGTCGGAGGAACTTTTGGCAAAAACGGTGGTTATCGCAACGGGAGCCAATCCCCGAGAGCTCGGTATAAGCAACGAACAGCGACTTATCGGCAGGGGAGTACATTATTGTGCCCATTGTGACGGTCGCTTTTACAAGGATAAAACGGTGGTTGTCGTCGGTGGCGGCAACTCCGCCGCGGCTGATGCGCTCTATCTTTCCCGTTTGGTAAAAAAGGTGTATTTGGTTCACCGCCGCGATACCTTAAAGGCAACGAAAATCTATCACGAGCCATTGCTTCAAGCGGAAAACGTGGAGTTTGTGTGGAATAGTGTCGTCGAGGAATTTATCGCTGACGATAGAGTTGTCGGCGTAAAGGTAAAGAACGTGGTGGACGAAAAATTACGCGAAATTGCCTGTGACGGAGTATTTATCAGCATTGGACGTATGCCTGTCACCTCATTTTTAAACAACGCAGTCGAAATTGATAAAAACGGCTATATCGTAGCCGACGAATCAACAAAAACGAATATCGACGGAGTATATGCCGTCGGTGACGTTCGCACAAAGGCACTTCGTCAGGTTGTTACTGCCGTAGCTGACGGAGCCGTAGCCGTTCATTATGCCGAGGAATATCTCGCGCATTTTTCCGACTGATAAAAAAGCCCTTTGCAAACGGCTGACTTTTGCCGAACGTAAGGGGCTTTTATGATTGCGTGGTTGAGAAAATGTTGTTTCGGTGCTATAATCAACATATATTTTTTGGAGTTGACGTCGATGAAACTGATATTCAACGCACTGATAAAATTTATAATGGGCTTAATTCTCGTGGGAATGCTGCTTTTTGTCCCCGCAGGAACGGTAAGGTTTTCGGGCGCGTGGATCTTTATCGCGCTTTTATTTATCCCGATGCTTTTGCTAGGTGTCATTTTACTTTTCAAGGCGCCGAAGCTTCTCAAAAAGCGACTCGACGGCAAGGAAAAGGAATCGACGCAAAAGGGCGTAGTAGCGTTTTCAGCGCTGATTTTTATTGCAGGATTTGTCGTGTCGGGGCTTGATTTTCGCTTCGGCTGGTCAAAGGTGCCGACGGCGGTTGTCATAACGGCATCGGTTTTGTTCCTTTTATCTTACGTAATTTACGCCGAGGTAATGCGCGAAAACGCCTATCTTTCTCGCACGATAGCGGTGCAGGATGGGCAAAAGGTTATCGACACGGGACTGTACGGGATTGTCCGTCACCCGATGTATATGGCGACCGTTTTACTCTTTTTAATGATACCGCTTATTCTTGGCTCGTGGTATGGCTTTGTCGTATTTTCGGCTTATCCGTTTATCATAGCCGTCCGTATCAAAAATGAGGAAAAGATTCTCACCGCCCAACTCGACGGCTATGCGGAATACACAAAAAAGGTGAAATACAGAATAATACCATTCATTTGGTGACACGAAAACAAACAAAAGCCGACGAGCATTTTCTCGTCGGCTTCACTACATTTAGTATGTAGAAAATTTTATTCCCCTTTGACACGCTTTTTAATTTTCTGCAAAAGGTTGATTGTTTTAAAGTACAGTGACAGCAACCCGGGAAAATATAATGCCAAAAAGTAAAGCGTCTTGTTCCTTCCGCTTAAAACGGGATAAACGATTTTCTTGTACTTTTTTAGCGTTTTTCTCATCTTTTTGACGTCTGCGCTGTGTGGCTTTTGTTGCTGAAAACAGCGGATAAAACAGCCGAACGCATCGTTTTTTTGCAGGTTGGCGTATTCGTCTCGCCCGAGTGATTCTTCGTTTTTCCACACTAATTCTCGGCGGTGGAATCGCGACCAAAAGGCGTCAAAATCATATTGCCACGACGTGTTGTTATCGTGAATTCTATTGAGGCACCACTGCTGTTTTAAAAAGACGGCGTTTGCCCCTTTCACCAGATTTTCGTATATAAAATAAAAATCCTCGCCTATAAAAAGGTCGGTTTTATACCGAGTATCGCCGATTAAATCCCGTCTCATCATCGTTCCGCTCATTACGTCAAAGGGGGACTGCCCATAAAAGAAACTCCGCAAAGCTTGGTTATGTTCGTGAAAGGTTGTTTCGGCAGGTGTTGAATCCTGTAAAAATTTATCCCGTACTTTGTGCCAATACTGCTGTGGGCAGTTTCGCGATTTTGTACCCGTCATAGATGCGTGATTTTTTTCGAGTCCGCAAACAAGTGTTTCTAGTAGCTTCGGGTGAATAATATCGTCACTGTCTAAAAAGAAGATGTATTCACCCTTTGCGGCGTCCAGACCTTTATTTCGTGCGGAAGAAACCCCTCCATGTGTGCCAAAAAGGATTTTTATTCTATCATCCTTTGCCGCTGCCTGTCGGCATATTTCTACGGTGTTGTCGGTTGAGCCGTCGTCGATTATTATTATCTCAAAGTTTTCATAGCTTTGCGATAAAACAGAGTTGATACACTCTTCGATTACGTTCTGACGGTTATAAGCCGGAATAATTATCGATACAGATTTGTTGTTAGTATCCATTTGCATCTCCGTTACAGTTTTTAATTTATTGTAGCATAATATTTTGTGTTTCACAATGCCAAAAGGCAACCGATAATAAAATTTATTAAAATCGCCGCTTACTGTACGATTTATGGGACTGCTAATCTTATATAATATAATCACAGTAATCAGAAGAAGGGGAGTTTGAAATGTTTTTTGTTTTATGCCGCTCTCAGCTTTCTCGGTATGTGAAAAAAGTTAAGGAGAATTTTATGGGAATATTCGGTGATTTATTTGATTTCGATGGCGATGGTAAACTTGATTCTTTCGAAAAGGCGGCGGAGTTCGGTATGTTTATGGACATGGTTGAATCCTGTGAGCAAAATGAGCTTGAATTGGCGGGACTTGACGTAGATGAACTTTCGCTAATGGACGATGACGAGCGTGCCGAAGCATTAGAGGACGCAGGATTTGATGCCGATTGCTTCGATTTTTGAGAGGAAAAAGGATATATCCTCTGGGTAAGGTTGTGTTTTTGTTCACCTTGAACCATATCAAAGAGCCGCGATACGAATTTATGTACCGCGGCTTTTTGATATGGCTATGGGCTACAAAAAAGATATTTTCGGCAGATCTGCGTATGACTTTGAACTCTTACATAACCGTTAGTTTTAAGTGATATTCCGTCTACGACGGAGTGATATTTTCTCTTCGAGAAAGTGGTATTGAAACCTGCGGTTTCAGTGATATTATATTCGCCTCCAAAACTGGGCGAAGCCCAATATCACTTGCGAAGCAAATATAACTGGCGCAGCCAATATAACTCGCCGTAAGGCGAATATAACTGAAAACGACAGATTCCTGTCGGAATCTGTCGTTTTCTGGCTATTGGCTACAAAATAGATATTTCTTCCGGTTTTCGTATGACTTTAAACCCTCACATATTAATCATGATCATTCGCAAAAGGCTTTGCTTATACATTGGCAATCAGTGTGGTTAAGGATTTTCTCTGGCCTTCGGTAGGCTCCTTCAGTTTGCCGTTCTTCAGGAGCGCTGTGATACAGTGTACCAGGAACCATCCGTCAGCGTGGAATACAAACTGCAATTCATACGTTTTAATCTTTCTAAGGTGTGCAGGAACCGATTCCAGTACAGCCTCGGCATAAGGCGCCTTCAGCGCATCAAACTCAGTCTGATACTTTACCTTGATTCGCTCGCCGATAGCAAGAAGTTTATCACGAATTTCATTGCTTGCCAAAACCACGATTTGCCATGCGGATTTGAAGTGTCCGTCATAATCGCCATTGGTTTTGATATAACCACGTTCTGCAAGCCATGCGTAATCGTGCTTAGAGAGCAAATTGTGTTTTTCCCAATTCAGGAGAGTAATTGTTCGCTCTTGTTCTTCAGGGATGTTTCGCTCTTTTACCGGAGCTCTGTCAGACCATTCCGAATCAATTTGCCACATCATCTGGTAATCGCCCTTATTCCACATAGGACCGCACCAGTTTCTCATATAAACATAGTCATCAGGAAGAACCATTTCATCCGGCACTACAGACGCGTGATAGATATTATGAGCACCATCCGGACGGATCGTGGCAACCTCTTCAAAAGAAATGCTCTCATCCATCAGTTTTTCACCGGACCAAGCTGCTATATAAGGAATCAGCGTCCACAGGATGAAATTACGGTCCGCTTTAGGCGACTCAGTCAAGGAGATGGGAGCGTCAGTTTGACCACATAAGATGTTCG
>JAFQBX010000013.1 GCA_017399535.1 Clostridia bacterium | reverse complement strand
GGTACGTGCCTTTGCCACGTCGGCACGATAGAGATTGGCCGCCAAACCGTCGACAAAATCGGCGTACTTCTGTAAGGTTGTGAAGCCGATATTTCTGGTCAGGCGAACGTTTGAAAGTGTGGGGAAGTTTCCGTTATACTGGCTAACGAAGGGAGCCGGAATCTGACCAGCTACCGTCTTACCGATTTCGCTTGATGATTTCCACGTAACCTTTGCATCGGCAAAGCCAACGCCTACCGGCATTTGAATCTCGGTCGAGGTTGAGCCGCCGGGAAGGGTCCATGTAATCGGCGTGTTGCTTGCGGTGGTTTCACCCTTTGCTGTAATCAGTCGGGTTACGGTAATAACACCGTCAATATATGTAATAGTGTATTCATTATAGCAATATTTATCAGCAAAATCGGTTGCATCGGTACATCCGGTGTCAAGTCTTCCGAGTTCGCTCTCGCCAAGCATGAGATAGAGCGCTTTTTCGCCGTAATTGGTGATAAATCTTAAATCGCCAAAGGACATTTCACTTGTGCCCGACTCGGCAGTAGTGGTGAATATCTCCCATTTAAGGGTGAATCCGGGAGCGGTATATCCTACCTTTGAGGTAACTTCTACCGGATTACCGGAACTAAACTGGATATAATTGTATCGCGTGTTCCAGTATGCATTAGTCCAGTCCTTGCCCTGTGACACGATATCATAGTTTACCAGTCCGATATCGCCCGAACCAAATCTGAGCGATTTGTCATAGTTATCAGCCATCATAGCTGCGAGCTCGGAATCGTAAGCTGCCGACACGGTAGTTGCCGACGCAGCAATGGCAAATGTGCTGAATGCAATAACCAATGTCAAAACAACTGCAATTCCTTTTTTCATAATGTTGAAAATTTGCATAATGTTTTTCTCCTTTTCTAAATATTTTAATTGTAACTTTTTGTCGCCATCCGCTCCACATGCAGACAGCTTCTTACGTTAATTATTGTAACATTTGTCGCCATTCTTTTCAATACCGCCTATCATTTTCTATGTTTTGAACAAAAAATGGCGAATATTCTCAACATTTCAGCCATATCAAATTTTTTAATATCACATTTTTTTGTCCCAAACATAAGAATACTAATAGTATTTTGTAAAAGTAATTTTTTGACATTTTTGTTAAAATATTTTATATTCATCGCAAATTTTTTACGCCATCTTTTTAAGCGGCTCCCCTTTTTCCGCTTTTTGCATCACAAAAGATGTCTTTTTTCGATTATCTTCTTTATAAAAAGCCATGGCTTGTCCTTTTTAAGCGATTGTTGGAAGAATATGGTAAACCTTTAACCGTTTCAACAGAGTTTTCAACAGCAGAAACCCCCGAATTTTCGCATAAAAAGCCGCTTTTCGACAAACAGTCTTGACAAACGACCATAATCGAATATAATAATTGTTGAAAATTGAACGCAGGGGTGCTGACAAATCATAGTCGGCTGAGATTGGACGTGTTTCGTCCTGACCCTTTAACCTGATTCGGATAATGCCGACGTAGGTAAGCAGATATATTGTGCTTTTTTACGCCGCTAACATTTCCGCGGCGTATTTTTTTATGCTTTAACGAGCTTTAACGGTCAAAAATGCGTTCAAAATATAAAAATCACTTTTGGAGGCGTTTTTTAATGAACAAAAAAAGAAAAAACATTGTCTGGCTTTGCGAAGGGGCGATTATGATTGCCTTTGCCACCGTGCTGAGCATGTTTAAGGCGGTCGACCTTCCCTACGGCGGAAGTGTCACCGTGTGTAGTATGCTGCCGATTATGCTGGTTGCCTATCGCTACGGGCTTGTTCGCGGAATCGTTACGGGTGCAGTTTATGGCGGCACTCAGCTCATCCTCGGTATGGGTGCGCTCAGCTACGCAACCTCGTGGCAGGCGACTGTTGCAATAGTTGCGCTCGACTTTATCCTCGCCTTTGCCGCACTCGGACTTGCCGGCGTTTTTCGCTCAAAGTCGTACGAAAAGCAGCCCACTGCATTTGTTATTGGCATTTTATTCGCCTGCGCCGTGAGATACCTTTTTCACGTTATCGCAGGTTGTACCGTTTGGGCGGGGGTTTCGGTACCAAGCAGCGACGGACTTATCTATTCGCTCATCTATAATGCGACCTATATGCTGCCCGAAACTATTGTTACGGTAATCGGCGGCTTCTATCTCTCAAAAATGCTCGACCTTTCCACCGAGCGACTCAGTCCCCGAAGCACTGCTTCTGCTACCGGGTCAAAGGCAGCCCGTATCTTTATGTCGGCGGCGCTTTTCGTCCTCGCAGGTGTTCTCGTTTATGACACCGCCGCCATTTTCGGCAAATTGCAGAATGCTGAAAGCGGCGAATTTGACATAACCGGTGTTTCGGCTGTGCCGTGGCTAACTGTCGTCATCTTAACCGCCGCCGCTACTGTTCTCGTTGCTGTTGCCGCTCTTATGAAAAGAAAGAAAAAATAAACCGCACATTCCCATAAAAAAGCACAATCGGCAAATTCACTGCCCAAAAAGCAAAATAGAACGGCATTTGCCACCACCCCCCATTTCATTACAACAAAAAAGCGCAGAGATTTTACTCTCTGCGCTTTTTTTATTTAGTTTTTACGCAAACTTGTTCAGTGCGTGTGTTCAGCGTTGCTTTCGCAATTGCTTGCTCGTTTAAGCGTTGCTCTTGCTTATTTTGCGAAGTAAGCGCT
>JAFQBX010000012.1 GCA_017399535.1 Clostridia bacterium | reverse complement strand
CTCCGTAAATTCGACAGTGTTGTGATAAATACGCGATTTTTTCATATAAATTTACATTAATTGTTTGACAAATTTAACACCATTTTGTATAATAAAAATGTATTTTTATATTGCAAAATGGTTCTTAAAGTTAAATACTTTACGAAAAAATTGGGTATATTATTTATAAAATTATGGTAGAATTAAACCCGTTTGTTGAAGCTCAATTGCATATATTTAAAATCTTTCTTTTCAGAATTTCCTTTATAAAAAGCTCCCGCTGTTCGAAACACTGTACAGCGGGAGCTTTTTTACTTTACTTCAAAAAAATATGACCACATAGGTCATGTTCCCCGTGGTCATATTGTAAAATATTTAGTTTATATTTAGGTCGCTTGACAGGCGACTTTTTTCAGCAGCCAAGCAACACTTGGTCAAACTCGAATAAAGCTTCGTTTATCTCAAAAACATTGTAAATTCCCTTTTCAATAAAGAAACGAATTATCTTATCAAATGTAAAGCTATGCGATAGGGTTAAGCCGGCAGAGGCAAGTAAGTCCTGCGTTTCGTCGAGATTAAGTTTAAGCGCTATTGCGAAAGCAACTGCGGTTTGTTTAGATGGCTTATATGTTTCAGGATTACACTTTATTTTAGAAAATGTCTTTTTATCCACGTTTGCTTTTTTATAGCACTCAACGTCGGTCATTCCCCGTTCATTAATCAAATCAAACAGTTTATAGGCAAATGATTTATCAATCGATTTTATATATTCGTGCAATAATTTATCCGTCTTGCTGCCACGTGAACAGTCGTATGTAACCACCATTTCAGAGCGAAAAACCATGCTCTCATTACTTGTGATTTCATCCCGTTCATAAACATAATCATTACAGATAGCTTCACTTATTTCGGTAAACAACTCTCTGCTAAATTCATACGATGTACGGTCATATACGCAGAGATAGACCATGATTTCGTGATCGAAAAGAAACTCGGTTATAACCTGAATTGCAAATTTGAGCACTTGGTCCTTTGGATAGCCGTAAACGCCAGATGAAATAAGAGGAAAAGCAACCGAATTGCAACCGTGAGCTACAGCAAGTTTAAGAGATTCGATATAGCAAGATTTTAATATAATGCTTTCTCCTTCAAGACCACCACGCCAAATCGGACCAGAGGTGTGAATGATGTATCTCGCATCAAGATTGTACCCTTTTGTAATTTTTGCCCCACCAAGACCAAGAGGAGCAATTTTTGCGCACTCAGCATCCAGTTCAGGCCCAGCACCTTCGTGTACGGCAAGGTCAACACCACTATAACCGACCATTTCTTCATTGGTCGTGTTTACAATGGCATCCACCTGCATTTTCGTAATATCCTGACGAATAATTTGCAGTGGCATTAAATCACCTCTTAATAATCGCGTTTTCTTCCACAAATGTGACAACGTTTTACGAACAAACCGCTAAATTTATATCCACTATTCTACATAACAATTGTTCTTTTCAAGAACTTTCTTTCGTTCTTGCCAATCCGGCATAAACATTGCTAACTGGCCATAGAACTTTTTAGAGTGATTTGGCTGTAGAAAGTGAGTAAATTCATGTGTAACCACATACTCAATACATGATAAGGGCACCTCGATAAGAGAAATATTAAATGTTAATATCTTATTTTTTGGTTGACAACTACCCCAACGAGAAATCATATTTCTAAACCGCAGCTCAGGAAATTCTATGCCATACTTTTGAAACTTTGGATAAACGCCTTCGCAAACCGCCTGCAAAACCTCTTTACAGCGATTTTTTATCCACTTGTCCATTGTATTTTTCTTTAGTTCAATGTTAGTAACATCTTTAATAGTTAGCGTAATATATGATTCATCGCTTTCGACCATATTTCGTTTTCCTTGAACCACTTTAAGTCTTAACGCGTGACCAAGCATTCTAAAAGACTCTCCATCAATATATTGCTTTGGTTTAGGTGCATATTTAGCAATCTCAGCATAATGGTCTAACGCCTTCAATATATAATCAGCTTTAGAATGCAAGAATTCTTCGATAATCTTATCGGATACGCGATGATTGGCAGACATATAGATGCTTTGATCAACTTTGATTCTAAGATTAATATTTTTTACATCCTTATACTCAAGGTCGTAACTGATTTCGCGCCCATTCAAATTAATTGTTTTTATCATTTGAATCTCCTAAGCGCAACAGTAATAACGTTTTCGATAATCTTATCGATCGTATCGAAATCAATTACGAAACCATTTTCTTTTTCAAGTCTGTAAAACATATCATCAATATCTTGCGCAATCTTATTGTGAATTTCCTTGTTGGTCTGCCAATCGACCATATCGTGGTTTTGGATGATGGTGGTAACTTCTAATGAGATATCAGAGATAATGTCAATGTTTCCATTGATATTAATTTCATCATCCAAAATGGCTGTAATAACTCCATAAAAAGCTTGCGCGTGAACGTTACCTTTAATCTTCTCAGGGTAAGTAATATTAGTCGTGCCTTTTCGATAATCGGCCATAATAGCTTTCATCTTATCGAGATATTCAGCTTCGGAAATTACACGATTTTTGTATTCTTCCAAAGCTTCTTTAATACGTTTCGAGAAACTGTCATAATATGCGGGATTTTCATCACGATGAGTCTTAATACTCTTGGTCATATGCGATGTAATAGCATCGGCTTTAGAACGAAGAGAGCCTAATTCTTCCAATTCCTTTTCAAGTTCTTCTTTATTTAAGATGTCTACCGGATTAGTAATTTGCTTGATACCAACAACAGACATATGTGTATCAAGAAGATTCTGCATCTGCTTTTCGTATTCTCTGTTATCAATAACATCCGCATAGCGAATTTTAACACTGCGACGAACTTTAGAATAGAAGATGAATGCTGATTGATATTTAGCAATTTCCCACTTTTCGAAAGCCGCATACGCTTTTTCGGAATTGAGTACAGAATTCAAGGCGCGACCAAACACGCAGAGAGCATCATAAAACTTTCCGCGGATTTCATCATCGGCCAAAAACTGTTCAATTTCTTCGGTATCTTCTTTGTTTTTAATAGTTGCGAAAATATCACAAAGATGTGAGTGTGCTTCGCGAAGACGACCCACACAAGCCATTACGTCGACAATAACACCTTTGATATCGGCACTGTCAAACTGTTCAAGTCCTGCGCCGCTATATACTTCCATAGCAGAGTCAAGTTTGTTGATAAGGCCACGGTAGTCGACAATCAAGCCAAAGTCTTTACCTTCAAACAAACGATTGGTTCTCGCAATCGCCTGAAGCAAACTATGATCTTTAAGTTCCTTGTCAATGTAAAGAACCTGAGTTCTTGGAGCATCAAAACCGGTTAACAACTTGCTGCAAACAATTAGAATATCAATTTCGCCATCAATGAACTTATTCTTGATAGCTTCTTCATAATCGTCTGCATTGCCATATTGATCCATCATCTTGTTCCAGAAAGAAACAACCAAATCGTCATTGCTTTCATCAACTTCAGTAGCACCTTCGCGTATGTCGGGGGCTGAAATTACAACGGCGGTTGTAAGATCGCCGAACTCTTCAAAACACTTTTGATACCAAATGGCGTCTTTCTTAAAGTTGCAGGCGAGCATTGCTTTGAATCCTGTGTTTTTATAACCTTCGATAAAGTGTAGGTTAACATCTAATGCAATGCGCTTGATTCTTGCATCGGTAGAAGCTAATCTTTTGATGGTGCTCCACTTATCTCTAAGGTCTGCTTTTTGTGCATCATTAAGACGCTTTGTTACTTGGTTAAACCACAAGTCGATATTGTCTTCATCAACTTTTTGGTCAACAAACTTACCTTCGTAGATGAGCGGGACGATAGCTTTATCCTCAACACCATCTTTAATGGTGTATTTATGAATAAGCTTACCAAACTTTTCCATGGTATTCTTCTCGTTTTTCATCAGAGGAGTACCGGTAAAGCCAATATAACATGCGTTCGGGAACACCGTTCTCATTTTGGTTGCAAGAGAACCATAGTTAGAACGATGGCTTTCATCTACAAGCACAAATATATCTCTCGAATGATTCTTGAGACCGCTATTTTCAACAGTGTTAAACTTATTAATGATAGAAGTGATAACATCTGCAGAACCCTTGTTAATGAGCTCAATCAAATGCTTTCCGCTTGTTGCTCTTGCCGGAGCCAAACGGGTATGGGCAAAGGTCTTGGCAATTTGTTTATCAAGTTCTTTACGGTCGGTAACAATAACAACTCTCGGATTACAAGAACGCATTTCTTCCAAAATGTATTTTGCTACCATAACCATAGTAAGCGATTTACCACTGCCTTGAGTATGCCAAATAACACCGCTTTGGCGATTGCCTGCAGTGTCGTTTGTATTTATAGTTTTGATAATTTCTTCAACTGCGAAGAACTGTTGGTAACGACAAATCTTTTTAATGTTGCCGTCATATAGCGTAAAGTATTTTGTGAGCTTTAAGAGTCTATCTGGTGAAAGTAAAGAAACAATACCTCTATCCTGAATGGTGGGTTCTCTGCCTGCAACGTGTTGCTCAATTAGTTTATCCTGCCATTCAGTCTGTTCTTCACGCCAAACGCTCCAGAAGTTTTTACCTGTACCGCAAGTTGCATACTTCACTGCGTTTTTGTTTGTTGCAACAACGATTTGTGCATACTTAAAGAGCTGTGGAATATAGTCTTTTCCTTGATTGCGAATCATTTGCTCAACCGCTTGATCTTCGCTGATAGTCGGCGCTTTACACTCGATAACGGCAAACGGAATACCGTTTACAAACAGCACAATATCGGGGCGAGCATTTTTCTGCTTGTCCCAACTATCGCAAGAAAACTCCTCGGTAACGTGATACACATTATTTTCGGGATGTTCCCAGTCTATATATTTCAGATTAAAACTCTTAGAAGTGCCATCGGCTAATTTTTCAAGATAACTCTTGCCAAGCATTAAAGCGTTGTAGATTTTCTCGCTTGTACGAACAAGTCCATCGGTTAACGGCTCGTCCAAATCCTTGATAGCCTTCTCAACGTTATCTGCAGTAAACTTATAAGTGATACCTCCAAACTCAAACTGATTGATGGCGTTAAGTTGTTTGCGCAAAATATCCTTGAGAAGCACATCATAGAGAGTTCCGCGTTGCGCCATACAATCTTCGGGAGATATGTATTCAAATCCCAGCTTACACAAGAGTTCTATCGCCGGATATTTGCTGATATTATCTTCTAAATATAAATCAGATTGATTTTTGTAGCTCATATTTAAGCTCCTATCTTAAAAGCAGGAATAGCGGGGCGAAAAATCGCCTCGCTGCCTGCGGAATTATTTTTCCTTGCGGACACCTTTAAATGGGGTTCCATCCTTTTTACCGTCCATGAATCTTCCCGTGTTAGCATCACGTTTAGTCCATGTTTCGGTTTTGGGGTTGTAGGTCTGTGAACGCTGTTTTACAGCACCGTTTCTGTGACCATCACCTTTAGGTGGGTTTGTTGCCACTGTTTATTCACCTCATTTCTTTACAATAAACTTTTTATTTAATCCTAAAGTGTTTATTACGCCATTAATTTCGTCTACTATGTTATCACGAACACTGTCATAGTCATTGATTTTAAGTTTAAACCATGATTCTGGAGAGATTATTTCGTCACTGATTTCATATTTTAATTGAGTTATTAATAATGCAAATAATACCAATAAGTATTGACCATAATCGTCGTTTGTTTTGGCAACTTTATAGAAGGTTTGCTGAATTTCAACAGCCAAAGTTACAGCTTCTTTGCTACCATATGCAAAAATCTTTGTCATCAGCTTTTCGTATTCATCTGCCGAAACCTTATTTTTTTGTCCCTGAGATTTTTGAACTTTCGACATCATATTACATAATTCTAATGGCAATGAATGCATCGCTTCAACATTCTGATCAATTTTGCTTTTTCGGATTTCGTTACCAAAAGTTTTAGCCGTTAACTTGTAAGTAATAAAGAAACCCAATATTGTAACAAAGACATCGAGATTGTTAATAATAAATTCTTTCATTAGATTGTCCTCACAACACCCGTCAGTAGAAGCTGCATCAAGGCTTTTTTCTTCTGCTTTTCTTGGTCAAGTTCCCTTTGAAGAAGTTTAATTTCCTTATTTGCTACTTTGAATATTTGAACAAGCTTTTTTATTTCCTCAAAATTTGTTGGCAAATAAAGCGACGGGGTGATAAATGTAGCGTTGGAAATATTTATGGTGTTCTTTGCGCCCTTGTTGATTATTGGAAGCAAATATCCATTGGTATTGTTAGGATACACAAAATATTCGTTCAGCAAATATCCAATCTCATAACTTGCAGGTTCGTAGACGCCGTACAACGGAGAAACTGCCACATTTTCTGTGAGTTGACTTTGTTTCACAATTCCATATGGGAATGCGCCAGTGGGACTTTTTGTATATACAATATCCCCATAATGAACCACATTGTAATTAGACGTGTCTGAGGCTGCCATACTTTTGCCCAAGTGTTCGCGTTGATCTACTACACCACTATTTACTGCAACTGAGCAAATTCTTAATGACTGATCTTTGTTTTCCTCTTTCCTCTCACAGAGAATATCTGACATTTTCTGCCTTGTCCACTCACTACTAAATCCCGGCAATCTCTTTTTACCAGTAAGAAGCTGTTGCATCAGCGCCTTTTTATGCCGCTTCTTTTCTTCGATAAGTTTTTCTTTCAGCGCAATCAGCTTGTCTTGCGCGGATAAAATTTCAGCGATTTTTTCTTGTTCGGGCAAAGAAGGAGCAACAATGTTGGAGTTAAAAAAGTCATCCACTGAGATATTGAGCAAGCCGTGATTTCTTGCACCTTCTTGGGCGAAAGCCTGAATTTCACGATTCATTTTACCTGCTTCAAAGTAATGAATGTAAAAATCGGGACATTTATTTTCCTCATTAGCGGCAAAACATATGTACAGTGGTGAAACTATACCTTTATCATACATATCAAGGCGTTTCAAAGCGCCGTACGGATATCCATTAGAATAACTTTTGTTATATGCATACTCACCATTTTCCAACAAATAGTAATTTGACTTATCGTCGCTTGCTATGTCTTTGTTGAAAAAATCCCGTTGGTTGATAAGTCCATATTGCGCCGAGATCGTCAATACATTATCGTTGTTTTCTTTGTTCTTACGTGTAACGCGAGAAAACATATTTTTGAAACGTATTTCTTCCCACTCATTGGGCACAACACCGACTCTCGTCTTTTTATATCCTTCCGGCACTTCACCGCGTCGAATTTGTTCAATTCGTTGTTTTACTTGTGGTGTCATACTCCACCTCCTAAAGCTCTAAGCAAATTCAATCTAATTCATTTCAGTATTTGGAAGTTCATAAATAAACAATAAAAGCATCGACAAAAATGAAATAACTTTTTCTGTTTCTTCTTTTTCTTTTATTATTATTTCGTGGTTTGCTTGATTGCCAGATGTACGTATAAAATCAACCCACTTTTTACCATTGGGTGGAATGTATCCTTTTAAATCTAAATATTCAACATATTTCGCGAAGGAAAGATTTTCGTCTGCTCCCTGCTCAACAGCAATATGCATTAGAATCGTCCTCGCTATCATTTGCGCTGAGGTATAACATTTGTTTGAATAATTTGTTCTACATTCATCATATAACACACTTATATTATCAGGCAAATTCTTAATACCTCTTCCACATAGTTCCCCTGGTAAAGATTCGTAATTGCGGACACAATAAATAATGGGATAACCACAATGTGGACACATATATATATTTAACCATGGTTGATTGCCCGCATAAACGGCATACCCCCTATTAGGTGCCACATGATTGCCGCAATATCCACACACCATCGAAATGCTTTTTAAAATAGTTGACTCTTTATAGTCAATACCTTTAAAAGGATGTTGACCAAATACATTTATCATAAACCAAATTCCTCCCAACTGTTTTTCTTTGATAATACGCTACGAATAAACAAATTTTAATATTAAACCCTTTTTGTTATAACCGCCAATTTATCAAAATCGCTTTGTTAAAGATTGTCTATAACAATTGAACTATTCGGAAAAGACTAATGTTTATTTTTTCTCTGCTAATTTTTTCTTTTCTTGCTCACGTTCGATTTGTTTTATACTTTTTTCGGGAGTTGGTAGGTCCTCAGGCATCGTTCCACCAAGTTCTTTTATGGTCTGTCTTACCTTGGCACCAACCTCAAAATGCGTCTGATTTGCTTTCGCTTTACCTCTGATATTCTCACGTCTAATTTTTTCATCAGTCTGTGTAGCACGAAAAAGGTTAGCCGCAAGTTCTGTGCTTCCCATATAGTCAAGAATTTTTTGGCTCTTTTTAAGTCCTTTATGCTGGTGAATAGCTCTCATGTCCATGCCACCATACAGCCCCTTATAACCCCAGTTCTGAAAAACAGCATATTCTACAGGTTCTGTAATACCGGCCTGCTTTGCCGCTTCTGCAAGAGCTTTGTTGTGAACTACTATTTCGTTACGAATAGCCAAGCGTTTTTGTTCTTCAGTAAGAATATCATAGTTGTCAATTATTTCCTGCTGTCTTGTCTTAACCGCGAAATAAGTTTGTCCAATAGCGATAACTTCTTTTCGTGGGTCGCCATTTTGCATAATCAGGTAACACGCATATCTTGACAACTGAATATCATCAATTAGTCTCGCGCCTCCATTTGGCATAGGAGATGATTTGTTGACGTCAACGAAATGTTCCTCTATAAGAATACCGCTGTTTTCACAAGCTAACTTAGCTTTATCAATAACTTTAAGAAAATTTCGCCAATCTGTATATTCCAATACATTTTGCAGTTCACGGGCATTCCAATACTCTATTCCGTCTTCAAGCGTGTGTTTGATATTTTCAAAAATACTTTCATCCTTATCAAAAAAGAAAAACATTTATATCTCTCCCTTCATTTTATAATCCTAACTCTTCCATATACTTTTTCATCTGTGCCTGCACCTCGGCAAGTTCTGCCTCGATATTGGCAATGTTTTGCTTAACCTCGTCAATATCAATGAGATCTTCCTCCTCAAAGGTATCTACATAGCGGGGAATGTTCAGGTTGTAGTCATTTTCCTTGATTTCTTCAAGGGTTGCAACATAGCTATACTTATCTTCGCCGGTGAAAGCGATATCACTCTTATAGCGGTTATATGTATCTACGATACGCACCACATCGCATTCGCGCAAAATGTTTTGGTTCTTGCCCTTTTCAAAATTACCCTCGCCACTTGCGTCAACGAATAAAACTTTATTGTTGGTTCCACGATCTTTGCGGAAGATGAGAATACACGCAGGAATACCAGCTCCGTAGAAAAGGTTCGCAGGCAATCCAATTACAGCGTCAAGAAGGTTGAATTGTTCGATTATTGTTTGACGAATTCGGCCTTCACTTGCGCCTCTGAATAGCACACCGTGGGGTAAAATAATTCCCATACGACCTCTTTCGGCATCAAGGCTGTGAAGCATATGCATTACAAAAGCATAGTCGCCCTTTGATGTAGGCGGAATACCCCAGTCAAATCGACGATATGGATCAAGTTCAGCACTCATCTTCGGTTTCTTACCCTTGGCGTCAGTTTCGGCATCGCCTAAGAAGCCGCTATCCCACTTGTCAAATGAAAATGGGGGGTTAGCGACAATGCACTGGAACTTCATCAATTTGTCATCTTCGATATTACCGGGGTTAGCAAGTGTATCGCCATGCCAGATAACAGCATCGTCAACATTGTGAAGGAACATATTCATACGGCAAAGAGCCCATGTCTGCATATTCTGTTCCTGACCGTAAACACGAGCTTTACCGCTCGAAATTTGCTTGAATGCTTTGAGAAGCAAACCTCCGCTGCCACAGGTTGCATCATAAATACGGTCGTTTTCTTTGGGCTGTACCAAACGAGCAACCAACTCAGAAACCTTACTCGGTGTATAGAACTCTCCGCCTTTTTTGCCCGCATCAGATGCGAAGTTCGCAATCATATATTCATAGGAGTCGCCAATGATATCTACGTTATCCAATTGAGAAGGTCGAAGGTCAAGGTCCTTGAAGTCTTCAAGAAGATTTTTAAGAATAGCATTTTTTTCTTTCGGCTCACCAAAATCAACAGTGGAGTTAAAATCAATTGCTCGAAAAACATTATGCAACTTTGCACTATTATTGTTTTCAATAGCTGCAAGCGCAACATTGATCTTCTGGCCAATTTCAGAATCGTTGCGATTGTTGTACAGATATGTAAAGGTAGAAGTTTCGTCCATAACAAAACGCTCACGACCCATTGCACGCTCAACTCGACGGAGATCGCCATCATACTGCTTCATATAATTATCCTTGGTTTCTGCATATACGTCGCTAAGATATTTAACAAAAAGCATGGATAAGATATAATCTTTATAACGTGAACTATCAATTTTGCCACGGAAACTATCGCAGGCGCTCCAAAGAACTTTTTCGATATTTTGTTTTGTAGTCATTTTTAATTACCTCTCTTTACAGAATCATAGATTTTATCAATAAGCTGTTTGTTGTATACCTCTTTTTGAACAGTCAAGTTATGTAACAGTTCCTGTTCCCTTTCGGACAGTATTTGCATTTGACCAATTATTTGCTGTTTCTTTAATGGTAAATTTCTTACCGGTAATGTGCTAAAAAATTTGGAATTTATCGTTCCGAAAGCTCCGCTACCGCTTATGTTTTGTAGAATTTTTTGTTTAGTCGACTCTCTTTTTAAAAGCCACAATATATACTCCGGGGAAGCTTCCATCTTATCCACTCGTATAATAGCGAAGTGCGACGGCACTAAATATCCACACCACTCCTCACGCGTTATCATAATTGCCGTGTACGGCGCACTCAATCTAACAAGTATATCATTTGGTTGCGTGAAATACTCCGGTTTTAGTGGTTCCGACGTTCCAAGAGTTTCTGCGTATTGTAAATCCAAATATCCTGCGGCGGCTGCGCATTTAAGATTTAGTAATTTGTACTCATATAGAACCTGGTCGTTTTCACCGGCTTTTTTTCGGGTAGTCACAACGCCGGTTCGAATCGTAGCGACATTTTCAAGTACCATAATTCACCTCAAAATTTGTCTTGGTCTTTTTGTGATTATATTATACAACGCTCGACAAATTTTGTCAATATATTTTGTCACGGATGTTTTGTGATAAAAATGCATTTAAAAATATCGAGCTAATTATCCCGTTTCCGAAGGAATGCAAAAAAACAATGGTATTTTTTTAATAAGGCCAGTGATAAAAAAAAACCGGGACTTTGCTCACAAACCGAGGATTGCGCAGTGTCATAACCTTGTTAATTCAGTCAGTTTACAAAGCAGCCCGCACCTCGCTTATACGAGCTTTTCATAACATGTCCCAAAGTGAGTTCGTGAGGATTGTTCGTAAATACTATCCACTCTTCCATTTGCTTTTTTATAAAGCCCAACCCTCACGTCGCTTGGTGGGTCCTGCTTAAAACCCACCTCATCACGTTATTCAACAGCTTGTTCGCAAGGAAATCCTACCCTTGTACATAAGACAAGCCCCCTCCCGTTTCCCTGCCTCAGGAGGACATGGTCGCGCGGGGAAGCGCGACCATCGAGGGTAAAGCCAGCAGGTGCTTAGGGAATAAGATCAGGATAAATGTTCAGCAATTTTCTCGTAGCAGCTCAATTGCCTTGTCCTAAAAGGAACTTGTTAATTCTACGCTTTACAAAGGATAAAAAACAATCGAGCTGCTGTAAAACCTGCTGCAAAGTGTCCTAAAAAGCTCAATTCGGATTTTTGATTACGCCAAGTGGAAAAGGTGGTTGAATAAACCAAACAAATCCTCATTGAGTACGCTTGTGCAGACGTAAATTATCAATTAAATAAGCAGGTATTACTTTAACCCTGCCCAAGCTAAAAGGCCCTCATGCGAAAAAAAGCATGAGGGCTAAGTTAGTTTATTAATTAATTAATTTATTATATAAAGAACGATTTGACGGCACCCCGCTCAAACCCAGCTGTACCAATGCTTTCGCAAATTACCAAATTTTACTCTATGGAAACTCTCCTTTTTATAGCGTGCAATTTTTCATCACGACTTCTGTCATACTAAAAGAAATCAATTTGAAAGGATATGATAATTATGAAGTCAGAAAAATCAACAGTAACCGTTTGCACTGAAACCGGAGAGGTTCTCACTCCTACTCTAACGCCGCAAGAAAAAGCTCTCGGATTCAGGAGATTTATTCAGTTAAATTGCGAATACTCGAATTTCTTATGCAATTTTGCTGCTAAACATCCAAAGGCCTTGGCCATTCTCCTCTTTCTCGAAAAAAACGCAAATACCAGAAATGCATCATGCGTAACCCAAAAAGCTCTGTGCCAGCAATTTAAAATTTCAAACACTACCGTTTGGCGCCAACTCAAAATCCTTCAAAAAGCAAACCTCATTTACGTTAAAAAGGATAAAGGTCTCAATTTTTACATCATAAATCCTGAAATTGTATGGAAAGGGACACCGACTCAGAGATATTTATGCGAATTCCCGAGATATTTAACCATTGACAAAGACGAAACAAAAGGAAAAACCCACTATACAGGAAGTATTCTGTGATAAACAGAAAAATTTTTTCTAAAAATCCACAAAAACGCACGGATTTTAAAACTCAATCTGTCATACTGTTTTTGAAAACAAAAAGAAAGGTGGTGAATTTTATGAAAATTATAGGAGAACATTTGACTAATTTTCAATATAGCACCGGCAAAAAACCAAAAGAATTTTGCGATGCTATGAACATTAGTAAAAGCAATTATTATAAAATCCGAGAGGATGGTACATCGTCCATCGAGTTCGTTTTAGACTTCGCTGAAAAGTATAATTACGATTTGGTCAACGGGATCCCACTCCATCAAAACGGCTCTTACATCATTTTCGGTGAAGGCCGCCAAAACCTTAATGCAGCGAGAAGAGCGCTTGGAAAGAGCGGGAATTTTATTCTGTTTGATACTTCTTGTCGTTTGCTTGATGAATTTGGAACGATACTTGAAACACGAGGATATGAGATAAAAATTCTCAACCTCTGTGACCTTCAAAAATCGAATACATACAATCCGTTCGATTATTTAAAAACCGAGCCGGAAATTTATCAGTATTCCGAATTTTTAATAAAGGCCATTCTCAGAAAAGATACGTTAAATCCCATGGAATATGAGCTTTGTTTAGCGCTGAATTCAGTGCTTCTATTCATTATGAAAAAGTGTCCGCCATTCAAAAGAAACTTTAACTCTTTGTTTGAGATTCTTTTCAATAAAGATAGCGAATACTCGGACATCAATCTGCTTTCTAAAAAAAGCGCCTGCGGTTTGAAAAGGTTGTTTTATCAACTGAGCTATGCCGAATTTCTAAATTTAACGGCGACAAACAATCTCTGTTTTGAGGAGCTTTTTAACGACGAAAACAGAAAGATTGCGCTATTCTTGATAAATAATCCTACGCACAAATTTGATTGGTTAATCGAGTCGCTTGTATATCAGTTTACAAGAATGACCAACCTCGAACCGGAAAATCAGGTTACCCTCATTTGTCCGTCCGAAAGGATAAAAAACGTAATCGACAACGCATTTATAAACGATACAGAAAGATATCAAATCAAACAGCACGTTGATACTCCAATCAAATAAAAATGTCACCGATAAAAGCAAAAAGTATATACTTTTTTGAAAAGTATAATAAGTTATACTTTGTGATTTTAAAAGAAAAAAGGATGAGAGCAATCTCATCCTTTTTTCTTAAAACAACTTATAATCAACTGTTTTCTGTAAAGTCTTAATTGCGGTAGAATAAGGCACCTCTTCAAAAAGCATTTTTGAAGTAAGTTCCTCGTAATCTTTCTTGTAAACATCTTTATCAATTATTTCTTGAAGTAACGCATTCATATCGACACCATCTTTTGCCGAGCGACAACGCTCATTGGGTTTTCGTTCTTCAAAAACCTCACTAACAAGCTGCTTCAAATCGGCATTCAATGAAACAATATCAGATAATTTATAAAGGTCGTAAATGTGTCTCGAATGTTCCTGAACGGCATCGTCTAAATAATAATCGCCCAAGGCATAAAGTTTGTCTATAAAGGTCCTGGTCGCAACCTGAACATTTAATTCAAATGGTTCAAGACTATACTGTGCTATTAAATCATAATAGCCGTTATTATTTAGATAATCGTATATAATGCTTGTTGCCTGTAACCTTTCGCAAGGAAACGCCTTGATGTCTACAAGGGTTTCAACCAGCAGGTGCTCCTTCAAGTAACTCGACGGGAACACGGTTGGATAGTCAATTATATATTTATTATAATTTCTTCTGCTTTTAACATTCTCGATGTTTTCAAGAACAAAGCCGAACTCATCAATAATTGATACAATATTTTCTTTAAGTTTTTTACGTTGTCCCTCGGTAGGTTTATTCATGGTTTCAATATTTAAATCAATATCTTCCGAAAAGCGATTTATAATCTTGTAACACTTGGAAAGAGACGTTCCGCCTTTGAATATAATATTCGGTTGTAATTCTACCAGCCGCTTTAAAAAAAGTGTGACATAATAATCCTTTTCGATAATAGCGGGTTCAATTCCGGTTTCGCTCGATACTTTAAGAATTACTTGTTCAAAATTATCTTTATCATTGTGCAACATTAAATATTGCCTCGCTCTCTATAAGATTCCTCATAACTTTATCCGGGAACACCGAAGCGTAAGAGATAATATCATTTTTGGTAATGCCGTTAGCGTTGATAAAATCAATAATATAAGCCTTTTTTTCATCATCTAATGAACGGGGTGTTATATCATTCATAAGTTCTAAAAAGCTCAATACAGCGACATTATCGTTGTTTATTGTAGTTCTTGCTTTACGAAGCGTTACTTTCTGCTTGCCAACCATAATGTCACGCACCTTTGCAGTCTCGTTATTGGTAAATATCTCAACCACATTTGACATTTGGGTAGTGAGCTTTAATTGATTCTGAAATGTAATTCCAGAATAGTACCCCATTATTTCAGTACCGTCTTTAATATACTTCTTTTCAATAACCTTGCGAGGGCTTAATATGCTTTTACCAAATACGGTATCGGTAGGGATATAATATATTCCTTTTTCATACCTAATAATTTTACCCTCCTCGCAAAGCGTTTGCAGTTGCTTCATTATCCAAGGACGAGAATAATTTTCAAATTTTATATCAGCAGATAGTATAGGTTCATTTGTTCCATACTTTTCTAACAATGCTTTAAACAAAGTCATATCAGCACCCCTTTCTTTCATAGTATGTGTCATTTCAAAAGTATTATACTACTTTTGACCTTATAAGTCAATAATAATATAATTTTGCTTTTTGTTGTGTTTTGTTGATGATTAAATTTGAGAAGAAAAGAAGGAAAACAATTCAGAAGATATTTTTGATTTTTTTAAAAGCAAGAAAGGGAAAAAGAAAGCACGCGAAGGAAAGGAAAAAAGTAATCAAAACTTTTCCTGAACTTTTTTCAAGGCAGAAAGAAGCAAAAGAAAATTTGTTTAAAAACTGTTTTAATTTCTTATGTAGTCATTGAAAGTCAGGTATTTGCTGTATTAAAATAATCACGAAATATATGGAAGCTACATATATTACAATATAGCAAAAATAATTTCAATTATTTTTTGTCATACTATTAATGCAGCTAAATTAAAGCGTTGTGTATCGAAAACGTTGCAAAATGTTAAGAAATATTGACATTGTGCTACACATATGTTATTATTTAGTTGCAAAGAGATTTGCATGAAGTTACGAATCCTGCCAAAATCGTATTAATAGAGATTGCGTTTTTTAGGCTTTCGTGCTACAATGTAATCAAGGAAAACGGGCTGGTCGTTAGACCCGGGTCCACCTACGGCGGGGATGTTCCCCGCCACTTTTTTTATCGGGAAGTGAGAAAATGAAGGAATTAAGTATTTTTGTGGATGAATCAGGCGATTTTGGTGCATATGAACCACACGCGCCCTTTTACATTTTCACACTTGTTTTTCACGACCAAAGCCATTCTATCGAAAGTCCTATAGCCCATCTTGAAGGTCATCTTCGGGATATTGGATTTGATGTTAAGCACTGCTACCATGCAGGGCCAATTATCCGCCGCGAGGAAGATTATCAGTATATGTCAATCGTTGAAAGGCGTAGATGTCTTAATAGCATACTAACTTTTGCTAAAAACTGTAATATTTCGCATATTTCTTTTTCGGTGGAGAAAAAGAATATTAATAATTCTATCGAGCTGTTTGCAACTTTATCAAAACAACTGTCGACATTTATTCGTGAAGAGTTTAATTTCTTTACACAATTCGAGAAAATCATTGTTTATTATGATAACGGCCAAGTAGAACTCAATAAAATTTTGGCTTCAGTTTTTGCCGTTATGCTTCCGCAAGCAGAGTTCAGAAAGGTTATACCTGTAGATTATAGATTATTCCAAGTTGCCGACCTTATTTGCACTATGAAGCTTGTTAAATTAAAAGAAGAAAAGCATATCCTCTCAAAATCAGAAGAAAATTTTTTCGGTTCAATGCGATATATGAAGAAAAACTATTTAAAAGCGATTGAAGAAAAAGAATACTTCACTATCAAATAAGACACCTCATATAATACCCAGTTAAAGAAATATATTCATTACTACAACAACGAATGAATTTCTTTAAAACTAAAAGGAATGAGTCCAGTGCAATACCGAACTCGTTCACAAGCAAGTTAATATTTAATTTTGTCTAAACTTTGGGGTTCACTTCATCTTACAGGGACTGGGTGGCTTTTTTCTTTTTATTTAAGGTTTTCTTTCATACTTTGTATGACTTCGATATATATTCTAAGATTACTGATTAGCAACTGGCTTTATTTTAAAATAAATGTCGTTGATAAAATTAAATTATTTGCATATAATAATATTGCAATACAATATATCACAATATAGTACAATATTTTTTAACTTGGAGGTGTTTTTATGGCAAAGCAAACTTTAAGTGTTACACTTGAACCAAGTACCATTGAAAACATCCGTAAAATGGCAGCGAAAGAATTTAGAACAGTAAGTAATATGGTTGATTATATTGTTACGCAATATATGATAGCTAAAGAAGAATCTAATTCAGCTAAACACGCTCGTGCTGCTGTATTTGGTGAACAGGTTGTTGTTTCAAGTTTTTCTGACACACAAAATGTTCTAAAAAAGAATATTCATTTAGATGAGGCTGATACCGTATTTTTAAGCAAAAGATAAGGAGTGTTTAAATGACGATTTATCTTTTTGCCGGTCCAAACGGGAGTGGTAAAAGCTTAGTTAAAGCTTATATAAAGTCTTTTCATAGCTTTAACCAACATTATCGGTCGGCGTGGAGACCTTAAACCCGTGCCATAAAAAAACAGAAAATATTGCGAAAAAACAAATACCATTGTTTTTAGTGGATCGGTGCCTGCACTGGTCCTATTTTTTTTAACCATAATAAAAACGAAAAAAAGAAAGGCGGATATTCCCGTCTTTTTTCTTTTCCGGCTCTTTTTCTTTCATACTTATAAATGATAATAAAAAAGAAAGGGGGAAGAAAATGTGATAAAGAAAACGAGAAAATATAAAAGAATTGTTTTATTATTTTAAGCGCAGCATCATTAACATTGCGACGAAAGATACACTTGAATATCGAAGTTATCGAAAAAAGTCAGGAAGTTATGGAAAAAAAGTCAGGTTTAAAACTTATATTACGACGGAAAAACCTACTAAAACGCTAAATTGTGTACACAAAATAAAAAATATTTAAAATATTTTCGAAAAAATACTTGACTTTGTGTACACAAAGTGATATATTTAAAATAGAGGCAGGTGTTTCGCCCTTGTAAAACACACAAAATCCTAAGAGGTGAAAACAAAATGAACAAAGAAACAACCTTTCATATTCGGCTCTCATCCAAAGATGTCGAAGCATTAGACTTCTGTAAAAAAGTACTTGGGAAGCCGCGAGCCGAAATCATAAGGTTTAGCATACACAAATTAAAGGAAGGAATTGATGTAGTGACAAACACAGAAAAGAAATACCTTTACAAAGTAACAAGAAGAAACGGTTCGGTACTCTCGATGGACCTCTGCGAAAGAGGATATATGCAGGTACTACTCGCAAACGACGTAGATGTCCCGGACAATGTCAGAGAAGAAACCGCACAGGCAATCCTCAGAAAAATCGATGACGGCGAAGTGGTAACCTTCACGGGAGGATCCTTCTCCACCACTTGCAAGATAGCGACTCCCGAAGAAGCTGCAAAAGCAGAGGTTATGATGGCTGAACAACATGAGGAAGACATGAACATCAAGCTCCCCGACTGGGACACCCTGATGGATATAAGTAAACGTGTCGGAGAAATGATGGCCTCAGGAGAACTAAACTTCGACGACTAAAAACAAAATAAAAATAAAATAACATAATCTAACCGAAAGTAAGGCGCCTAAGGCGTTAGCTCGGGCGTCTTACTTTTTTAACATTTATATTATCCGCTTTTTCTAAATAAATAGGAAAACAATTCAGAAGACATTTTTGATTTTTTCAGTTTGTATCGTATGGGCATCTTTCATATTGTTAGCGTAAAAGAAAATACGCTTGGAAACAGAAAATTTTAAAAAATCAAAACTTTTTTCCTGAACCTTTTCCAAAGCAAAAAAGAGAAAAAACAAAAGAAATTTCAGCTTTCTGAACGTTAAAAAAAACAAAAGCAGAAAAGTTGACACGAATTTATTTCGGTGTTAGAATTAAATTAGAGGGCAAAAAAATTAAATATAACGAAACGGAAAATTCGTTTCACAAGCTCGTTTTTCGAGGGGGATTAAAGTCAAGCCGAAGGGCCACTTTATCCTCCTTTTTTGTCCCCCAAAAACGCACCTTGAAAACTGAATAGTGGATTTGACAAGACGCTTTTGGCGAAGTAGGCATCAGGCGTACCAAGAAAGATGGCTTGTCCGGAACTGTAACCCGTAGCGAATCACAAAAAACAAACTCCAAAATCAACCGGAAGGCGATTCATTGACCAAACATTTTATAAAAAAACAATTTTTTAAGTCAAAAATTCGAATCCGTTGCAATTTGGATAAAAAATTTTCAAATTTTCTGTCATATTAAATTTGACAAGCAAAAAAAATAAAAAACACAAAAGAAAGGAACTAATCTATGACCAACAACGCTTATATCCACGAAAACCCGTCAAACACCTTTTTGAACGCAACCGACCTTTGCAAAAGATACAAAATAAAAATCGGCTCTGCGTATGCGTTGATGAGAAGCGCTGACTTTCCCTGGTGCAAAATTCTCAAATTCAAACTCGTCCGGCTCGACAAGTTGATTGAATGGGAAAATAACACCGGTTGGAAAGAGAAGGTTTGTGCATGAAGGAGATTTATGCGGGAAAAGAACAAGTGATAATGAGAGCAACTCGTCTGAGAAAGGATGGGCGATACGAAACACGAATACACCTCGGATACGGAAAAGATGGCAAAGAAGCGGTAAAAAGCTTCTATGCCACCACCGCAAAAGAAAGCAAAAAGAAGGCCATCGAATTCGTAAACGAATACAATATAAATAACGGCAAGCTAAGCGAAATCCCCTTTCCAAACGCCATAAAAAGATGGCTGTTTGAAACCAAGCACGGTAGTAAAAAAGGCACCGCCTTTGACCGTGATGAACAGGTTCTCAACTATCAAATTCTACCCCATGCTCCAAAAAAGCAGCTTAAAGACGTTACCACTTCGGATTTGCAAAAAATACTGAACAAGCTTTCAGAAAAATACAGTTTAAGCACACTCAAAAAGGTAAAAAGCTTGCTTAAAATGTTTTTCGAATATGCTGTAAATTCACGACTAATCATTTACAATCCCGTACCGATGCTGATTATCAAAAAAAGTGACCTTTACACCACCCCGGTAAACCCGCTTGAAAAGGATAAAGAAAAAATATTCAGCGAAGAAGAAATGGAAAAATTAAAAGCCGCCGCAAAAGAAAAAAGCCCAAAAACAGATTATCAAAATTTATTTTTTATTGTGATGCTGAATACGGGGCTTCGTGCAGGTGAAGCACTGGCTCTCGATTACGCTGATATCGACTTTAAAAACAAAACAATAAACATTCACAAAAACTACGTTAATCATAAAAAAAGAGATGAAAACGGCATGGCAATCGGTCGCATAAGTGAGCTCACTACTACAAAAACACGTGCCAGCACCTGCCTCTTGCCGATAAACAAAACCGCGTTAGAAACGCTAATTTTAATGAAAAGCTACGAGCCCGAGGGATACACCGGCCCGATAATACATAACAGCGAATTTGAACGAATAGCTCCGAGAAGCTTCGCAAAACGCTTTTACTCGCTTTTGAAATCGGCGGGGATTAAAAAGTGCGGTTTGCATACCCTTCGCCACACCTGCGGCTCAATAATGTACGAAGCAAAGAATCATAACCAACTTTTTGTAAGCAACTATCTGCGCCACAGCTCACTCGCATCGACAAACGCTTACATCCATCTGAATAAAATAAATATAGAAGATTTACCCGAAATATAAATAAAATCACACGGCTCGAAACTCATCCGTTTCGGGCCGTGTTTATTGATTTAATTGAAAGAAGCAACTATAATTATTTGCTTTGTTCTTTGTCTTTAACGGTTTTGGGTTCTATTACATCTAACGGTAACGCGCTGCTTGCCGCCCTTTGTGCAGGTGAAAAGCGTAAAATCCCATCCACTTGACTGCATCTCTGAAATATCTGTTCCGTTTAAAGTGACAAGCTCACATACCGAATAGGTGTGCGCTGTTCCATAAGCGTCTATAAATCGAATTTCATCGCCCGTCTGCAACTTGTTAAGCGAACCGAAATGACTCTTATAATTATGCGCCGCGATAATGATATCATCCGTAGCAACGCTTCCCATATAACGACAGGGTGCTGACCTTAATCGAGTATAATTCCATTCATCATACACCGGAAGCTCCACGCCCAGCTTTTCAATAACAACCTTGCCACAGAAAGCATCACCATCTACGGTAATCACAGGAGCGGTATCGCTATTATCAATTATATTTTGCTCGTTGTCTAATTTGCCGAGTATTTCAGTTGCTTGACGCCCTGCGTTTTTGTCCTCCTGAACGTTATAAATGTACCAACCGCCTGAGCTTAGAAGCAGAATACATCCAACAATCAGAAGGATGATGCCCTTACTTCTTCTTGTCATGTTTCTTTACTCCAATCTCATAGATGCCGAGTAAAACGAAGCAGAAGCCGGCAATAGCCATAATAACAATCGGCCACCAATACTGACCCGTTTGCGGAAGCTTTTCTCCAACGTATGAATTTGTTACCGCAAAGCCATTAGCTACATCCCCGCTATATGTAGCTTTATAGTCCTTTACGCCTTTTTCTCTGACAGAATACTTGCCATTCTTTGCAACACAAGTAAACGTATGAGTCCATCCATTTGACTCGCTAAGCTCAACCGAAGACACCGCTTTATTCCCGTTCAACAGCTCAACAACAACCGACTCGGGACGCTTTTTTGCAGCATTATTATTGTCGTCCCATCTTTTTATAACATAAATACTGATTTCATCAGGTTTGCTATCCTCCGTCTTTGGTGTGGATGCTACGTCGTAGAATAGTTTACCTTCCGATTCGTAGGGCAAAAAAACAATATACGGATTAAAGATATATTTGCCTTCCTGCTCGCAAAACACAACCCAAATGCCCAAATCCAAATTTGAAAAAGACACCTTTCCGTTTTCTGACACGGATGACAGCGAGTCTATCTCATTGTCCTCAATATAATCCACAACAGCTTTTGCAGTCAGGTCGTCAGGGCCATTCACAATGCCCGAAATGGATATGCCGGAGCTTTCAAACGACGAGGTGGGGTAATATCCTGAATTATTAAGCTCCGCTATTTGACAAAGATGTACCGTTATACCGTTAATTTTATTTTTACTATTATCCTCTAAAGTTACGGTTATGCTTCCGCTTTCCGTAGCCGCAAGACAAGGCAAAGCCAAGGCAATAACAAACACTGCCGATAAAATAAAGATAACTATGTTTTTAATGGTTAATTTCATCTGTTACCTCGTCTCCTTTTTTGCCTTGCGCCCTTCTCTTTTTATAAATTGAGCGCAATTTCACTATCACTACAAAGATAATACAAAGCCCAATCAACGAAAATGTTAGCAGGTATTTCATACCTATATTTAAAATCTCGTTTGTAACTCCGTCCTTATTAGCAGACAGATCCAAGTCATCAACGCGAACACCGCGAACAAGCAAACGGTGAGAATTCACTCCATAGGGCGTGCAGGTAACCAAGGTAACACAGTCCTTACCGCTGATTACATTGAGCCGTGACACCTCGTGGGGCTCAACAACAGAAATATCATCAATTTGGTATTCCAGAACCTCGTTTAACACATGAATATAGAATCGATCGCCTACTTTCAAGTGATCGATATTGGTAAGCAATTTCGCCGAAGGCAGTCCAGTATGACCGGCGAGTACACAATGGGTGCTACTGCCCCCGATAGGTAAATGGGAGTCGGGTAGATGTCCAATCCCCCTCTGCAAAGCAGTTTCTTCCGTAGAGTGATATATAACGAGCGAAACACTGATTTTAGGAATCTCAATGTATCCCATCACTCCGTTATCTGCAATATTAAGTACTTCTTCATAGGTTAAACCAAGCTCTTGCAATTTGTCCGCATTTGTGCGGTTTTTATTAAAATCAACTGCATCCTGCATCGCTTTATTAAATTCTTCCGAAGGGATGGCAGCGAAGGTCTCCTCATATTCGCCAATAAGCTTATTATTTAAATGTTCATTATATAAATTGCTGACGGTAGGATAAAGAAAGAGGGAAAGACCGCAGAGAAATATAACCGCCATTATAATTGTCGGTAAATGCTTCTTCATCGGTTTTTCCCTCCTTTTATTTATCTTTATTTAAAATTTAGAAAAAGAAACAGCTTTTTAGGTCAACTAAAATAAGCATCATTCCGTCAAAAACAATTATTTCTTTTATACCGCACTATTTCTTTTTCTTGAAATAAAAAAAGCAACAGCACCTGCCATGAGAATTACACCTAAAACGGTAAAGAGTGTAGTACCTATTCCGCCGGTTTCGGGAAGCGCAGAACCGGGTCGGTTGGTGATTTCTGCCCAAACGGTCAAGATGGATTCGGCAATACCATTTGTATTAACGATGTTACCGATTTCGCCATCATACTGTCCTGTAACGGTCAATGTGCCAACAGAGCCCAGCTCGCCGATTTGGTCCTCGATTTTGATTTTGAAGGGCTTATCAGCAATAACATAGCCATCCGGTGCCTTTGTTTCGACAAGCTTGTATGTGCCCTCTGCCAAACCAAATATTGAAACATCGCCGAGATGTCCGCCCATATTGAGATGGCCCAAGCTAATGGTAGCTTCACCTTTGTTATGGGTTGTTAGGGTGTCGATAGAGCCGGTGCTTCCTTCTGCGACTACGTATTGTATATATGTAGTTGCTTGGCCACCCTCCTCGGTAGATTCATGAGTTTTTTCTATTGTTGTAAATGTGATAAGCTGGTCCTCCTGACCCTCAACCACTCTGAAAAGCTTGAATTCTGCACCTGCCAAACGAACGTTTGTCAAAACGCCGTGTGTATCTTCGGCAAATTTAGTAAATACAAACTGATAAGAATACACGTTAGCAACATCACTTACGCTACCGGTAGATGTCTGTGAGGTCGGGTCGTTGCTGTAAGTAAGCTTTGCTGTATTCTGGTTTGCCTTTTGTGCCTGGATGGCATTTGTGACCTTTGCGTCATATATGATAACCAGCTCGTCGCCGATTTCATATTTGTCATCGTCATTCATGAGAGCGGTGAAATCAACCTTAAAGTCAACACCTTCACTCAATCCTGTTGTAGTAAGAGTAAAGTCGCCTTCGAGCTCTATATCATTCTGATACACCTTGATACTATCTACATCAAGAACCAAACCATCGTGCATAACATCTTCTACGTAGTAAGTATAATCTGTATAGAGGGTATGAGAAGGAACGACTGTTGTAATTTTAAATGTAACCGTGTCACCGATAGAAACCGAGGTTCCTTTGCCGTATTCTTCATTATGCTTTTTGATTTGTTTTAAAATCTGAGGACGGTTTGCCTTCAAGGTGATGACGGCGTCCTTGTTAACGTTGGATAACATAACCGCAGAACGTACAGCGCTGGTACCGTCGCCTGAAAGGTCGGTATCGTCATACACAAGATAATAGCCGTAGCTAAGGTCAGAAACGGTAACAGAGGTTGCTGTATCCGAAGCGGTAATCTTTTCTACATAAGCTATGTTCTTTTCAACAATGTAGTCGTGCAGCTTTTCTGCAACCTGCGAGAGTTCAAAGTTGTTTCCGCCCGAGTTCTTTTCTGCTAAAAACTCAACGGCACCCTGAACATTACCATTTTCAACATTCTGTCCAACAATGCCGTTTGCGCCATAGAAGAAATCGTAAAACGGAATGTTGCCCCCATCCTTATACCAGCTATAAGAGGTGTTGTTACCACTGGTAGTAGCGTCAAAGATTTTGTAAACTTTGAAGGTTTTGCCTGCTACTGTGGCATTGGAATTGCCCGGATTCTGTATGGTAATACTGCCGGTCGGCTCAGCAGCTATTGCCGCCAAAGCGCCACAACTGAATACCACACATAAAACTACGAGGATTGCCAAGATTTTTTTGATTGCTTTCATTGTTTTAACTCCTTTTCTGTTATATTTTTTCAAATTTATTGAAAACGTACTAATTATGACACCTCCTTTTACGGAGATATCTTATGTAAATGCACAGGGTTGCCGCCATAAGCAACAAGCCAAGTGCATAAAACATACCTGTTCCCATGCCCCCTGAGTCGGGAAGGTCAACTGCTATACCATTTCGAACAACAATGTTGTAGGCCGTGGAACCGGCTTCGGCAAAGAAGCTTTCTTCCACCGAAACGGTTCCGTCTTCATTGATTACTAAATAAATATATTCATTTGTTTTTAGGTATCCGATTGGGGCTTCCGTTTCGGTAAGGCGATACCTGACGCCACACTTTAAGTTGTCAAACACCAACGTTCCTGTTGCGCCGGTTGTAGCTGTTTTTGCAACTTCGGTTGGCAAAAGGTTGCCGTGAGCATCCACCCCTTCCAAAACAAAGGTTGCTCCCGAAAGCTGCGTTGACTTGCCAAGGTCAGTTTTGGTCAAACGAAGCATTACTCGTTTAGTAGTATTTATGATGGTGAGCAAGGTGTTTTCATTACCGTCCCCATCGGTCGATACAATCGGCAATTCATAGGACACCAGCCAGTTGATAAACGAACCGTCCGCCTTTGCGGATTCCGTACCAATCATTGTTTCTTTTACAGACCAGTTAATCTTTACACCATTGACATAAACAGGAAGATTTTTCCAAGTGTGTTGCCAATTATTGTCGCTGTTCAGAATTGCCTGCGGCTCAACTCCTGCAATAACAGTAGTAACAAGCTTACCATTCGCTAATAATTGAACGGTAACATCCTGCCACTCGGTTTGGTCGCACTCCCACTCTTTTTTAACAGTAACCGAGGATGAATCGGTGCTGTTTCCGACAATCAATACACCGCTAATAAATTTAATCAATTCACTGTTTCCGCTAAGAATGCCAACCGTTTCTCCGTCATCGGTATAGCCGATTTCTATATTGCCGATGGACGTATATCCCGTTGGTGCCGTTATTTCTTTAATAACTATCGGGCCAAGGTCATAACTGAAATGGTCAATACAGATTTCGTAATAACCGTTTGCATTGCCTGAAAGGTTTACCACGCTTCCATTTTCGGCATCATATTGATAACGATCTGTTTCGGCATTGTAGGTGAATTTAAGCGCTTGTCCGTTTTGTGATAATTGGAATACGGCTCCTCCAATAGAAACCCCGGTTAAACTATCCTGCTTTTTAATAATAATCGAATCGTTGCGATTATATATGTTTGTAAATTCTGCTCGCAACACCTCATCTACACCCTCATCGAGCGCATAGGTCATGCCGCTAACCGTAAGCGAGGTTCCTGTGCCTGTAATGGACTGTTCGCCATGAGCGTCCATTACCGTAAACTCAGAATAAACGCTGAAATTAACCTGCTCGTCATCAAACTGATGAGGATGCTCGGTTATTTCCCAATACTCTCCGTATTCTACATCGGTGATTTCCCACATATAAGTGTCGGTTGCTAAATCGCGGGTGGTATAATTATTCAAATTCAAAACCGTATTTTCGCCGGTGGAAACATCGATTGCATCGATATAAAAGTCGGTTTTTGCCTCGGCAACAAGCTCTTTATTACCTGCAAACGTCTTATAAACGTGAATTAGACCGACCTTCTTAACCAATTTTCCATCAATATGCCACGCATCGTCCTGACTTTTAAATACATACCAACGAATAGCATATTCCTTGCTGTTCAAATCTTCGGCTTTTACGGCTACACCGTCCACCGAAAGATACCCGGTTTGTGCATACTCAACCAATTCCTCAAAAACAAATTCATCCGTCGGAAAGGCGCTCAACCAAACACCGTCTGTACGCTCTCCGTAAAGTGCACGAATCTCTTGGTCTGCGCCATAAGAATTGTCCGACGTGGTATCTGCAATTCCATAATTTCTTTGAAGCTGGGTCGCGCCGAGGGAGGTGTCAACTCCGCCTACATAAGCTGCAAAAATTTGTTTAGTATATTTATTGGAATCCTGTCCGGTAATATTTCCCTCGGTATCAACCGCAACCGAGTCAAAACGGATAAAGAAGGTTGCTGTTTGCAAGGGACTATAATCCCAAACAGCAGTCAACTTTATGCTTGTCGTATTGTTAGAATACTGAACAAGCTCCTCCCATATCAGCTTGGTATTTGGTTGAAGAATGACATCGGTGGTGCCAACCCTCCATCCTTTAAACTGAATTACACGAGTCAGTCCCGTACTATTGTTATTTACCGTTCCTTGCACCGATTGCTGAGAAACGTTGCGAACGGTTGCTTCCGAATTCTCGGTATATTCATCCCTATGCGTTGTTGTGGCGTACCCTGCAATCGTAGGAGTCGCACCAACCGTAACCCCGCTTACAACCGGGAAATCTACGTCGTAATTGATATTAACATAAGTAGGCGGACCTAACGTTATTGCTTCGAACGTGGTCGTGGATGTTATTGTTACTGCCTCGCCGGAAGAATAGGTATTATTGCCGTTCGACCACTCGTAATTACCGGACGGAAGCGTTATGGTCGTACCCGAACGCACATAGTTCGTTACTGTGTTTCCATCGGGATAAACATATTTTACTGTATAAAACGCGAACGCCGTGCTGGTTGCAGACCCGCCTTCAGGTATCAACCTAACATGCCTTACACTTCTGATATTTGTGCTTGATTGTCTGTATGCTATTGTCGTTGTTACCGAATTCATTCCTATATTGCTTTTTGAATATCCGCTGTTTTGCGAAGTGGATACGGCAATATCAAATGAATTGTAAACAAAATTAGCATCAAGGGCGTTATTTACAAGATTTAAAATATCTGAGGTTGCGATTGTGCCGTTATATCGGGTGCCATTTTTTACAGATGTGAAAGGCAACGAGCCAATGCAGTTCCATTTTCCATCTAAGTAGATATAAAAATTCGCTGTATAGTTTGAAGTGACCGGTTCTTCACCAACGCTTAATGTAGTTGCTCCTGCGCCGCTCTGTATTTCATTGGTTGTTACGTCATCCAACTCTATGGTGTTTATGTTATTGATGTTCTCGTTAAACACTATATCCGGAAGCTCTTCTTCATGAGAAATCGTATTATTAAGCTCCGCTACCGTGTTTTGCGAAAAAACAATCGGTTGAGCATCAACAATTTCTACTGCATTTATATTAGAATTAAAGGTAAGCGCCGATGACATGGTATCGGTTATAACATATTCAAGTGAACGGGCATCGCTATTCCCAAGCAGTGTCAATATTTCGTTAATATCGTTTTCCTTCAGCAGAACGATATAACAGTTACCGTCGTGAGTATGCGCAGGTTTTTCGCATATCAAAAAATCGCCGTCATAGCAACTATCCGTGTGTGTATGCCCCTCAATACCGCAACGAATTTGCTGTTCTAAAGCTACGGCAGGAGTGATATTAAGGCAGAACAACAAAACGCAAGCTGCGACACCGAGTACCGCCATGATTGCGACAAATATAATGCTTTTTATATTAAGCTTTTTGCTCTCAAAAGCATTCATTGTTGTTCCACTCTCTACTTAAAAAATTTTTAATCTATTAACCCAAACGGTTTTATCGAAAAAACTACCTTTCCAATCAGTCGGTCATCGGTTACTACACCTATTTCTTCTAACCGACTGTCCATTGCAGAATCCCTGTTATCCCCCAGAACGAAAAACGCTCCCGAAGGTATATTGTACGGAAAATTCAAATTACACTGTCCCAATGTCTTGTTTTCAACGTATGGCTCGTCCAATTCCTTTCCGTTAACCGAAACCGTGCCGAAAACATCAATGGATACTTGCTCGTTTCCCGTTGCGACAACTCGCCGCACCAATACCTTATTATTATAATAGAACGCTATGATATCTCCGCTCTCAATGTCCGATATTTTATTTACAATCAAAATTTGTCCGTCCTCTAACATGGGCGACATGCTCGTACCATAGTACTTGACAACCGGCATAATAAAGGTAAACAAATTCAAAAGAAGCGACGCGGTTACTATTACGATAATAACTATTTTTAAGGTCGACCTAAATAAAGCCGATTTAAAAAAACTGTACTTTTTCTTTGAATCTTTTTCCACTATTCTTAATCCCCTAAACAATGCAAAACCTTCTATAAAGCTTATATCAAATAAACTCTTTATACATTACGAATAGTTTCGCATATGTATTTTTGTTTTTTGATTTAAAAGGTCACCATTATCCCTTATTTGTGCGATTAACAAAAGCGCACTGCACTGACCTTCTGTATCTGTCTTTTATTGTTTTTTAACTAATGGGCATAGTTCCCCCTATAACATTATATTATACAACGTTTCGATAAATTTGGCAATATATAAACATCATTTATTAGAGTTTTATATTTTGCTTTTCGGAATATTAAAAAAATGCGAGTTGTGCAGAATTTTCGTAACTTTTATTAAATAAATAAAATAAACGAGAAATGGGAAAACCATGTCGCCGTCTTACTCATTTCCCGCGTGTTTTCCGCTCATTTTTGACCACTTTTTGACCCTGATTTTGACCACGATTTTGACCACGATTTGACCACGATTTGACCACGAAACAGGTGAAATCAGATGAAAAAAGGTGGTTTTGGCTGTAAAATTATGTAAACAAGCAGGAAATAAAAAAACACCGAAAACCTTTATATATCAAGGTTTTTCGGCGTTTTCTTTGGCAGGGGCAGAAGGACTCGAACCCTCGGCACGCGGTTTTGGAGACCGCTGCTCTACCAACTGAGCTATACCCCTATATCAAGGAACGGTTTGCCCTTCTTTCACTATTGCGAAAAAATACCGCTCCTCAAATTACTATTCTGGTGGGCCATCAGGGACTCGAACCCCGGACCAACCGGTTATGAGCCGGTTGCTCTAACCAACTGAGCTAATGGCCCGTAATCCGTAATTTACGGACGCAATATATTATAACACAATTTATGTAATTGTCAATAAAAAACTTTCATTATCATTTTCAAATTAGATATATACTTTATTGACAACATCTGTTATAATTATAAAATACACAAGAGCATCATCATCTCCTCCACGAGAGGATAGATTCGGTCGAGCTCGGTCACGGGAAGCGGATTTTCCCCCTTTCCGACCTCGATGGTAAAGCCGGGACGGTCAAATTTTTCGATAAACCAATCCTTAAATCCGCCGTGGGAGGCGATTTCGCTCGGCTCCGAAAGGGTGTAGCCGCTACTTGATGACAAAATGGTAGCCATTCTCTTTCCCTTTTCGGTGAACTTATTGCCGTAATTCCAGTAAATTTCCTCACCCTGCGAGTGAAAGGCGGCTACGTGACAAAAATTTTCACGATGACAGAGGGAAACGAGGGCTGCGGTTTCGGGCTCGCTAACGGGACGCTCGCCGCCGTAACGGGTGGGTGCAGGACCTAAAATACCCTGCTTTATTTCGAGCTGACGGAGCTGATGCCAGCCAGCATCAAAATTATGATTGATGTCAACTCCGCGTGCGTTTGCCTTCCAATGCGCAAAGTCGCCGTGGGACAGCATTTTTACCCTTTCGCTGAATGGACCGCAATCGGCACGTTGGGCAACCGAAATGTCGCATCCGTCGGGATTGACCATCGGCAAAAAGACGAGCTTTCGGTCAAAAAGGGCACGTCGGGCACGGATACCGGCTGCCTCGCCGTCACATTCAAGGGCGGCAAAAAGACGCTCGGCAAAGGATAAAATCAGCGTTGCGGTCAGCGCTTCCGAGCCGTGAAAAGCGCCGCAAAGAAGCACCGATTCCTTTCCCTTTCCGACCGAGAGGGTCAAAAGTTCCTTTCCGAGAACGCTTTTTCCAGCCGAGGAAACCTGAACAAAGGGGTAGCTTTCGGCGAGGGTATGTATAGCGGATTTTAGCTCAAAATAGGTGTAATTTTTTGATTCTACGATGTTTGACATATTGAACCTCCGAGGTTTTTTACTCAATTATATGAGTAAGACGGCGAAATAATGAACGGAGATACACAAAATGGATTTTTACGAAAAGACGACAAAAAGTGAATATATTTTCGAGGGGCGGGTTGTACGACTTCGCTACGACGAGGTCGAGCTTCCCGACGGCAGCCGTTCAAATCGCGAAATTGTCGAGCATTACGGCGGTGTCGCCGTCGCGGCAATCACCGACGAGGACGAGATTTTCCTCGTACGACAGTATCGCCACCCATACGGCGAGGTAATTTACGAAATTCCCGCAGGAAAAATCGAAAAGGGCGAGGATCCCTTTGAATGCGGAAAACGCGAGCTGAAAGAGGAGGTCGGTGCAACCGCTGACCATTACGAGCTATTGGCGGTCGACTATCCGTCGCCGGGTTACTGCGGCGAAAAAATATACATCTACTATGCCGATGGACTGCATCTTGGCGAAAACGAGCTTGACGAAGGCGAATTTTTAGAGGTGGTAAAGGTGCCTTTTGACAAGGCGGTGGAAATGGTCATGGAGGGCGAAATCCCCGACTCGAAAACGCAAATTGCTATTCTCAAATTAAAGCTGTTGAGGGATAAAAAATGATGAAAAGAATGATTTGCTTTTTTCTGTGCGTAATGGTTATGGCGGAACTTTGCTCCTGCTACCGTCCGGTCGGCAACCCGACCGTCGACGGCAACACGGTATGGGAAAACAGCGTAAATCAGGACCCCGAAAACTATAACGAATACGTTGGGCAGAACCTCAATTACAGCGTGGCAGACGCACTTGCCTCCCACGCAAACGGAGTAGACGCCGACTCGGTAAAAATGGCACAGGAGGTCATTGCCGAGCTGGACAAGTATCCCGAATATTCCGACAACCGCGCAGTAACCTACATTATCAAGCTGCGTGCGGTGTATAAATGCGTGGTCGGATTCTATTATCACAACAGCACCGACGAGCGACTGAACGCCGTTATCCGCGAATATAATTCCGCCTGGGAGGCGCTTTCGAGCAACGAAAAGACGGATTATGCCAGAATAAACAACGCCCTTTTTCACGATGCCGCCCGACAGTTTGAGGCGTACGGAAAAACGGTCACCAACTCATAAAGGAGCTTAAACGAAATGGAAATGACACCCGATAAAAAGCCGCGTGTGCTTAGCTGTATTCAGCCGAGCGGTACATTCACACTCGGAAACTATTTAGGCGCACTCAAAAACTGGGTTAAAATGCAGGAGGATTGCGACTGCTTCTTTGCCGTTGCCGACCTGCACGCGATTACCGTCAGACAGGACCCCGCTAAATTCAGGGAGCAGATTCGCTCGGCATTTTCGATGCTGCTGGCAATCGGTCTCGACCCCGAAAAGAGTCCGATTTTCCTTCAATCGCACGTTGCGGCTCATTCGCAGCTTGCATGGATTCTCAACTGCTACACACAATTCGGTGAGCTGTCGAGAATGACTCAGTTTAAGGACAAGTCACAGAAGCACGCCGACAACGTTAACGCGGGACTTTTTGACTACCCGGTGCTTATGGCGGCCGACATTCTGCTTTATCAGGCCGATTACGTGCCGATTGGCGAGGACCAGAAGCAGCACCTTGAACTCGCGCGAAACATTGCCGAGCGCTTTAACGGTGCTTACTCGCCGACCTTTACCGTGCCGAATCCCTATATCGGTAAGGCAGGGGCAAGGGTTATGTCCCTCCAAACACCCGAAAAGAAGATGTCCAAATCCGACACAAATGCAAACGGATTTATCTCGATGCTCGACACCCCCGACGTGATTATAAAAAAGTTTAAACGCGCCGTCACCGACAGCGAGGCAAAGGTTTATTACGGCGAGGGTAAGGCAGGAATTAACAACCTGATGAGCATTTACTCCTGCATCACGGGAAAGAGCTATGACGAAATTGCCGCTGAATTCGAGTCAAAGGGCTACGGTGACTTTAAGGTTGCGGTGGCAGAGGCGGTTATCGAAGCCCTCCGTCCCATTCAGGAGAAGTACAATCAGGTATATAACGAAAAGGATTATCTCGCCGAAATTTATAAAAAAGGCGCCGCCGAAGCCGAAAGAGTGGCTAACAAGACTCTCTATAAGGTTATGAAAAAGGTCGGCTACATAATGCCCTTTTAAGCGAAAATAAGATATTGTGAATCACCCGGTCGCTTTGGCGGTCGGGTGATTTTTTTGTAGGTTTGGAGAAGAACATCGGGCAAATGAAATAAGAAAAAAGCCACCTGATTTATTTCAGGTGGCTTTTTCACTTTATTTAGGGGCGGAGGGTGTCCACCCCTTTATTTTTCGGGTTAGGAAATTAGCCCTTTTGACAATGAACGGGTGTGCCGTTATTTGAGTAAATGGTAATTTCGTTGCCCTCTGCGTCAGCATAGGTGAGGTATGCGAGCATATAAACGTCGGTTGCCTTTACGAGATTGATTGTAACGCGGAACTGACCGTTTGCCGATGCCGACTGTGCCTCACGCTTATGGGTAGCGTCGGCAGGAGTTTCAAACTCGGTTACGCCGTAAACAAATCCGCTTCCAACGTAGGTGTATCCTTCGGGAACGGTTCTTTCCATAAGGAATGACCAGCGTGAACCGTCGCCATTCATATCGCATACGTCGGTGATTGCTACAACCGGCTTGCTTACCGCTTCTTCCTGAGAAATAAGCGCCGAAATGATTGTATCTGCGCCGACATAGAAGCTGTAAGTCTCTTCGTAGCTGATGACTGCGCCTGTTGCGGCGTTAATCCAGCCGCCGAAGTATTCTCCTTCGCCGAGTACAGATGAATCGAATTCGAGGGTAATCTGTTCATTATACTGATAGGTTCCGCCCTCGGTATTCGAAGCGCCCGTAACGGTTACTACATAGCCCTTATGCTCGTCGGCTACCTCAAATATCGGTTTAAGTGTAATAGCTTCGGTGACGATGACGGTGTCGGTGAGAATGCGTCTGCCGTCGCCGTCGGTCCAGCCGACTACCTTGTATCCGTAGGATGACGGCGCTACGTTAGAAAGCACGATGCTAGTTCCGTTAGCTACCTCCATCGAGGTTGAATTGCTCTGTCTGCCCTTTACCGAAACGGTGTGTGAAGCTGCCGTTTCGATTACGAGGTCGGCAAAGTATTCAACATTCTTGAGATTTGATCCGCCCCAACCCTTTTCGAGCTTGATTGTAGCGTCAGAAAGGTTGATGTCGCCGACCGTAACTGCTTCGGCGGTTTCGGTGTCTGAAACAGTCCATACGATGTATTCGCCTGCAACGCCGTCGTTATTAGCGTCAAGCGAGGAGCTGAACACCTTAACAGTCGAGCCGTCGTAGGTGATGGTAAAGGTTGAATTGAGGTACTCCTCGATTGCGGTTGTGTAGGTGCCGTTGGATGCAGCATAGCCGGTATCATAAGTACCGATTACTGCGTCGCCGTTATAGAGGGTAAAGACAATCGGTGTCTTTGAGTTGCCGTTAGAGTTAGCAATCTGCATTTTAAGATTACCAAAGTAGAATGTGGATTTGTCTCCCCAGTAGTTTACGTTGTAGTTATAGCCATTTGTGCCATAAGCCCAGGTAAACTTGGTCGAGAAGGTGAATCCTGACGAAAGATTGAGTGTATTATTATAAACCGCGGTGATACTGTTCTGATTGCTTCCGTTACCTGCATAAATCTTTCCGTCAGTGATGTGTGCATTATCACCGGTAACTGTCCAGTCATCAGCAACATAGCCGCTGGTAACTTCGCTTACATATTCGGTGAATACGGCTATCAGTTCGCCCTGTGCTTCGTAGGTGAGGGTGTAGGTTGCATTGTACGAAACGATGTCGCCATTGAGCAACCAGTAACCAAACTGATAAGCTGAATCGGTTGCTACTGCGGTAAGGATTGCCTTGTCGCCGACCTTGTTTCCGCCGGCAACGTAATCGACGCCGTTTTCGGTAATCTTTCCGCCTTCGGTAGAGATTACGGTCATTGCCGAATCCTCTTTTTCTGCCACTTCGGAGTCAAAGAGGGCGGTGAGGCGAACTGTATTGATAAACTTAACTTCGAGATCAGCTTCGGTTGTGATGAGATTGCCTTCGCTGTCGTACCAGCCGGTGAAGCCCTTGTCGCCTGTTTCGACAGCCGAAAGAATTACCGTTTCGCCGTACTGAACGCCTGCTTCGTCGAGAAGCTTGTTTCCGACGTATACTGCGCCGTTTTCGGCGGTGATTTCGTAAACGGCGTCGATTGTTTCGCCGTTAAGTGCGGCTTCGGCGGCAAAGAGTGCGGGTGCTGCATCGAGCTTTGCCTTGATTTCGTCGCTTACTGCGTCGTAGTATTCTCTGGCCAGAGCAACTGTTGCTACATCGGGTTCGTTATTGAGCTCGTTGAGGAATGCGTTGAACTCGGCTACTGTTGCAAAGGGTAATCCACCCTTAATCAAAAGGTCGGCGAAGTATTCAACATTCTTGAGATTCGAGCCGCCCCATCCCTTTTCGAGCTTGATAGTAGCTTCGGTAAGGTCGATGTTGCCAACTGTCACGTTTTCGGTGGTTTCGGTGTCTGAAACTGTCCATACGATGTATTCGCCTGCGGTACCATCATTGTTTGCGTCAAGTGACGAGCTGAATACCTTTACAGTAGTGCCGTCATAGGTGATGGTGAAGGTCGAATTGAGGTATTCCTCAACCGCTGAATTGTAGCCCGAATAGTTGGCTGCAACGTATCCCGTATCGTAAGTACCGATTACTGCATCGCCATTATAGAGGGTGAAGATAATCGGTGTTTTGTTTCCGCCGTGTGAGTTTGCAATCTGCATTTTCAGATTGCCAAAGTAGAAGGTGGCCTTATCTCCCCAGTAGTTTACGTTGCCGTTGTTATAGCCGTTAAGACCATACGCCCAAGTAAACTTGGTCGAGAAGGTGAATCCTGACGAAAGGTCAAGGGTGGTATTGTAAACAGCGGTGATACTGTTCTGATTGCTTCCGTTACCGGCATAAATCTTTCCATCGGTGATGTTTGCGTTATCACCCGTAACAGTCCAATCGGCAGCGTCAAAGCTGTTTTCGACCGTAACCATTGCGCTGAGCATCTCCTGATCGAGCGGAGTTGCAAATACTGCGGTAAGAGTTCCTTCTTCGGTGAAGGTGATGGTGTACTCGGCTTCGCGTGAAACGATGATGCCGTTGAGTTCCCAATATGCGAACTTGTAGCCGTCCATAGCTGCAACCGCGCGGATTGTAGCCGAAGTAGATACGAGACGGTCGCCCATTACAAAGTCGGCTCCGTTTTCGGTAATTTTACCGCCGGTGGTTGCCGAAATTACCATTCCGGAAATCTGCTTTTCGATAAACTTGGCAACGATTTCGGTATCGGGCTCGAAGATTACCGTGTACTCGGCATTAGCGCTCAGAAGCTCGCCGTCGCCGTTTATCCAACCGACAAAGAGGTGGCTGTCATCGGCTACTGCGGTGAGGGTTACTGTTTCGCCAACGAGGTAATCCTTTGTTCCGTCGAATTCGGTGTCGCCCTCCATAATCTTACCGCCCTCGGTTGCGGTGATGGAGTATTCAACGTTTGTATCAGCGAATTTTTCGGCGCTGATGGAGCAAACGCGATGATATGCGCCAAGCTCGAAGGTACCAAAGCCGATTCGTGCATCGTCAAATGCGTAGTCGGCGGTATTGCGAACTGCATTGTACTCCTCGGGTGTGACGGTCATGATAGAAACGTCGTCACTGCGTGTAACCGCGATATATCCGTTGATAAAGCGGATGTTATAGGTAAGACGTGCGGCAGGAGCTGTGTTTCCGCTGTCAACAAAGCTTGAGCCAATCTTTACGCCGTTCATATAGAGGTCGTAGAGGAAGGATTTGACTCCGCCTGCATTCTTAAGCGGACGAATACGCATTTCGAGAGCGCCAACAGAAAGTGACGAATACTTCATACCGCTGAAATCGCCGTCTGCTGCGTAGGTTGACGAGGGGTTAACGTTGTTTTCAACTGTAACTGATACGTTGAAATTCTTTCCGAGGTCAAATCTGCCGTTTGTGTATGCCCAAGCTTCTGCGCCCGATGCACCGATGAGCATTGTCATGGTGTTATTCGAGTACCAGAAGCAGAATCCTGCAAAGTCATCTTCGCTGATGGTTGCCGAGTAGGGTAAGGTTACGTCCTTGTCAAGTGCGATTTCGGCACTTTCGTCAGGAGTGGTAACTGCGGTGTCGGCTTTCTGTGCGAGGGTTTCGAAATAGTCGGCGATGTATTCTGCCGCCTTCTTATATCCTGCGTCGTTAAAGTGGAGTCCGTCAGCATCGTAATATGTCTGCCAATCGTCGCCGTAAGCGGTGGTGAAGGCGTTCATATCGATTACATCGAGTCCGAGGTCATTTGCTACCGCCTTTTGAATTGCGACGATGGCATCAACGTTTGTGTAATACTGATTATGCGATGCAGGAGAGGTCATGATGATAACCTTGCTTCCGACAGCGGTATAATCAGCGATAAGCTGACGAAGCTCTGCCTCAAACTTGGCTGTGGACGGATGGTCATAATCCTGATATGCCGACCAATCCATATTCCAGTAGTTGTCTACCGAGTCGTTTGTACCGAGCATGATTACGGTGTAATCGGCGGCAAACGAAAGTGAACGATAGTAGGAATTCTGGATATTATAAGGTGCGCCGGTATTGGACATGAGGGTTGCGCCGCTGCGTCCAAAGTTTACAACATTGAACTTGTCGGTGCCGAGAATTCGCTGAAGCTCGGCAGGATAGCTGTATCCGCGACCTGTTGCGCAAGCGCCCTGGGTGATTGAGTCACCGACGGCTGCTATTGTGTAAAGGTGGTCGGTTTCGGTAGCGTCAATCGAGCGGAAGCTCATTGAGCCGTAACCTGCAACTGCGTCAGAGAAGTAAGGATTGATTTCGAAATAGTTTCCGCGCTGAATGGGGTCGAAATCGACGAAATTGCCGTTTTCGATAGCGTTGTTTACGAAAGAATCGGGGTAATCGTGGGTATATCCTGCGCCAAACTTAACCTGAACGCCGTCGATATATACTCTTATTGTGGTTTTGCCCGATTCGTCGTCGAAGTAAACGCCGAGTGTATGCCATTCATTTTCGGTAAAGCAGGTGTCGCCGGCTACCACACGGGCAAGCTGAACGTCACTGCCATTCTTTCTGATATAAATGATACGTGAAGCGTCCTCGGCGGCGTACTTAATCTGTGAGTAGCCGAGTACGTAACCGTTATTGGTGGTTGAGGAGGTATTGCGAAGCTCGATTTCCCAGCCGCCAACCGCCTTGAACTGAGTAGTGAAGCCGCTGTTGATAAAGTTGCCGACAGAAGCCGATGCGGCATCGTCAAACTTAACCGAGCCGTCCGACATCTTGAATACAAGGCGCTTTTCGGCTGTTGACCACTTGTCAGCAGTAAAGAAGCTCGACGGCATATTGCCGCTGTCGAAGGTATCGGTTACGTCATCTCCACCTTCTCCACCTTCGCCACCTTCTCCGCTACCGCCGTCTTCACAGGCGATGATGTAGCTTTCATAAGGCGAAACTGCGGCTACGAGTTCCATCGAGCCGACCGACTTAACCTTATCAAAGAGGGTACGTGCACGGGCAACCTGCTCGGTGGTAGAGTCGGAATCGAGTCCCGAAAGATATGTGGTAAATGCGGCAACCGTGCTGTACGGGAAGGTTCCCGAAAGAGCAGGGTCACAGAGAACGGTGTTTCCTGCCTGGTTCTGTGCCCAGCCGCCAAACTTGAATACTTCGATAAGCTTATCATCTGCGGTAATTGTTACGGGAACAGCAGAAACGTTTTCGGTGCCGTCGGCAAGTGTCCATACAACGTCGTATGTGCCGTTAGAATTCTTTGTCTGTACCGACATTTTGCCGCCGGTGTAGGTGATGTAGTAGTAGGTGTTTCTTGCTATATAGTGTGACTTAAAGGTAGCGTCTCCTGCATCGAGTCCTGTGTCGGCCGATGCAACGAGTGTATCGCCGTCATAAATATAAACACCCGTTTTGCGTGAACCGGCAAGGTTCTGACCACAGTCGATGAGAAGCTTTAAGTCGCCGAACATAAAGTAATGTCCGGTGCTGTTAAATAATGTAGCGTCGGGGTTGAATGAAGTTGCCATCTGGAACTTGAAACCGTCGACGAGGTTAAACTCATTCTTACTCTGGATCTTGATGTCGGAACTCATATTGGTCTGAACGCGGTTGTTTAAGCCACCCCAGTTTGCGAATTTCTGGTCGTCTGCGCTTGCTAAGATGTTCCAATTAGCTGCCTGACTTTCGTCGCCTGTGTTATCGAAGCCAACGAGTGAATCATATTCGTTGACAACGATTGAAGCGATTTCGTTATCGAGTGCAGAAGGTTCTTCGGTGTCTTCTCCGCCTTCTTCTCCGCCTTCGCCGCCTTCACCATTGTCGCCGCCGTTTTCGGGCTCGACCTGGGTGATGGTTGCGTTGCGTGAATACAAGCTGTCGTCATAGTCCATTGTTACGTTGTTACAGTTTACTACCGCAACGGCGTATGAACCGGTGGTAGCAGCCCAATCGTGCGGGTCACGACCATAGTTTGCAAAGGTGTTACCCTTGATTGTGAGACCGTCGGTTGCAGAAGCGTAAATGGAGGATGCACCGCTTCCGTTGAATACGTTATTTGTGATTGTGATATCGTTATGTACGCCGGCGGCATAGTTGTCTCCGCCACCGTCGTCACAGCCCTTGATTGCTACTACGCCATAGTTTGAGTTAACCTTTGACACGCAGCAATTCTGGAATACGTTATTATCGATTACTACGTTTGCGGACGGGCCCATTTCGAACCATTCCGAAATGTCGGCTGCCATGATTATAGCTGCAAGTCGAGTATTCTTTATTGTACAGCCGGTGATTGAAACGTTTTCGCTTCGAATGAGGAATGCACGCGCACGGCTTCCGTCAACTACCGTGTCCTTGATGGTAATTTTAGGCATAAACTTTGTATTCTGGACAAAGCAGCCCGAGGTAACTCCGCTCGGAAGCGAATCAACCTTTAACGAAGTGCCGCTGAATGACGAAATGGTAGCGGTGCCGAGCAAGGTCCAGTCGTCCTTATAGAAACGAACTACGTCACCTGCGCTACCCCAAGTAGAGCCAAGCGAAACGCTTCTGTCATTTTCATTGTATTCCCAACCGTCAACTGCAGTAACCGAGTTGGTTCCAACTCCTGTAATCCATCCTGCGCGTGAATGCGAGTTGAGGGCATCGTCACCCATTCCCTTGAATGAGCAGTTATCAATCGTGATTTCGCCCGAAATGCCGAGAAGGTGGATACCGTCAACGTTTGAGCCCCAATAGGTCGGAGCGTCTGCCTTCGGGCCGACGTTGAGTCGAGTAAAGGAGTAATCCGAGTTTGAGCCGGTGCAATAGAACACGTCAGCAGGAGTTGAATAAACGTTTACGTCCTCAACGGTCAGTCCCTTTACGCTGGTAAGCTGAAATGCAGGAACTGCGCCCGTTCCGAGAGAGAAACGAACGACGAGTGTCTTTCCTACCGAGAAGTAGTACCAGCTTCCGCCACCGTTACCAGTGATGGTGTACTTGTTACCCGAAAGGGTACCGGTGAAGCCGGTTGATGTATTTGTTGTAAAATGCTCACAAACAGGTGTGCCGTTATCGTCGAGCTGATTTAAGCACTGGATAAATTCGCCGCCGGTAAGTGCATTCTTATACGAACCGTCAAGGAATTTATCGTCCAGCTGAATGGTAATAGAATCGCCTGCTGTGGCAGTGATTGTACCGCTGACAGAGGTGTAATCCTGATAGTCGAAATTGAGCCCCTTAATAGTAAGGTTGGTACAATTCGATGCTTTTACCATAAATGTACCCGACTGCTGCGACTTGCTTGTATTGTTATAGGTCGTGTTTACAATAGTCGCATTGTCACCTTCGAGGGTGATATTACTCTTTCCCGACAGGACCATTCCCGATGATGAGAACAGCGATGATGACGGAGCAATATAATATGTTCCGTTCGGGAAGTAATATGTCGTCCCGTTGCTGCAAGAGCTCATGCTACTGCTGAGCTTACTTGCGTTTGACGATGCCGCCGAAATATCATTCGCGACAACGCCGAGGTCCGTGACGTCGATGGTGGTAGCAGCAAAGGCAGAAAGCGATGTGATGCCGCACATCATCATGCTGAGCATGAGTGCCGTCACGCATAAAATTGATACGATTTTTTTCATACTGTTTTCCTCCTAACAGTTGACAAAAATTTGCAACTTTGTTTTTTTGCTGAAAACCATTGATAAATATACAAAAAGGCAACTATCTACCTTAATTATATGGTTTTAAATTGCAAAGTCAACAGCGCTAAATCGGACAAAAACGCACTAAAAAAGCCCAAAATAACAGTTTTTTGTCAACTGAAAAAATCAGCTTTTTAAGAGGTATCGATTTTTCTTAAATTTACCTTGACAAAGTCAAATCACCATGTTAAACTCACCTTGTATTTATTTGTTCTGAAAGGTTGTGTGAAAAAATTTATGAAAAATAGATTTTTTTGGCCCGTTTCACCAAAAGCACTGGAAAATAACGTTGTAAAAGGAAATAATTACCGTTTTACCTTCCTTACATCGCAGCTCGTCCGTCTCGAATTCGACCCGTCGGGTAGATTTGAGGACAGGGCAAGTCAGTCGGCTTTTCACCGCGACTTTCCCGAAACGGAATTCACCACAAAGCAAGAAAACGGCATTTTAACCGTAGAAACAAAGGACCTCATCCTTACATATAACACCGAAGCCAACGGCTTTGAAGGCGCCCTTTCGATTAAGCTCATTTGTGAGCCGGCAAGCACCTGGAATTTCGGCGACGATTTTGAAGATCTGGGCGGCACGGCAAAGACACTCGACGGCATCAACGGCTCTATCAAGCTCGGTCGCGGCGTTTGCTCACGCAACGGCTTCTCGGTCATCGACGACTCAAACAGAGCCCTCCTCGGCGAAGACGGCTGGATCGAGGTCAGAAACGAAAACACAACCGATATGTACTTCTTTGGCTACGGATTCGACTATCTCGGAGCCGTACGCGACCTTTATCGCTTGACAGGTGTTCCTCCCATGCTTCCGGCATACGCTCTCGGAAACTGGTGGAGCAGATACTATGACTATTCGCAGGAAAGCTACACAGCCCTCATCGAGCGCTTCAAGGAGGAGGAAATTCCCTTCTCGGTTGCCGTTATCGATATGGACTGGCATTACAACAAGCTTAAACCCGAGGATAAGGAAAAGTTTAAGGATTTACCCAGATTCCAGGACGGTTGGACCGGTTACACCTGGAACAAGGAGCTTTTCCCCGACTATGCCGCCTTCCTCAAATATCTGCACGATAATAATCTCCGCACTTCACTCAACCTGCATCCCGCTCAGGGTGTAAGATGCCACGAAGAAATGTTTGAAGAAATGGCGGAGGCAATGGGCGTTGACCCCAAATCGACCAATATCATTCCCTTCGACGTTCTTTCGCCCAAGTTTATGGAAAAATACTTTGACATCCTCCATCACAAGTACGAGGACGACGGAGTTGACTTCTGGTGGATGGACTGGCAGCAGGGCAGAAACTATTGGTGGGTTCGAGACATCGAGCCCGACCGTCCCGAAGACAAGCGCGAAATCGTTGACCCGCTTTGGCTGCTCAACCATCTCCACATCCTCGACATTTCCCGTAGCGGAAAGCGTCCGATGTTCTTCTCGCGTTACAGCGGTCCCGGTAGCCAGCGTTACCCCGTTGGTTTCTCGGGAGATACATACATTACTTGGGATTCGCTCGAATTCCAGCCCTATTTCACCTCCACCGCCTCTAACGTTGGCTACGGTTGGTGGAGCCACGACATCGGCGGTCACATGTGCGGTTACCACAACAGCGACCTCACAACCCGTTGGATGCAGCTTGGCGTTTTTTCGCCGATTAACCGCCTCCACAGCTCAAAGGACGAATTTATCCGCAAGGAGCCCTGGATGTTTGCCGAGCCGTATCAGAGCACAATGAAATACTGGCTCAATCTCAGACATAAGCTCTTCCCCTACATCTACACAATGAACTATCGCAATCACACCGACCTCGTTCCGCTTGTTCAGCCGATGTATTATCATTATCCGAAGAATTCGGCCGCCTACGAGGTAAAGAATCAGTTTATGTTCGGTAGTGAACTCATGGTTTCGCCGATTACCGAGCCGCTTGATAACAATGACCATACCTCAGGCGCTGACACCTGGTTCCCGAAGGGCGATTGGTTCGACTTCTTTAACGGAAACCGCTACGTTTGCGAGAATCACAGACGACTCAAAGTTTATCGCACAATCAACGATTACCCCGTATTTGCAAAAGCAGGAGCCATCGTTCCCCTCGCAAATTATAAAAAGTCGAACGACAGCTTAATCGGCTGTGACGATATGGAAATCGTTGTATTCCCCGGCGCTGACAACACCTTTACCCTCTATGAAGATGCAGGTGAAGGAAGCGAATATAAGAATGGTGCATTCGTTTCGACCGAGATGACACTCGATTGGGGCGAAACCGCCACATTTACAAAGAAGGCGTCGGTCGGCGACCTTTCGCTCGTGCCCGAAAAGCGCAAGTGGACAATTTCGCTCCGCGGCTTTGCGGTGGACGTTAAAGTAAAGGCGTTCGTCGGCGGAAAAGAGGTTGAAGTACACGCTTCATACGATAAGAGCACATACACAACCGCTATCACCATCGACGCCGCCGCAAACGAGGAAATCAAAGTCGTTATCAGCGGCGACAAGCTCATTCACGAAAACGATTACCTCTCCGAAAGAATCTTTGACTTCATTTCATCAGTCGAGGGTGGACATTACAGAAAGCAGGTTATGTTAGACCGCACAAAGCGTTTGAGCGGTGACATGCTCTTCTACCCGGTTAACGGTCAGGTAGGTCACACTCCCGATGACGCTCACCTCGGTCACGCACTCGAGGAGCTCATGACCCTCAATAATGACAAGTATCAGGGTCATGACATCGGCGACTAATATTTAAGAGAATGTAAAAAACGGACAGAGAAATTTCTCTGTCCGTTTTTGTTTTTTTCATTGATGGTTGCGAGTTATATGCGATTGCGTGAAAAATCACTCAACATCGGTGACGGTAAGTGTGCGCTCCTTTACCATAAAGGCGACCGTCCGTCCCGCAAAGTCAAAGCGATAAATTCGCTCCTCGTCGTGCTGATACGACGGACGCGGGTCCTCCTTTAATATGTCAAAAAGGGCGTCGCGGCTATCCGACGGTATTCGCTCAATCAGCTCGTCGGGAATGGTCACGCTTAGCGTGCGGTCGGCAACCGAGTCGGTAAAGCCGCCGGTCGCCTGCGGATGGCTGTCGGTATAAGCAAGATACGGCTTTATGTCAAAAATCGGAGTGCCGCTCATCAGGTCGACCCCCGAAACATAAATCACCCTGCCGTTTTCGCCGTCGGTTTCGATTTTTTCGAGCTTTACCGACGAAAGTCCGATTGCATTCGGGCGGAAGGGTGAACGGGTGGCGAAAACGCCCATTCGCTTGTTTCCGCCGAGTCGTGGCGGTCGGACGGTCGGCGACCAATCCTCACGCACTGCTTCGGAAAACTGCCAAATCAGCCATAAATGCGAAAATTCGTCCAGACCGCGCAGTGCTTCGGCGTTACGGTACTCGGGCTCGAAAACAATCCGTCCCATGAGTGACAGGGCGAGTCCACTTTGCCTCGGGATGCCGAATTTTTCGGGCAGATCGGTATAAATTCGCGCAATTATCTTATGCGAAACGGTATTACTCATTGTCGGTCTTTTCGACGGCGTTATCCTCGGCGGTGTCGGGTTTTTTATCGCCCTTTTTTCCGCTGATGACCACCAAGCTGAAAAGAAAGGCGGCCGCAGTAACGACAAGTAAAATCATCGGCCATAGCATCGACTGGTCGGGGGTAGTAGCGCGAATGATAACGTTGATTGCGGCTAAAACTACCGCCGCGGCTGTTACGATGAAAGAAAGCTTTGAAATGCTCATTTTTTTCGTCCTCCGAATTTATTTCGCTTTATTTTTATCCTGTCGGGAATAATCTCGGGCTCGGTTTTGCTGATTTTATAGTCGATAAGGAAGCTGCGCAAAATAACAAAAATGATGAAAACTGCACCGATAAGCACAAGTCCGACCAAAGTGAAATACACAATTTCCTGGACGGAAATGCCGCTGCCCTCACCCTTTGCCCTTATTTTCAGCGCCGAAAGGATGCTGTCGGCCTCCTTCTGCTCGGCTACGGTGAGGTAGCTGTGTGCATTGTAATATACGAGCGAATAAAAATTACCTGCCAACACGGTGATATACTGGATATAGCAGAAGGGGTTGTCCCCCTTTACCGAAACGGCTAGCTTCAAAAACAAGCTTTCGCCGTGTGTGAAACTGTTTGAAAAGAGAATTTCGTGTCCGTCGGAAACGAGAATCTTTTTTATCGAGTCGAGGGTTGCCTCACGCGATTCTCCCGAAAGGGAATGCAGATTTCCGATTCGCTCGGAAAAGTCGGTTGTCCAGCATTTGACGTGAAACTGCTTGGTATTCTTTTCATTCGCGGCGTAAAAAATGATGTTGCCGCTGTTCATCGCCTTTCGCAGACTCTCCTTTGAATGACCGATGGATTCGATAAACTCGGTATTTTTCGAGAGGGTTGCGGTGGTGAGGACTATGTATTCGTCGGGAAAGTCGATTTCGACGTCCCAATCGCTGTTTGACACACTTTTTGCCGCGGCGGTGAGCGAAAAAACACTAATCATTGTCAGCACCGCTACCAAAAAGCACAAAAGTCGCCTTATCAATCCGAACCCTCCTTTTTTTGTGTAATGTGAGAATTATTAAATGCCGTTCTGCTGCTTTGCGGCAGTGAGTGTATTTTTCATCAGCATGGTGATTGTCATGGGTCCAACTCCGCCCGGTACGGGTGAAATTGCCGATGCGACATCGACAACATTGTCAAAGTCAACGTCGCCACAGAGTTTGCCGTTTTCGTCCCTGTCCATTCCGACATCGATTACCACAGCGCCCGGCTTTACCATATCGGCGGTGACAAACTTCGGTCGACCAACGGCGGCAATGAGAATGTCCGCCTCCTTGCAAACCTCTTTTAGCCCAACAGTACGGCTGTGACAAATCGTCACGGTGGCGTTATCGTGGAGGGCAAGCATTGCCATCGGCTTTCCGACAATGTTCGAGCGACCGATTACAACGCATTTCTTTCCCTCGCAGGAAATGTCGTAATGTTTAAGCATCTGCATAACGCCGGCAGGTGTGCAGGGTAAAAAGGTGTAGTCACCCGTCATAATTCCGCCCACGTTGACGGGATGGAAGGCGTCAACGTCCTTTTCGGGTGAAATGGTGTTGATAACCGCCTTTTCGTCGAGGTGACGGGGTAGCGGAAGCTGACACAAAATGCCGTTTATATCCGCGCGGCCGTTGAGCTCGCGAATGAGAGAAAGCAGCTCCTCGTTGGTAGTTTCGGCGGAAAGTGCGTATTCCTCCGACCTGATTCCAAGCTCTGCACACGCCTTTTTCTTATTATTCACGTAAACTCGTGAGGCAGGGTCGTCGCCGACAATGATTACGGCAAGTCCAATCTCAACCCCTTTTTCAGAAAGGGCGGCTACCTCCTGCTTGATTTCGGCTCGGGTTGCGGCCGATACCGCCTTTCCGTCAATTATTAGTGCCATTTTTTATATCCTCGTTTCGATTAAATTATTCGTCGGTGCCTTCGGTGGCATTTTCGTCGGTCGGCTGGTTGTTGAGCTCGGCATCGTTGGTGTCGATTTCGATTTCGTTGGTGTCGGTTTCGGCGGCATCGGTAGTGTCGGCAACCGGCTCGGTCGGAGCTTCTGCGCCGTCGAGCGCGGCTAAATCGGCAATCGACTCAGCATCGGCAACCTCGTCGGCGTCGGCAAGGTCGGCGGATTCTTCGCCGTTTTCGTCGCCGAAATCGGAGAAAAGCTGGTCATATTCGCCCTGCTCGACCACCGCCTTTTTACCACGCGACTGCAAGAAAATGTAGAGCGCGATTCCTGCGACCACCAGAACAAAGGACACAACCTGCGAAACGCGTAACGCGCCAAGCGGCAGACTGTCGGTGCGCAGTCCCTCGATAAAGAAACGGACCACACCGTACCAAATCATATACAACGAAATGATTTGACCGTCGAATTTGCGCTTTTTGCTAACAAAATGGAGAAGCGCGAAACCTAAAAGGCAGAAGAAAGATTCGTAAAGGAAGCAGGGATGAACGGGCGGTTCGGCTCCGACAGACGAGCCGTAGGCGTAGTTCATTTCAATAATATTGCCCGTCATGCCGAAAATGCTGTCGGTATGGGTACCGTATGCCTCCTGGTTAAAGAAATTGCCCCAGCGACCGATTCCCTGACCGATTAAAAAGCCGAGTGCCGCAAGGTCGTACATGGCAAGCACCTTTATCTTCTTCACTCGGCACATAATATAGCCCGAAACAAAGGCGCCGATTACCCCTCCGTATATCGCAAGTCCGCCGTTTCGCACGGCAAAAATTTCGCTAAACGAAGAAAGCGGCTTTGCATCAAAGATAAGGTAGTATGCCCTTGCTCCGACAAAGGCGCAAATGAAGGAAACCAGCACGACGTCAATCATTTTGTCGGTGTCGATGCCGAATTTAGGCGCCCTTTTGAAGCCGTAGAGCATGGCGAGAAGCAGACCAAACGCTATAATAACGGCGTACCAATAGACATCGTAGCCGTCGCCAATCGGAATGGTAAAGGCAACTCGGTCGAGATTTAACTTTAAGCCGAAAATTTTAATCCAATCCTGATTTTCGGCAACTGTGTTTACTGCGGCAGTAAGCATTTTTTTACTTCCTTTCGGGTTTATTCGG
>JAFQBX010000011.1 GCA_017399535.1 Clostridia bacterium | reverse complement strand
TGAGCAGCCGCCCAAAAAATCCCAAACACGCACGAAATAAAAATGTATTGGTTATCGGTGGTAGCGGCAGCGGTAAAACAAGGTTTTTCATAAAACCCAACTTAATGCAGCTTCATAGCTCGTATGTTGTAACAGATCCGAAAGGTACGGTTTTAATCGAGTGTGGCAGGCTTCTTGAAAAGGCCGGCTACGAAATAAAGTCGCTCAATACTATCAATTTCAAAAAGAGTATGCACTACAATCCTTTCGCCTACATAAAAGACGAAAAGGATATTTTGAAATTGGTTAGCACGATTATAGCCAATACCAAAGGTGAGGGCGAAAAAGCAAGCGAAGATTTTTGGGTTAAGGCGGAACGCCTCTATTACTCTGCGCTTATTGCCTACATTTGGTATGAAGCTCCCGAAGAAGAAAAGAATTTCATTACTTTACTTGACATGATAAATGCGAGTGAAGCCCGTGAGGACGACGAGAATTTCAAAAGCCCCGTTGATTTACTGTTTGAGCGTTTGGAGGAAAAAGACGCTGAACATTTTGCTGTAAAGCAATATAAAAAGTATAAGCTGGCGGCTGGAAAAACGGCAAAGTCAATTCTTATTTCCTGTGGTGCAAGACTTGCGCCATTTGATATTAAAGAGCTCCGGGCGCTTATGGAATATGACGAATTGGAGCTTGACACTTTGGGAGATAAAAAAACTGCTTTATTTATCATCACAAGCGATTTGGATAATACCTTTGACTTTATAACTGCAATGGTTATTTCGCAGATGTTTAATATCCTTTGTGCAAAGGCTGATGATGAATACGGCGGCAGATTACCTATACACGTGCGTTGTCTTTTGGACGAAGCAGCAAACATAACTATCCCTATGCTTCAAAGGCTTATAGCCGTTATACGAAGCAGAGAAATATCCGCTTGTATTGTTCTGCAGGCTCAGTCGCAGTTAAAGGCAATATACAAAGATAATGCCGATACGATTATCGGTAACTGTGATTGCACCCTGTTTTTAGGCGGAAAAGAAAAGAGCACGCTGAAAGAGATTTCTGAAACGCTGGGTAAAGAAACGATTGATTTATACAATACATCAGAAACCCGAAGTAATCAGAACTCTTACGGCTTGAATTATCAAAAGCTCGGAAAGGAGTTGATGAGTCAAGACGAATTGGCGGTAATGGACGGCGGAAAATGTATTTTACAGCTTCGCGGTGTTCGGCCTTTTCTTTCAGATAAGTACGATATAACAAAGCACCCGAACTATAAATATACCTCCGACGCCAAAAAGGAAAATGCGTTTGATATTGAAAAATATATGAAACGCAAACAGCGGAGGGCAAAAATCAAACCTGATGAAGCCTTTGAGCTCTACAAGGTAGATATGCCCGAAGAAAAACAAGAATCGGTTGAGAATTAAAAGGAGGATTTATTTATGGCATTTTTTCAACAGGCAATCACAGTATTGCAGACACTTGTAATTGCACTCGGAGCCGGTCTGTGTGTATGGGGCGGCATAAATCTTATGGAGGGTTACGGAAACGATAACCCCGGTGCAAAATCACAGGGTATCAAGCAGCTTATGGCGGGCGGCGGCGTCGTAGTTATTGGTACAACCCTTGTACCCTTGCTGTCAGGACTGTTTTAATAGTTGGATAGCATTTTTGATAAAATCACGCAGGCGATAAATGATTTTCTAATCTCTCTTATTGAGGGTAGTTTATCGACTATGTTCAATGACGTAAACCAAAAAGTCGGGACGATAGCAACAGAGGTTGGCAAGACGCCGCAGCAATGGAACAGCAGCGTCTTTTCAATTATCGAAAACCTTTCAAACTCTGTTATTGTCCCGATTGCGGGGCTTATTATTACCTTTGTCTTATGCTATGAGCTAATCAGTATGATTATAGACAAAAACAATATGCACGACGTTGACACGTTTATGTTCTTCAAATACTTTTTCAAGGCGTGTGTTGCTGTACTTATTGTCAGCAACACATTTAACCTTATTATGGCGGTATTTGATGTCGGACAGCATATTGTTTCAAACAGCGCCGGAGTTATTGCGGGAAATACCAATATTAACATTTCCTCTGCTCTTACGAACTTACGGCCAACACTTGAAGCAATGGGAACGGGCGAACTGTTCTTGCTTATGCTGGAAACTGCCCTCGTCAGCCTGTGTATGAAAATTCTGTCTGTATGTATCACCGTCGTTATATTCGGCAGAATGATTGAGATTTATTTATATAGCTCTGTGGGAGCTATCCCGTTTGCGACAATGGCAAATCGTGAATGGGGCCAAGTCGGAAGCAACTATTTGAGGGGGCTTGTTGCTCTCGCATTTCAGGGCTTCTTTATTATGGTATGCGTTGGAATATACGCGGCACTTGTCAACAGCTTTACGGCAACAAGTGACATTCATTCAACCATATTTTCTATTGCGGCATATACCGTTGTACTTTGCTTTACTCTCTTTAAGACAGGAAGCATATCAAAATCAATATTCAATGCTCATTAAGGAAAGGAGGATTTTTAACAATGCCTTATGTACCCGTACCCAAAGACTTAACTACGGTAAAATCAAAGGTTGCGTTTAACCTTACGAAACGGCAGCTTATATGCTTTTCACTTGCGGCAGTAGCCGGTGTCGGAGTTTACTTTCTCACAAGAAATGTTCTCGGCACCAGCGGCGCGTGTATGCTCTTAATTGTAGCAGCGCTTCCGTTCTTCCTCTTTGCTATGTATGAGAAAAACGGGCAGCCGCTTGAAAAGGTATTGAAGCAGTATATAAACGCACGATTTATAAGGCCGAAAGTCAGACCGTACCGAACGGAAAATATATATTCGGCTATGATGAAACAAAGTATTTTAGATAAGGAGGTAGAAAAGATTGCAGGACGCAAAGACAAAATCAAAAAAGCAAAAACGAAAAATTCCGGCAGATAAACCACTTTCCCGAAGTCAGAAAAAGCAGATTGCGGAAGCTGTGAAAAAAGCGAAAATGCAAGGCAAAATTGCTATGAGCGCACAACAGACAATTTGCTATAAGGCAATGTACCCGGACGGTGTTTGTCGTGTTACGGATAAGTTTTTCACAAAGACATTGCAATTCTTTGACATAAATTATCAGCTTGCAAGGAACGAGGACAAAAACGAAATTTTTGAAAATTACTGCGATTTTCTTAATTATTTCGACCATTCAATTTCCGTTCAGCTTTCTTTCCTCAATCAGAATGTAGATATGGAAGAATATCAGAAAATGATTGAGATACCTAAACAGGAGGACGAATTTGACGCTATCCGTACAGAGTATATGCAGATGTTGAAAGAACAGATTGCAAAAGGCAATAACGGACTTATCAAGCGCAAGTTTATTACCTTTGGTATTGAAGCAGACGACATTAAGGCTGCAAAGCAAAAGTTGGAACGTATTGAAGCGGATATTTTGGGAAATTTCAAAGCGCTCGGAGTTTCCGCAAAACCTCTTTCCGGGCTGGAACGTTTGGAGCTTCTTCACGGCTCTTTCAATGAGGGCACAAATGAGAAATTCCGCTTTAATTGGGATTTGGTGCATAAGACGGGACTTTCTACAAAAGACTTTATTGCGCCGACTTCCTTTGATTTCAGAGACAGCAGAACGTTTAAGTGCGGCAGCAATTTAGGGCAGGTTTCTTTTGTTCAGATAATTGCGCCGGAGCTTACCGACAGTATGTTAAAGGATTTTCTTGACCTCGATACACCGATTGCGGTAAATCTTCACATCAAGAGTATAGACCAGTCGGAAGCTATCAAAATGGTAAAGCGTAAGATTACCGACCTCGACAAAATGAAGATTGAGGAACAGAAAAAAGCAGTACGCAGCGGTTACGATATGGATATTATTCCGTCAGACCTTGCTACATTCGGTGTTGACGCTAAAAACCTTTTGGAGCAGTTACAGGGCCGTAATGAAAGAATGTTTTTAATTACTGTACTTGTTATGAATACTGCAAAAAACAAAAGGGCTCTTGCTAATGCAGTATTTGCAGCACAGGGTATTGCACAGAAATATAACTGTGCATTAAAACCTCTTGATTTTCAGCAGGAACAGGGCTTAATGTCCTCTGTTCCCATTGGTATAAATCAGATTGAAATTCAAAGAGGTATGACAACATCATCAACGGCAATTTTTGTTCCGTTTACCACGCAGGAGCTTTTTCAGACAGGAAACGAAGCTCTCTATTATGGGCTTAATGCTCTTTCAAATAATATGATAATGGTTGACCGAAAGAAGCTCAAAAATCCAAACGGGCTTATACTCGGCACACCGGGCTGTCTTGCCTATGATACCGAACTGATTTTGAAAGACGGTGTTATAGAGAAAATAGGCAGCCTTTTTGATAAGGGTGTTAAGGAGATTGACACATATTCCTATGACGAGGTACAGAAAAAGTTAGTACATTCAAAGGCGAAAGATATTCGCATTGAAAAGCAGACTGACGAACTATACAAGATTGATTTTTCAGACGGGACTTCTGTTTCTCTCACCGATACACACCTTTTGCTGTGTGCTGATGAAAACTATGTTGCAGCAGCAGAGATAAAACCGGGTGCTGTTCTTTATGGCGGAAACACCGTAACAAAGGTTGAGCTTGTAAAGCTGGAGGAAAAAATCAATGTTTATGATATGACCGTTCCAAAGTATTATAACTTTCTTTTGGCAAACGGTGTTGTTGTTCATAACAGCGGTAAATCTTTCAGCGCAAAGCGTGAGATTACAAACTGCTTTTTAGTTACGCATGATGATATTATCATCTGCGATCCGGAAGCAGAATATTATCCGCTTGTATCAAAGTTAAACGGACAGGTAATTAAGATTGCGCCAAACTCCCGTAATTACATCAATCCTATGGATATTAACCTTAACTATTCGGAGGAAGAAAACCCTGTAATGTTAAAGTCGGATTTCATTCTTTCCCTCTGCGAGCTTATAGTCGGTGGCAAGAACGGATTGGAGCCGATTGAAAAAAGCGTAATTGATAAGGCGGTACGAAATGTTTACAGACCGTACTTACTTAACCCGGAGCCTTCCAATATGCCTATTTTGGAAGATTTATTCAATGAGCTTAATTCAATGCCGGAGCTTGAAGCAAAGCGTATTGCCTCTGCATTGGAGCTGTATGTTCACGGCTCATTAAATGTATTCAATCACCGTACCAACGTTGATATGAATAACAGGCTGATATGTTTTGATATTAAGGAGCTCGGAAAGCAGCTTAAAAAAATCGGTATGCTTATTGTTCAAGACCAAGTTTGGAATCGTGTAACATTAAACCGTGCGGAGCATAAATCCACAAGGTATTATATAGACGAATTTCACTTGCTTTTGAAAGAGGAACAGACAGCGGCGTACTCTATTGAGATTTGGAAACGCTTTCGTAAATGGGGCGGTATTCCGACAGGTATAACGCAGAATGTCAAAGACCTTTTATCTTCCCGTGAGATAGAAAACATCTTTGAAAACTCTGATTTTATCTATATGCTCAATCAGGCAGGCGGAGACCGTGAAATACTTGCAAAGCAGCTTGGAATTTCAGCAAATCAGCTTTCCTATGTAACACAGAGTAACGAGGGCGAAGGCCTCTTGTTCTACGGTAATGTTATTATTCCGTTTGTTGACCGTTTCCCGAAACATCTTGAACTTTACCGATATATGACAACAAAACCGGAAGAAGTGGCAAACAATGAGTAAAGAGCTTACACATTTAAGTTTATTTTCCGGGATTGGCGGTATTGATATTGCAGCAGAAGCGGCGGGATTTGAAACAGTCTGCCAATGTGAATGGGCGGACTTCCCGACATCAATTTTAGAAAAGCGGTGGCCGAACGTGCCCCGCTTTCGTGATATTACCACTCTTAACAAGGAGGTGTTCTATGAAAAAACAGGACGAAAAACAGTTACACTCATCAGCGGCGGATTTCCCTGTCAGCCATTCTCAACAGCCGGAGCACAGAAAGGTTTTACCGATATTCGTTACCTCTGGCCTGAAATGGCAAGAGTTATTTCCGAACTGCACCCCTCTTGGGTGCTTGGGGAGAATGTTGCCGGCTTTATCGGTATGGGGCTCGACAAAACGGTTTTTGACTTGGAACGCGAAGGATACGCTGTTCAAACATACGTATATCCAGCTTGTGGCGTCGGCGCGTGGCATGAGCGCGCAAGAACTTTTATCGTCGCGGTTGATGTTTCCCACGCCCCTTGCCTCCGACAATACCAACAACAAGAAAGATGCAATGCGGCTGGACGTGTTTCTGTCGGAAAATGGGATATTCAGAAAGAGAAATCCCAACGGGAAAATTTGGAGCCTTCCTCTGTCGGCAGCGGTATTTTACTTAACCCCGATAGCGTCGGACGGGCTGCGCTCGAATTTCAAACCGGAGATTTTAATGCAGGCTCGCAAGTCGGCAAACTTGGCGACACAGATAGTACAACAGGAAATGCCGACGAGCGACAAATCAGCACTCAATCCCGATTGGGTGGAATGGTTAATGGGTTTCCCTTATGGCTGGACGGACATACATTGTGGCAACGAGAGCCTGAGGGCGTTCCCCGTGTAACAGAGAGAACGGACGGCAGAGCTCCGAGATTAAAAAGTCTTGGTAATGCGGTTTGTCCTCCGCAGGTGTACCCAATATTAAAATGTATTGCAGATATTGAGCTATGCGCTTGTAATGACAGATGTGTTTTTGATTTACAGCAGTAGCAGTAGTATTGTGGTAATGTGTGTAAACTCAAAGAGTTTTCCATATTTCCATAATAAAAAACGGCGTGGGATTTGTGTGTAAACTTGGCAGCAAGTTTTCCATAACTTCCACGCTTTTAATATATAAAATTGAGGTGAAAACTTTGCGAAATGAAGAATTATACAATAACAGCGGGTGTGTTGACAAAACAGCTTATGAAGCACTTAAAAACATTCGCCGTGAGGAACGCAGAGCCCTTATTAACCTTTTGAAGCTGACAGCAGAAAATCACGGTTACGAAATTACTAACCGTATTGAACTTCGGGAAATCAAGGAGGTTGACGTTTAATGAAAATCGACCACGGCGATTATGATGTGTATAACAATTCACGAATTATACACGGAACGAATATTGAAATAGACTACAGCGTTTATTATAAGCGTGATTGTGATATTTCCGACCTTATTCAAATGTCTGCAAAAGATGTTGAGAGGTTTCGCAACAAAAGTATAGCGAATGAAAATAAAGCATACGAAAAAGTGTTGCAGGCTCTTTCGGAATGGGAAAAGGAAGCACTTATTACCCAAAGGCATAACCGGGCGCTTAACTATCTTAATACACCTCCCATTGAGCACACAAGCAATAAATGGGTGGACGCAAAGTATGACTATAAAGAGCGCAGTAATATGGTTTACTTTATGCAGTATAGGATTTACAAAAGGCAAGCCAGACACGGTATGTTGAAATGGGACGTATCTTGGACTGTTCGTACACAGAGAGCACCGGGCCAAGCTGCGTTAGTTCTTGGAAATCAGGAGAAAACATATTCAAGTCAGGAAGCGGCTGAAAAGTATATCCAAAACAGAATTGCAGAATACGACCACTTATTTACGGAAATATCTCCTGTCATTGCTGATGTAGATAAATACCCATTCTGCGTAAATGGTGTATTGCTACCGGGATATACAACAGTTTCAATGCAAAAAGCCATTGACGAGAAAAAGCCCTCTATCAAAGGTCAGTTAAACGAGCTTAAAAGTCAGACAAAAAATAATTCAACTACGGAGCCGACAAAAAAGAAATCTGCTCCCGAACTTGAATAGGCGGAGGTGAAAAATGAACAAGGACAAAGAATTTAAGGCAAAAAACAGAGACTTGAATTTTTCAAAGCCTCAAAAGGACGATACAGTTCTCGGACGGCAAAACCGACCTGAAGAACAGAAAACGGATTTATCTTCATCAAAGAAAAACCGTATGTATCAGCAGCGGCAGGAAGCCCACGAACAGCCTTTTGATGTTCCTGAAACCAAACCCGATATTTCGGAAAGTTCTGTATCAGATACGGTAATAAATAATGCAGAAAATCCCGTATATGAGCATAGTGCTTTTGATACAAAAGAAACTATCCCCGTACATTCGGAAAGTCATACCGAACAGCCTAAAACGGCAGAATCGGTAAAAGGAACACAAAGAAAACAGGCTGAAAAATTCCGGGCAGACAATGACAATTCCATTTCTGCAGATAATGATGTTTCCGTTCCCAAAGAACATAAAGCGGAGGAAATTCCGGCAGAAACAACAGATAATATTTCTCCGGGAGAAACAACAGAAATGCAGACGGATATTCCTGACGGTACAAAAGATATTCAGGCGGATATGCCTCCCTCTGCACCAAAGTGCGAAAGATACAATATTCAGGACGCAATGCACGAAAACAAGCAAGCGTTTGATATTGTGGAAAAGAACACCGATTTTAAGCTGGGACGACAGGAACACACAACCCCGAAAGGTACACAGGAGAAAAAAGGCATAAAGCCTAAAAATAAAAACCGACTGTACCAAAAGGAGCATACAAAGGCAGATGAAGCAGCGCAGAGCGTTTCATCAGAACAGAGTGCCGAGTCGGAAACAGCAAAAACAGAAAAATCGGACAAGGCGGAAAATGCTGAAAATCTTGACGAGGAAATTCCTCTGCAAGAGGATTTTCAGTTTGACCGTACAAAGAAATATGAACAGCGAGCCGAAAGGCTGCATCACAAGGCCGAAAAAGCCAAAAAGAAAGCTCCCCATAATACCAAAATCAAGCGGCAGCGTGTGTATGATGAAAAGAAACAAAAGGCAAAGACACGGTTACAGTTTGAGAATGAAGCAAAGCCGGTAAGTGATAACCGATACACCTTTGTTAAAAATTCAACCACCTTTGCAAGCAACAGAGTTTTATTAAAAGCACACAACAAAATCCGTGAGGTTGAGCGTGAAAATTCTTCTGTTGAAGCGGCACACAAGACCGAAGAACAGGCGGAACGACTTGCAGCTCATAGTATGAGGTTGCAAAAGAATTTATCACAAAAAAGGAAAAATGCACCTATAAAAAAGGCGCAACGCTTACAGGAAAAAGCCGAGAAAGCAGAGATAAAGGCTTTATACGAAAAGACATTGAAAGAACACCCTGAAATTAAAAAGTCAGAGGTTAAAAAGTTCATTCAGAAACAGCGTATAAAGAAACAATATCAGAAAGCAAAGAGAGCCGAACAGACAGCGAAAAAGGCAAAAAAAGCAGCACAGAATACAAAGGCAGTAACGGCAAGGATTGCCGCTTTTGTATGGCGGCACAAAGCAGTGTTCGGAATTATACTTGCCATCTTTCTTCTGTTCGCTTGGCTTGGCAGTGTATTAACATCTTGCTCAATTATGGGTACGCAGGGCGGCGGCTCTCTTATGGTTTCCTCTTACTTTGCAGAGGACGACGATATATACGCAGCAGAAGATTATTATGTAGCTCTTGAACAGAATTTACAAAATCGAATTGATAACATTGAAAACGAGTATTCCGGCTATGACGAATACAGATACAATGTTGCAGGCATAGGCCATAACCCTTACGAGCTCATTTCATATCTTACAGCGGTATATCAGGATTTCAAAGCAAATGAGATTGAGGACGAGCTTGACGCTCTTTTTAATACTCAATACCATTTGAGAATTACCCAAACGAGCGAGCAGCGAACAGACAGCGAGGGCAACACTTACACATACAAAATATTAAATGTTACTCTCACAAACAGCGGTTTTACAACAACCTTAAATGCAGACCAGCAGGAGCTTTATAATATCTATCTTGCAAGCAAGGGAAACCGTGATTATCTGTTTGCTGATGATATTTATTCCAATGTTACACAGAGTCCGTATAACGATTATGAAATACCGAGTGCGGCACTTTCGGACGAAACTTTCAGAAAGCTCATAACGGAAGCTGAAAAGTATTTAGGCTATCCGTATGTATGGGGCGGCTCAAGTCCGTCAACCTCTTTCGATTGTTCCGGCTTTGTATGCTGGGTATTCAAAAATTCCGGTGTATATCCTCTGTCCCGAACTACTGCACAGGGCATTTTCAATCAATGTACTGCGGTAAGACCGGCGGAAGCAAAACCGGGAGATATAATTTTCTTCACGGGCACATACAACAGCGGAAGTCCTGTATCTCACGTTGGTATTTATGTCGGTAACGGAATGATGATACATTGCGGAAACCCAATCCAATATGCAAGTGTAAACAGCAGTTATTGGAGCTCTCATTTTTACGCCTACGGGCGACTTAATTAAAACAATAAAACTACAAGGAGTGATTTTTACTATGGCAACCATTGATAAGATTAACAAGGATATTGCGGCTGCAAAAGCCAAAATTGCAGAATTGCAGAAGAAAATCCGTACACTTGAAGCACAGAAGATTGAGGAAGAAAACTTACAGATTGTGAAATTGGTTAAGACCGTAAACCTCGACCAGAAAACTCTTACTGTATTTCTTAAAGCCTACGCAAAGGGTGATATTGTTCTCCCTGATACCTACAAGGCGGAATTGGAAAAAAACGATAAAAAAGAAAAACCGGAAACCACAGGCGAACAGAAACCACACGAACAGAAACACGCACAGGAGGGCGGCAACAATGAGAAAAAATAAAATATTTAAGATTATGGCGGCGGTATTTTCCGTCGCCTTTATACTGTCCGGCATGACGGCTTTTGCGTTTAGCGCAGAATCAGAAGCCACAGCAACCACCGAAACGGTTATTGAAGATAACCGTACTCTTACCCCGAAAGGAAACGCTGACCTTTTGGACGACGTTTCAGACAGTGAAGATTTGCAGTTTATAACCGTAACTGCAAGAGACGGAAATGTTTTCTATTTCGTAATCGACCACGCAGCAGAAAACGAAAATGTATATTTCCTTAATGTTGTTGATGAAAGCGACCTCGAAGCTCTCGCAGAGGAAAGCGAAGAAAAACCGGAAGAAAAACCTGTTACCGAGCCCGAACAGAAAGAGCCGGAGCCGCAGGAACCGGAGGAACCCGAAAAAGAGCCTGAAAAAGAATCAGGTGGCAATGCAGGTTTTCTTGTTGTAATTCTGCTTCTTGCAGGTGCGGCAGGTGTAGGCGCTTACTATTACAAGGTTGTACTACCGAAAAAGAAACTTGAACAGGCTGACGACTTGGAAGATTTTGAGTTTGAGGAATACGACGAGGACGACGCCGAAGATGCGGAGCTTGACGAAACTGACGACGAAGAAACGGAGGAATAAAAAATGCGTTTGGTAATTGCCGAAAAACCGTCGGTAGCTTTTTCTATTGCAAAAGCACTTGGAATTAGCGGTAAAAAAGACGGCTATATTGAGGGTGGCGGATATATCATTACTTGGTGCGTCGGACATCTTGTAGCGCTTGCCGAGCCCTCCGCTTATGATAACCGATTTGCAAAATGGGCGTATGAGGATTTACCCATTATCCCGGAGCATTTCAAATACAAAATTAACGGTGATAAGAATAAACAGTTTAAGGTTGTAAAAGACCTTATGCACAAGAAAGATGTTACAGAGGTTATAAACGCTTGCGACGCAGGACGCGAGGGTGAACTAATCTTCCGGCTGGTATATAATCAG
>JAFQBX010000010.1 GCA_017399535.1 Clostridia bacterium | reverse complement strand
GTCGGTGCAGTTGTCGCCTCTGAGCATTGCCATAGCAGGGTCAGATGTCGGATATTTGCCTTTGCGTACCTGTACGACAGTACAACGGCAGTTCCAGCCGTTAGGTGGGAAATACTTATCCCAGAACGGATCGGAAGCCGGCAGTGTCGTTTCGTGTAGCAGTGCGTGTTCCTCTCGTACCTTGCCATCGTTGGCTGTTCGGTACTGCAAATCGTAACGGTCTCCGTCTTGCTCAAACTCGTGCCATTTAGCAGCCATTAAAGAAGTGCCCACAGCGTGGTTATATTCAGCATACAGGTAGTTATGGTTATACAGCTGGTTAATCTTCCTTACGTCGGCCATAAAGTCGTTAAACGGCTTTATATCGCCTTTGTCCGTAACCATAGACAAACCTATTTCACGCATTGAGTGAAATGTTTTGAAGCCCGAAAAAACAAAAGCGTTATTTTCGAGGGCATAACGAACCGTTGCCGGAACCTCGTGCGGCAGTCCGCTATCGATAGCGATAGAGAGCACACGCAAGGTTTCGTTTATCAAAGCTCTTGCAGCAGGGTCTTCAATTTGTGAAATATCAAAGCCCCCATTATCATATACCAAAGAGGCGGCATCCTCAAAGAGTTTATCGTTAAACTCAAAAGGTTGCTTTTTGTTGTCGGCAAACTGCAAGATGTCATCTTTATACAGTGACCGCAGGGCGGTGTTGAATGCCCCGTATTGTTGGCGTAGCCCCACGCCTGCGGTGGGGCTTACCCGAAAAAAGCGTCAGGCTGTGTTTTTGCTTTTCGTACCCCTGTTATTTGTACATTGTATTTGTCAATGAAATACTGCGGGTCAATCTCGTAGTATTCCAACAGAACACGTTCCAGTTCTCGCTGTTCCGCTGGGCTGAAAGTGGCAGCATTATCCCATTCAAAGGAAAGACCTTTGACCGGGAAACCGTGTTTAACCATAAGAGGCAGCAGCTTGTCGTTTACGATGCAGGCAATAAGTCTTGCATCGGCAGCAATTACGTCCTCGAAAATTTCAAGGTGGGTTTCAGACTGCGACAATGAGGAACCGCTGTCAATGGTCATAGTCTGCATAAGCGTACCCTTTGAAAGTTCGCTGTTGCACCTATCCACACGCTTGTCATAAACATTATAAGCATCGCCCCTGCTGCTTTCCTTAATCTCAATGTCTGTGCCCTCGGGGAATAGTGCCCAGAATGCTGCACCCATATTGTCGAGTGACTTTTCAATTCGGCTGCGTTCCTTTTCGTCCTGTGTATTTGTGCGAGCCACACGCATAGGAGCACCGAATATTTCGCCGAACATATCCCAGAATGCAAGCATATTCTTTTTGCTTATGCAAGCAGGGGCACACTTTAAGAGCAAACCGAGGTCACGAGGCTTGCCCACCTCAACACACCAGTTTGCAAAATCGCCCTCCTTGTATGTTATGCCGTCTTTTGGGTCATCTGACGCTTCACGCAAGACAACACCGAACTCCGGGCACACGTGTTTGCGTGGTACCAGTTCCACACCATTGAAACGCAGACCGTCTTCGTCTTTTATGATGTCGCCCAGCTGTATGAGGGAGTGCCCCCAAAAACGGCTGTCAAGAGCAAGATCCATAAAGTCGAAAAACCACTCTTTTTTAAGCAATGCTGTTGCTTGCTCGTTCTCTTTGCCGTCCTTGCCGACCAGTCGAAACTCCTTTTGCAGGGTTTTGCCTTTGCGCTGGCAAATACAACCGGTTAGGTGTAAGTCCACAAGGCAGTCGGTGTAAATGTCGTAAAGTGTTCCGCGTTTTGGCGTATCGATACTGATAGCCATTTGCCACGCTTGCCTCCACGTTGCAATATCTTTTTTTGTGAGGCTGTCCGTCTGTTGCATAAGTTGAGCGGTCAGCTTTATTCCCTGACGGCTTTTTGCAAACCTTACCAATCTTGCCGTTTCGGCAGAGTCTTGTTTGCCCCCAAAGAACTGTTTAATGTTGTTTATAATATCCATTTTAATGCTGATTAAATGCCGTTAAATCGTTGTTTAATAGTCGTACCTGTTCGGTGGCATTGAGCCATAGCGTACAGGGTTGTTTGCATCGTTGTTGCCGTCAGCACTTATGTAAGTTGGCAGTTCCGGCGAAGCTTTGGAGGCTTGCACGTCTTTGAGCCACTTAATACTGTCGTTGTATAGGCATTCACGCCTTTCGTGCCCCATAGATTGAGGCAAACGGTGTATCATAAGCCATAGCGTGATATTTACGGCACACTGTACGAGCATTGCGTTACGGTCTTCTCCCTCTGTCGCAAAGGCTCGTTCCATATCATAGCGATGCCTGGTGTAGCTGCTTATCTGCTCCATAGCTGCACGCTCTGCAATGAGTCGGTCGTCTGTGAGGGCAGATAGCTGTTCCATCTCAAACTCGGTGCATACACTGCGGTAATCTTCAACTGTCAGGAACATTCGGCTTATCGTTTAGGGTATGCAATATAAATGGCGCACTTGCACGCTGTTTCGGCTGTAAAATCCTTTGAAAAACGGTGCTGTCTAATCATCTTCTTAATGCCCTGCATAGATACAACAACAGGCTTGCCGTTGAATACCAAAACAAGGAACTTTTTACGGTGCAGTTCTGCATCGTTCTGTGCTTTTTTGATGGCACGCTTTTTACGCCAATCAAATAACAGTGCTTTGAAATACTTTTTTACCATAATATATTTTTTGCATTATTCCGCCTGCCGAATGACGGTGTGAAACTATTAACCCTCGTATGCTTCTGCAAATACCATATTGCGCCCTCATCGGCATCGGGCGCGTCGTCGTGTCCTCGCATTCCTTTTTCAAAAGCGAGTGTCTGGTCGATACCTGCCAGCATATCGGGGTCATTCTTTTCGTCTTCGTTGTAGGTTACAAAACCACGTTCCCAGAGTGGGCTTATTGCTTCCACACGCTGGAACTTGTCCGGCTTTTTACGCTTGTCGCCGCTGATGGGGAGTTGGTACCCTCGCAAATCGCCCTCACGGCGGAACTCGTCGAGGATAGTGTCCTGCATAAAATTCGCTTCCATATACCACTTAATGGCGATGTTCTTTTGTAGTGACCATTCGTAGAGGTCATAAAGCCAGCGTACCATTTCGGCAACGCTGCACTGTCTTACAAAAGCCTTGATGTGCCACAACTGTGAGCCAACTTTGCCCCAAAGCTTTGCAGCCTTGTAGTCGTTTTTAGTTGTTCCCTTGAAAGAGGGGTCAATGTACAGGATAAGTTCCTCGAACTTTTTAAGGTCGGGAAGCTTGCCCCATTTTATCCAGTCTTGACGGAATACTGCACCCTCTGTTATAGGGTTGTTCATATACTCTTTTTGAAATGACCTATAACCTTGAAAGCGTTCAATGGCTTTTACCTCGTCAGGAGTCCATTTCGCACCCCACGAAACATTGCCGTCCTTGTCCCAAATATTGATCTGCGAAACGTGTACACCGTCAGTGGCTGCAATGTTTGCCAGTACGCTGTTTTTGGCAATGAGGTTGCCCACCATAATAAAGCGGCCACGACCACCGTCAAGCGCACCGAACAGTGCCTCTTTTACCCAGTTGGTAAGGCGTGTAACGCGTGCAGGGCTTTCGCAAAGCTCGTCATCGTCAAG
>JAFQBX010000002.1 GCA_017399535.1 Clostridia bacterium | reverse complement strand
GCGGTATCGGAAAGAATATAATGAGCGTCGGTTGCGATTTCCTTGATATACACGCTTGCTCCCACGGGAAGATCTGTCATAAAGGCAATCTTGCCGTTTTCATCACAGTAGGCAGTTTCGATAAGTCCGTCCTTGGTAATAACCTTGCCGTCCTCGGCGGTCATATCCTCAGCCGCATACAAGCCAAACTGTACCTTGCTGATTTCGCCATTATTACCGATGTCAAAAAGCTCATCAATTTCAAGGTTCTTTGCAAGGTCAATTTCTACCTTCTGTCTTTCGTTGACAAAGGAGGCAGAGGTGCTTGTTACGGCAATTTCCTGTCCGGCATACACAAGCTCCACATCTACCTTTTCGCCGTTGAGCACCATTCCAAAGGGTGCTGTGATTTCGGAAATTTGGTATTTTCCGAGATAGAGTTCACGGCTTACGGCTGTTCCGTCTGCCGCCGTTGTAATAGTGTCAACGACCTCGCCCTTGGTATAACGGGTCGTGCCATCAAGGGTCACAATGTCCTCGGCTGCGGTGATTTCATATACCGCACCTGCAAGACCCTTAATTTCGTAAACGGGCTGATACATACCGTCCTGCTCGGTAACAGAGGAAAAGACCTCGCCCTGTTTGGTAACGGTAATCGTGCCTTTCTGTGCATAGTTCAACTTTTCCACTACAACAAGGTCACTTGTGCCGTCCACCTTGAAATCTACGGGAGTGGTATCAAGGACGTATTCACCCGTAGCGGAAATGGTTTCTTCTATAATCTGATAATTGCCGTAAGGGAGAGAGTGCGGAAGCATCAACATACCCGTTTCATCGGTGTAGTACACCTCAATATCCACGGGGGTAGGATAATTGATACGCTGTACCACAAATTCGCCCGTGTCGGTATTCAGCACCTTAAAGCCAATGCCCGCCGCAGGAATAACCTTGCCTGTTTCGGCATCCTTTTTCACGATCTGAATGTCGGACTCAAATACGGCATTATTGATAATAAAGCGGTAGATTTTCTCGTCGGTGTCGATGCTGACCTCAAAGGCGGGTAACAGTTCTTTGCCCTCCCAACCTTTGATTTGCTTTACTACATATACACCGTAAGGCAATTCCACCTCGGCAACGCCCGTTTCGTCAATTACAAGGATTGCTTTTTCTTCGTCCTTGCCGTTTTCAAAGCTGCCTGCGCTTTTCAAATAAACCTCAAATTCCGCACCAACTTCGGGAGTTTCAATTTGGGTCTTTCCGTCATCGGTGTGTTTTACAAGGGCAATGGTGCCTTGGATAATATCCTCATACACGTCGATATACTCGGTATTGAGTTCTACGGTGTAGTTACCGGGATATGCGTCCACGTAATACTCATAAGGGTCAAGCAAGTAACCCTCGGACGGTGAAATCTCCTGCAAGTAATAGTAACTGCCGTCGCACGGATAATAGTCGGTCAAAAAATAGCCGTTTTTATCTGTGGTATAGGTGTCAAGCAACACGCCATTTTTGAACACGCCGTACACCGCACCCTCAAGGGTTGCGTTGCCTTGGGTTTCTCCGTATGGCCAGCCGTATTCGGTGACGAGCATATCGGAGTCAACCGCAAGGGTCATAGGAACAGCTTCTTCAAAATTATCGTCACCAAAGTAAATATCGGCATCCACCTTGAATACGTCGGCTCTCCATTTCTTCAAGATATTTTTAACCGTTGCACCCGTGACCTCATTCCACTTAACGTCAACATTCTGTGCTTCGGGGAGCACGTAACGCATAGCCACGTTTTCCTCGGTCAGTACATATCCCGTACCGATCAGCACGTCGTTAAACATTGCAACGCCTGTATGGTCGGTTTTGGCGGTGAGATTGATAGTTGCTCCCGAAAGAGAAGTGCCTTTCAGACGGAAAGTAACACCCTCCACAAAGCCGTCCTCAGAGGACTTTGTGACCTTAACACTACCTCTTTTGAGTTCGTTATAAAAGGATTTCTCGGTCACTTTCTGCCATTCGATAACAGCGGTCTGTGCATCGGGAATGATATATTTTTCCTCGACGTTCACTTCCTCCAAGGTATAGGCGGTGTGTCCTGTAATAAGCACATCCTTGAAAGTAGCAACACCGTTTTTATCGGTCACGGCAAACTGCTCCACCGTATGCCCCGAAAGGGATGTGCCGGAGAGCTTAAACTGAACGCCCTCCACCATATTGTCCTCGCTGGTCTTAACCACCTTCAATTCGCCACGCTTCAAGGTGTTATTGAAAGTGACGGTTGCAGTCTGTCCGCTGACGATGGTAACGGTGCGAACCTCCTGCGGCTCGTAGTAGTCGATATTTTCCTCCGTCACGGTGTAAGTGCCGGGTTTCAAGTCGGAAATTGTGACCTCGCCGCCGTTTGCGGTGGTAACGGTCTTGTTCACGCCGTTGCCCGAAAGGGTGAAGGAAATCCCGTCCACCACACCGTCCTCGCTTGTCTTTACGATCTTGCAGTTACCGGGAATAATCTCATTTACCGCATTGATGGTAATAGTTGCGTTGGGGGTATCCTTGTTAAGAGTTTTAGTCCAGGATGTAGTTCCGTAGGCTCGGTAGTTGGTCGGAAAAACACTCTCAACGATTTTATATTCACCATAAGGGATAGGCATTTCGGACTTTGCATAGCCCGTGCTGTCGGTCGGGCCAATGCGATACTGCTGTCCTGTGGTTGTTTCGGTGGCAATGAATACCGCACCTGCAAGAGCCTTGCCGTCGGTATCCTTTTTGTAAACCTCGATACTGCCGTCATCCTCCCAATACTCTATGGGAAGATGGTAATAGGCATTGGGATAGCTGGACTTGTCACCGGCTTGCCCCATCCAATCGACACGGGAGATTTCGGGGCCACGGTCATTACCCACATGAATGATATAGTCCACACCTTTATAGGTGCCGGAGTAAACGGCAATGTGCTTATGAGAGTTTTCAGAGTCACCGAAGATAATCAAGTCACCGGGGGTCAGCTTGCTATGATCCACATTGGAGGCGCTTGTTCCGATTTTCTCAATTTTGCCTTCACTCACAAGACCGTTCAACGCTTTTTGCCAAGTAACAACAGCTTGGGAGTTCCAACCCGTTGCGGCAACGGCATCACTGATAAGGCTTGTGTCAACG
>JAFQBX010000009.1 GCA_017399535.1 Clostridia bacterium | reverse complement strand
CCACCAAATAGGTCTATAACAATATCAATGTCATTAAAGCGTGTGATAACACTGCGTAAATCGTTCAAAAAACGCCGTTTCTGACCTTGAAACGGCAAAGGTGCAGACTTATATACCTTTTCACACATTCAGCTCAAATTTCACGTTTTCCTCACCCGCAAGCAACCTGCGTGTATTCGCTTCGTTGCTCTCGTATATGTGGAGATTGCCAAAATTTACTGTTATAGACTTCAACGGCACATCTATCTGACGACTTATCAAATAGAGGTGGTAAATATCTGCCGGCAAACCGAGATTTGCATCAGAACTGCGCTGATAAGCAGACAGGACTAATTCTCCGTTATCAATCTGGAACTGCACGAGGCTGAGGCAAGGCATTTGGTTGCTCTCGACACCTGTTTCGCCCAAGAACAGCACGTAATTCTTGCTGTTCCGTTTCTCTCTGTTGATTTTTGCAATCAGCGGGGGCAGTTTCTCCAAATATGTAGGGTACGAGTTTACGAGGATTGAGCCGCAGTAGTCCCACCAATTTATACCGGCTTCCCTGTACTTCTCGACATTGCGCTCACCCTCCATAAAGAGGCTCAATTCATTTCGCAACTTCTTTCTGGCTATTCCGTGGCTCTCGAATATATCCAAGAGGTCGGCGGGCGTCAGGGTAATGTGTTCGTTCAGGAGGTATCTTATACCGCCTTTCTTGTTTTGCTGTGTTTTGTCCGAATTTAGGACCTTTTCAAGCATCTGGTAATACTTATTCATTCATAAAACTTTAATTTAATAGGTTTATAAATAGGGATTAACCCAATTTTTTGTAATTTTGCAGTGCCAATCACATACTATTGCTTCAAGCAAGCACAAAAAAAGCGTCATATCGCGGTCAAAAAGGCTTATCATAGCCCCCGACTGTGCGATATGGCGCATCTTTGTGTTAGTATGTGATTGGCGTCCTACTAACAGGTCGGGGGCTTCTTTTATACCCTCCGACCATTATTTTTGTCTTAATTCATTGGTTTTTACCTCATAATTTTCTCCTTTCCAATATTTTTGTCTATATTTGCATCAGTTTTAGAAGTATCTCACAACTTATCTCGTCTTTGTCGTTCCCCGTTATGAACACTGTTTGTAAGCTTCGGCGACGTGCAAGACCCTGTATTGGGGTTTTTCCGCAAGTTCTTCAGCAAACCCATTTGTCGGTTTTCCGCGTCAGGGTTGTAGAATGTTTAAGTCCCTTTGCTCCTGAATATTCCCCGTGTGGCCAATCGTGCCTCCGAACAGATGGATATTCAAAACGAAGTTCAATTTTATTGACTTCCTGAACGGCATACATCGTGATACGTCCGCAGGGACTTTAAGAGGCAGAATTAACCGCCTCTTTTTTTTATTCCAACGAAAAAGACCTGTACCAAATATAATCGCTGAGTGCTCCACTCTGACCGTCCTTTCTCGTACGCTTGCGTGAGATACGATATTTAAGTTTTACCATTTCACCACCGGCATCCTTTGTTACATTCCCATTTTGTCGTGCAACTTGTATGGCAATCGAAGCATAACCTCTATGCTGCATATTTCTACCGTTGGCATTCGTTACAAAGTTACGTAAGCCCTGAACACGGAAACCCTCCACCTCTTGCCTAATCGTAGCACTCGGGTATCGAACTGTTGTCCCCTCTTTTATCAAGGACTTACACAAAGTAGGCATTTCCTTGTCAATCAAATTGCCATCTACACGCATATCAGCCACTGACACGCATTTTGGAACATACCACTGACCTGCTGCACCCTGCGACAAAACAATGCCCTTAAAATGGACGTATTGCGTTTTTGGTGCTCTGCCAATACGTTTGCCTTTATTGTGGGAATAAGCATTATCTCCGCCTGTACTGCGAAACTTACTGCGTTTCTTTTTACGCAACAGGATAATGCTTACATCTGCGGGCAAATAATGGTGACGGAGATAAACTGTACCTTTCACAATCTTCACCTCTATATGGAGGTTTTCCGTTGTGCGTCCCCATTTACCCCATTTGCCGGCACTGAATGTACGCACAAACTTTTGGTTGTCTTGCAGTGTCAGTTCCTGGTGCACTACATCGCCCATCAGTCGCACCATAATGCTGTAATTGGTTTGCCCAAACAAAGCAATACTGTTCTTGCACGAAATAAGGCAAGGGGTCTTAATACCGTCGAGTTGTGTCTGTGTCAAGCCTGAAATTTCCAAAGAGGAAAGTTTTTCAACCAGGACATCACTAATATATTTCAGCACCGTTTCAGGTGTTTGTTTAATCTGTGTTGCCAATCTGGTATTTGTAGCAAAATCAATATTGAAAGTATTGAGTTCGTAACACTCATCGGTCTTTTTTGTCGAATAGGTGGCTGTCCTCGTAGTCCTTGCGTCCTTGTAAACCTCACCATCCGCCTCGATATCCTCTTTTTCGGTATTCACGCTGATATACTTTGTTCCTGTTGTCCTTTCGGGCTTTGCAGACAAGATAAGTACCTCGCCATCAATTACGACCGCCCCGGGAACATTATCCTTGGGTTCTTTCAGAACAAAGCGGTTTCCTCCGATTAAGGAAAGCTGCTGCAATAGCAATATCTGCGACTGTATAAAGTCAAGCGTTTGGATAGACAAAGGGTATTTGCCAGCTCCGCCTGTTTCAGTCTCTGTTGTTATATATCCTGCTGTTTTCATTATCTTACTTATTATGCACTTTGAGCCACATAGATGGCACGTTTAGAAATTAACTTATATTGGTTTACCAATGCCTTGATTTCGTCAAGTGAGGTATCATACAGGTCAGCCGGGACACTGACAATGAACTCATTCTGTTCTCTATTTAGCGACAATTCATTATAGACAACCGGAACATTCTCCACCTCGCTTGTATTGTCCTCACTAATTGTTATTGGCACCCTCTCGCCGTGTTCGGTTACAGCATAAAGCCATTCGCCCTCTCGTTCAACCGTTACAATATCAAACACACCCATTCTGCTTTTGAAATTATCGTTAAGACAAGCACGCAAATAGCACACTTGCCCATTATGTGTCAGGCGATAGATGTGTTCTCTGCGTGCCTCACAAAAACGTTCATAAAGCATTGTCACAGGATAGACAGCAGCACGAAGCAAGCCGAACAACACCGGACGACGCAGGAATGTAGGCAATAGGAGAACTACAAGACGGTTATAATCTATTTTGAATCTCATTCTACTGCACTGTATTGTTTATATTCCACATTCAGGCTTTCAATCTCATAATAACCGCTGTATGGTCTATTAAAACCGACAACGTCAGTCCAATCTTCTGCATTACGAGTTTTCACCTGAACCCCTGTAATATCCACAACCTCAACACCGGGGAGTGCCTGCAACGCCGCCAACAAATCCGTATTGCGATACATACCGTTAAACGGCAAATTTGTAATCACAGACTTAACCGTATCATCCACAGGTTTACCGTTTGAGGATAAGGAGGTACCATCGGCCGACAAAAGTGTAGGGTCGTAATATACCACAAGCGAAATACGCATAAGGTCAGCCTGTTCGTTGCGTATCTGCACAGAAACGCCGGCATCTTTAATGGTATTCATATAAGATCTTAACGCTGCAACTTGGCTGTCGGTTAGCAGACTGGGCTTTCCCTCTTTTTCACCAGCTACCTTGATATACACAACAGTATTGCTTTCAGACGCAACAGCATATTTTACGACTTTTGCAGCCTCTATATCTGCATCGGGGACATTACTTGTATCGTAATAGTCTGTATCAGGCACAAGCTTGTGGCCATACATAAATGCTTTGGTCTTGTTTACATACCAACGCAAGGTGTGAGGTTCCAACTGCTCTATACGTTCCTCGACTTCCGAGCTATGCAAGTCAAAGAGCTTTTCAAGCGTCCACAAGGCAGTTGCAAAGACATAGAACAATATATTTTCAATGCTTACGCGACTGAACTGTTGGTCAAAGGTCTTTTTGCCGTCCAGCCCGTAAGCGGATATGACAGCACGTTGCTTTACAAAGTTGGCTGTCATATCTGCTTTGATTTCTTCAATCGTGCGAGCCATTTGCTATGCTTTTAGAGGGTTCGGGACAACAGTTCGTCAATGGCAATCTTGCAGTTGGAACGGAATGCCTTGAAACGTGCCAGGTCATTTGCGTGTTCCGTTGTGTCGCCATCGTTGGCGAGGATTGCAATTTGGGCATCAACATCAAACTCGGTACCGATAAGGCCGGCTATGAATTTAGAACGGCGGTTGTCTTCCGTTACATCGCTTGCTTTGATTTTAACGGAGCCGTCAACCTCATTGCCATAATAATTATACCCTGCCACTGTCTCGCCTGTTTCCTCGTTTACAACGATTTCAGCGGCTTCCTCATTCAAATAAAGCAGATAATGCTCGTTATCGTACTTAACAAAATTCTTTCTTTCGGTGTAACTTGCTTTGTTCATTACTTTAATTTATTGGTCGGGATCGACGATGCTGTAAAAACACCTCCTACCGTCCGTCCCGATGGGTTGCTTAATGATTTTAGCAGCCACAGGCTCGGTAAGTTCCACACCGTCGAGCTGACGCATCAGGGCTTTAGACCCTGTGAAAGTAATATGCTTGATCCACGCCATTACAGGCTGTCCGTCATCATCAATTACTTTGCCCTGTTCATCTTCCATCTGTTCGTAAATCTCATATTGAAGCGTCAGCATATCGCCGTCATATTTTGATTGCGATATTTCAAACGCAGTCAAATGGATTTCGCGGTTCAGAATGTCATCAATGTGGTACTTGCTCCCTGTGAGCTTACCTTGTTTTGGTTTAATGTCTGAAAATTTCTTCATACCTAAAATGTTTATTAAATGTTTACTGTCACAGTGCACCATAAAGCCCAAGCGTGATGCAACACGCAGGCGGATTTCTTCATTGGTCAGTCCTTTTTTCCGCAGCATTGCCACCTCCCGGCATAAACCTTTTTTATTGCGTTTGCGGGCAAGGCAGTGAGTGTGGTAGATTACATAACCGACAAAGTCAATGCCTCGAACATCAACCGGGAATATCTGGTAATTTCGTTTAATATCCAGTAATCTTTCGTTGTTCAGGTAATCATTTATGAATACTAAAACACCGCTTAAATACTGTTTACTATCCGATAAAACCACAATATCATCGGCATAACGGTAGTAATACCGGACACCGATAAATTCCTTGATTTGATGGTCAAGTTCTGATAAGTACAGGTTTGCGAAAAATTGGGAAATATAATTGCCGATAGGTACACCCTCTGCGCTGTCTATTATGTCATCGAGCAGCCAAAGGACATCAGGGTCTTTTATTTTCTTCCTGACAACCATTTTCAGCGTGTCGTGGTCAATAGACGGATAGAACTTGCGAACATCAAGTTTAAGGCAGTACCGGGTTCCTGCCGGGTCTTCTCGCAAATCCTTGCGTATCTTCTGCAATAAGGAGTGTATGCCACGCCCTTTTATACAGGCGTATGTGTCGGCTGTGAATGTGGGTGTCCATATAGGTTCAAGAACCTGCATTATCGCCCACTGCACGACACGGTCACGATAAGGAAGCTTGTATATCTCCCTGCGTTTCGGCTCATACTTGATAAATACAGAATATTGCGAGGTTGTATAAGTCCGAGTCTGGAGTTCCTCCTGCAACTGCCGCAGGTTGTCCGCCAAATTTGCCTCGAACTTGATAACCTCATCGCGTTTCCTTTTGCCCTTACTCGCATTATAGGCGGCGAGCAAAAGGTTTTCCATAGAGCAAAGTTGCTCAAATATGAAACCTTTGCGTTTCATCGGGTCTTCGGGTCTTTGGGTCTTACGGGTCTGCTTTGCATAATCGGGAGCTTTCGAGGCTTACGTCCTACTAACACCCTTTCTGTTCGCTGTAATCTTTTGCCAAGGGGCAAGGCTCATTTCCCTATATCGCCGTTGTTTTTTATCTCGTACTGCAAAGTATAGGGGCGACGAGTAGTTCGCATTCGCATTCGTAGCCGTGTAATTCGCATTCGTGTAAGAAGCGCCCGCATTCGTGCTGTTATTCGAGTTACCACCAGCACCCCGGACACGAAGACTACCCACAAAGGAAATGCCGCCTGTCTTCTCAAAAGACACCACAAAGGTACTACATTCTATTGAGAACACCGCAAAAAGCAATATTTTTCCAAAAATTTCGCCCGCCTGACGGCGGGATTATTCTCACCCGCCGTAACATTCGACAAACATTTTCGGTATTCAGAATTTCAAAGAACGTTTTGTTTTTCGGGGGCTATCGCCCCGTTTTCGTTTTCATTTCGGCTTACGCCTCAATAGTCGGGTCTTCTGCAAAATAGCAGAGGGGCGACGAGCAGTACGCAATCGCAGCCGTAGCCGCGTAATACGCAAGCGTGCAAGAAGCGCCCGCAAACGTGCTGTTATACGAGCAACCACCAGCACCCCGGACACGATGACCTGACTCCTTGTTGGCATTTGTATAGAAATAGTCGGCAAAATAGGTTGATGCGCTACCGTTTACCTCGGTTGGCATACAGCACAAGCCGTTATATGACTTTTTCTTAATATATGCCTCTGTCTGTGGGCACTCTGCAACCTTAATCATTCCCTCGACTGTTGTAGGGTCATAACCGGCATAAAGCGATGGAGCAACAAACACCTCCGATTTCACGCCCATCTCCTGCGAGAGGATAAGGCCACGCACCCAACGGATCAAATGTCCGAAGCCGGCATTTACCAATCCAAAGAACACAGGTACCTGGAATGCTTTCAATGAACTGCCGTCGGCTTTCAGCACCTCGTAATCTACAAGGGTAACAGCATCGCCGGCTTCAAGTCCTACATTGGTAGGTACAAGAGGATAGCAACCGTTAAAGCCATTCCAAGCATCATATCCCATTGTTGTAACACCTGAACCGAAACCGCCCTGATAAAGTCCGTTTTCGTCAAGTTCAGCATTGAATGCAGCCTGCGAGTTGCGGGTACCCATAATAATCTCAAAGAGGTATTCAACAACGGCACGAGCTACGAACCAGTTTGCTTCCCAACCCTCACCACGCTTGCGGGCATAAGCTCCGAAATTGGTTGTACCGATTGCCGTTGTCGGCATTCCTAACATTGTCGCCTGTGGGGACTCTGCCGGGATATCAGGGTAGGTCTCGGCACTCATTGCCTTACCGTTACCGCCTCGGTACTGCTCTGCGTCGCTGATAACAGAACAAAGTATTGTATTTGTTCTATCCAACACAGCTGCATCCATCCAACTGATACCGCCCTCAGGAACAAATATTGATTTCTTGCCCTCAATAGGTGCAAAGGTTACTGCCATAACAGTGTTGTTACCCTCTTTCCAAGTGGTGAAATAGTGAGAGTTCCAACACCACATACATTGTCCCATACTGCCGTCAAGGGCTGCGGGTGCTCCGTCCTCGAAGCGGGTACTATCCATAGGATCCAACTTGCGACGCTTGCGGTCGTCTGTTACCAAGTAACGGCCAAGCCCTAACTTTTTAGGTAGGTCACGCAATGCCTGCAAACTGCCGTAATAACCGGCTGCTGTGGGCGTGCTGTTGTCCTCGTTCCAGTAACGGCCGGCAATGGGGTTGCTGGCGGTTTCTACTGCGGCACCGAGTTCCATCTTGCGGGTTTCGCCTGTCTCGTCCATTACCTCAATCTGCATCTGGCCGACTGCACCCTGTGCATCGTCCAGCTCGTTGATACGCTTGCCGTTCTCAAAGGCAGCGAGCATATCAATCACTTTTTTCTCTTGTGCTTCTGTTAAAGCCATAGCAAAATTATTTTATTAAGTTAAACGAATATTACCGTCAGCATCAAGGCGCAACACTCTGCCTGCCATTCGCAAAGCGGGGTTCTCGACCTGTATGCTTATTGTTTCATATAATTCTGTGCCTGCGGTGGGTATCACGTGAACACGACTTACTCCTGCACGCTTCGCTACTATCGCACCGGACGGCTCCACATCACAGGCTATGCCATCGGAAAGGTAAAGCACATTCTGCCTTACATAGTCGGGCTTTACCACTGCCACGACATACTGCGTTGTTCCGTTGCCAAGTGTTACCTTTGCCGGGTATGATACACGCAATGCTGTGGGTATATTGGCTGCTGCCACCTCTGCCAAAGCTGTAACCTCTGCGAGTTTTGTGCGTTCCTGTTCTGCACTCTGTGCCGCTGCTTCTGCGTCGGCTGTCGCTCGCCGGGCATTAGCAGTTGCTTCCAGACAGTTCTTTGTGGCATTGTTGCTTGCGATTGTTGCAGCCTTGCATTCTTTGGTTGCTGTTTCTGCCTCCGTTGTAGCCTTGTTTGCCTTTTCAGCAGCTTCGGTTGCCGGGCGTTTAAGTTCCACTATCTGGGCAGGAGTAAAGTCCTCAAACCTGAACGGCTCACCTTTTAATGCTGCCAACTGTTCGGGGGTAAAGTCTTCGTATGTAAAAGCGTAACCACGTGTGTAGGCTGCAAGGGTGTCACATTCGACAACGCCGTCGCTGTCGCTTTTCAAATGCCATAGTTGTATATTCAGGCTTTCAGGATAGAATACGTTCTGCTTTCCGTCTGCAAACAGTGCGTTGTCAAGCGTCAAACGCAGTTCGTGTTTCAGTTCTCCCTCGCCCAAATTATGATCCTTGAACATTACAAGCAAGGCATTGCCATCGGCTACACAGTTGGTATATACACCGCCCACACGCGATGCCTCATATACTCGCCCGGTCTTTACCCAATAACGCAGGGTAAAATCCACATCGGGCAAGGCTACGGTTTCACCTTGTGCGTTACGGAATTGTTCACGCAGCACAAAGTCCGATTTGTAGTTTATATGCCTTACTGTTTCCATTATGTCAGTCTTATATTGCCGTTACCATCAAGTCGTATTTTATCGCCGGCCATTCGTATGCGTGGAGGCACAACTGCGATAAGCAGCTGTTTGTAAAGCGAGGTGTTGCCGGTGGCAACTACATTAACCCTGCTTACTCCAGGTGCAAGAGGGGTAATCTTGCCGTCAGGGGTTATTTCAAGGGCTTTGCTGTCGCTGATAAACAGCACACCACCCAAACCGAATTTTGGCAAGGTTTCTGCTTCAAGCTTCGGCTGTGACATATTAGTGAGGGTTATCTGCTTGAGTGACTTTTTAACCTCTATCTGTATGGGCTTATAGAGGTTTTGAGAACTCAACACACCGACAAGTTCCTCAACAAGGGTACGAGTGGCTTCTGCCTTTTGGGCTGCCACCTCTGCCGACAATCGGGCTGCATCAGCTCCGGCAAGACGGTTGTCTATGTCTGCCGTTATCTCGCCTACATTGGTGTCAAGGAACAGGGCAAGGGCATCACGCACATTGCCGCAAGTTTCTATAAGGTCGAAAAACAGACTGCCAACCTGTTCTGCGGTTACGCTCTTTGCCATAACGGCATCGCGTATGGTCTTTGCTCGTTCTTGAAGTGCTGCGGTATCTATTACCGCAATTTTGTTTTCTGTCAATTCCATTATGCAAATACAATATCAAAGGGATTATCAAATTTACGTGTAAGCGATAGATCGCTGGTAGGTTCGTAACCCTCACCACTCTGCAAGGCTGTAAGGATTTGCTGTGCCTTTTCAACCTCGATAGCATTACCCCAAAGTTCGCCAAACGGTGGACGTGGTCTCTTATCAATATAAAGCGTTGCGTCTTCTGTGGCATACAGCAGTTCGTTAAGTTCCGTCGCCTCTATCTCTGTTGCCGGTGACAGCCCACGCAAAGCATAAGTCTTTTGAACATTGGTATTGACAACATCGGTGTGTTCCCATAGCAATACGGTTCCGTCTGTCAATCGGTCGGTAATGCTTATGTCATTATGCCCGGCAAAGGCAAAAACACCCTCAATGCCACCCAAGCACTGCACCGCAATGTCAAATAAACTTTGTCTGTCTTTTACGGTTATTTCCATTACTCTACAGTTACTGTGTTATCGGTTATACTTATCTTGCGGACTTCTACGCCACACGCTTTTATCATCTTTTTGGTACGAGTTGCCCACATCACATCTCTCTCTCCACCGAGTTGCAGGCGTGTCTCTGCTCCTATCAATGGCAGTTCCTTGAACTCCCCACGATTGGCAAGCAGGATATTTTCAACGACCTGCGTTTCACAGTCGGTTACAATACAGCCGTTTGTGTCTATCTTGCCGGTCTTTGCATTTTGCTTTGCCGGCTCAACAAGCAGGTCACCTGTGTCAATATCTATTACAAGTCCTTTCATTGCTTCACTTTTTCGTTTTCATAATCACCACGCTTTACTTTCGTGTGTTTGCTTGTAATTGCCGGGACTGTTATAGGAGCTGCATTTGATTGTGCAGATGGTGAACCTACCACATTAACGGCACCAGTCAATAATGTGTGGGTATGATTATTAAAAGCGTCGATAAGTTCATTAAGTTTACTTGTCAACTCCTCAACTTTGATAAGGCCACCAAGACTGCCACCATTAAATACAACACCGTCCTTTGTGAGTTCTGCACTGGTTTTCTCATCCACATCGATACGCACACGTTCCTCGTCGATTACCACACGACTTGTTTTGTCGCTGACAACGATTTCAAGGCTTTCAATGTCATCGGTCATCAGCACAATGCCGGCGCTACCGTCAGCCACAAAGCCAACCACGACATAACTGCCTACACGAGGATATACAACAACACCAAACTTGCTGTCCTGATTGGCTTGCAAATTCACGCCAAGCAAAGGCGCACCCTCATCAAGAGGGGTGCAGTCCACCGTACGGGCGTCCTTATCCACCGCATCAACAGTGCATATAAGGCTAACTGTCTGACGACCGCCCTGTGCCATTTTCCTGATTGCTTCTGCTATATTGTTCATTCGGCTACTCTGGCACCGAGGGTTATTTCCTGACGGAAACCACTTGTGCCGTATTTTATTACGTTCTTTTTTACTTGATAGATGCCTTTTTTCTCGCCGTCTATCTTTATTCCTATGGCCGTGAGTTTATCCACGAGCTTTGCCCCAAATGTGGTAAAACTGCCTTTCAGACCGTCACGTTTCAGACGCTTTATTTCCTGTTCCGCCCACGCTTTGAGTTCGCTTTCGGTCTTGTTATAGGTGTGCAATGTGCGGTGTTCTCCGTCAGCATCGCCAACCTCAACCTTGATTTTCTTATTGTTGGGCATCAACGAAATTGCCTTTACACGCAAACGGATATTTTCAGCCTGCTGCTGTTCGAGGCTTTGGTCGCTAATTATATTTACACCTGTGGCAAAAACTTGCGTGGGGCTTTCCTCCCTCTCAAACAACACACCGCAATACAATACCGGCTCGCCGTTCTCATAACGAAAGAAACTACGGATACCGTTCTCGTGCAAGTGCCCCAATAAAGAGGCTACGGTGTCAGCTGTTACACGATACTGCCCAAGGCTCTGCTCACCCATTACATTGAGTTTGTAACTGATGCCCTGTTCTTTCAGCAGGGTTTCAATATTGACGTTCTTATATGCCTTTTTAACTGTGGGCTGTTGTTTCAACTTAAACATTTCATCCTCACAAGTAAGCACAATGGGTGTCTTGAAACCTACATCACGAATGTAGCCGGTAAAAGCCAACTGCAAATCATCATTGTAACCCAGCCAAACTTTAACGGCATCACCACGACGCACAGGGATATCGGCAACACCGTCCCATTTTATACGTTTGGGCAGGGTGATTTTACAGGTGTCGGTAAGCTGCTCGGTGTCGAGGGTGATTTCCACCTCTGTAACCTTGTCAAGTTGCCAACTCTTTGCACCTGAAATTTCTATTTTTGCCGTTAGTCTATACATCGTTTTAATGCCGTTTAATCTGTTATTAAATACCGTTTAATAACTGGTGCTGTAAATATTATATTCCTCATCGCTGACTGCCGAAATGCTTACGCTTTGGTAGTTGCTGGCTGTGTCTTGCGATACGGAAAAAGATTTTATAACAAGGCTGTTTATATCGAATATATCCAGGAACTCACTGTGTACACTCAATGCCTCATTATCATCAAGGAAAGTGCGAAGCTCACGCAAACCGTCTGCCGGGTACTCGTCCACAATAACACCGTCCCTAACAGCTGCAATACCTACAACTATATTGAGGCTATAATCGCCATCGTTTATGTACTCCTTAACCGTTCCGTTCATTCCCACCATTTGGGTAGTAACTATATTCTTTGAACGGCTTATCGCTACAATAGCGTCGTTCATCACAAGGCGGTCGCCCTTTGAGTTTTCAAAAGTCAGTTCGCACAGTGCATAACGTCCCTCCCAAAAACTTTTGTCGGTTATAGGGCTTGTAAGCTCGCGGGTGGTAATGCTATTTTCTCGACCGTCCCACGATGGGCTTTGCCCGGTGCGTGAGGGGTTGAAACGATACAAAGCACCTTTTGCCTGTATGGCCGCACCTGCGGCTATAAACATAAAACTTACCGGGGATAATAGTGCCATTAGATTGCTAAGTTTACATCGTTCAACGCTGACAACAGGGCTTCGCTTACCATATCCTTGACACGCGAAATGTCGCCCTGCAAATTGGTGGTGTGTATCTCAAAGCGTTCTACAAGCTTCTCAATATTCACCGATACATTCTTTATCTTGTCGCTACTTGCTGCCGATTGTGTACCTACACTGCCAAGAGTGCCAGCTGTCGGGTCGGGGGTTGGAGTTGGGGGTGGGACAACCACCGCACCATCAAGAGCCTGTACTTCTGCGATTTTTGTTTCCGCACTCTCTGCCGGGGCATTTTCCTTGTTTACCTCTGCCTGGTATGCATCATTGAAAGCTGATGCTGCCTGCTTTCCATAATTAGAGAAGGCATTACCTATTCGACTTAACTCATCACCAACCTCGTCCCATTGGAATGTGACACATTTCCAAATAGCAGAAGCTATACCACCAAGCACCTCCTTTGCGACCTCCCACATACCTTTGAATATTGCCACAAAGAATGCACCAATACCCTTTATTACACCGCGAAACTTTGCACTGGTATCCCAAAAGTAGGCGAACAATGCGGCTATAGCGGAAATTGCTGCAATTATCCAACCGATAACCGGGATACTTTTAATTGCGACACCTACTGCTCGGCAAGCCGTAACGGCAGCAGTTTTGAATGTTGCAAAGCTCGCTGATGCAATACCGGCAAAAGTTGCAGAGGTTGCACCGCCTGTCACAAGAGACAGTACAAATGCACCTAAACCTTTCAAGGCTTGTAATATGCCGACGGTTGCAAATCTTACCACCGCCAAAGTAGCACGGGTAATGTTGATAAGGAAACCATTTGAGGCGAACTGTCCTGTTACGAGCTCCCTGTTCATCATCATCATTTGTATTCGGCAGGCATACAAAAAGCCTTTTATGCTTGACCACATAGATGCCCACTGCAAACCTTTTATCCACGACATCATTTGCCCCATTCCTAACAGCAGCGGGGTTATCTGGGCAAGTGGGGTAAGTATTCCCATCGCAGCACCAACCCAAATGCCAAAATCACCGGTCATTTGGAAAAGGGATATTTTGAAATCCTCAATCTTTTGGTTTATTCGTGCCTGACGTTCAGCATAACTATCCATAACAATAGCCGCCTGTTCCTCAGCTGATGCAGTTCCTGTGATTGCTGTTGTCAATCTGCCCAGTTCATCGCTTCCCTGTACCAACGCACGTGCTGCATTGGCATTCTCCATACCGAAAAGTTTAGAGAATAAGGCTGCATCATTTAAGACCGGTTTAAGCATATCTAAACGGTCTTTAAGGCTCAGACTTGTGTCGGCAAGTTTCAACACATCAATACCGGCAGCAGCAAGTTCCTCCTGTGTCTGTTTTGGCAAGAAGCGACCCTGACCAAGTATTGCAAGAGTGTTACGCAAGGCAACACCGCCCTCACTACCTTTTTTGCCGGCTTTATCCAAAACCTGAATAGCAGCATTGGTTTCCTCGAAACTTACATTTGCCGCTTTCGCTGCCATACCGCACTGTTCAAGGGCAACCTTGATAGCTGGGAGTTCAGCACTTCCCTCCTGACCAGCAGCAGCCATCACGTTCATCATTTCAGCCATTTTTCGGCTGGCTTCCATTGGGTCGTCAAGGCTCACACCGTACTGGTTCATAGCTGTGGTCAAGACCTCGGCCGCAGCAACACCATCGTTGCCCATAAGTTTGCTTGTTACCTGAATACTGTTACCCATAGCCTGCAAAGCTTCGGGGAACTTGCCAAGTTCAGGAGATAATTGCGAAAGCAAGAGTTTGTAACCCTCTACGGCAACACCGGCATCAGTACCGAAAGCCTTTGCACTCTCACGAGCATACCCCTCAATCTTTTTAAGGTCTTCGCCTACGACACCGGCAACAGCACTGAGGTCGTGCATCTGACTGTCAAGGGTTATGCCACTTGCGTTAAAAGTTTTTACTGCACTGTCAATCTGTTCAAAAGCATTACGCGCCAAATCAACAACTGCAAGCGTAGAAGATAGTTTACCGACCCAATTATTGGCAGACTCAACCTTAGCGGAAAAATCGCCTGTTGCCTCCGTCATACCGTTAATTGTGGCCGTATAATTGCCTCCTACGTTAAAAATATAATCGAACAGTTGCATATTCTGAGATTTATTTGTTAATTTTGTAGCGCATAATAGTTTGCTATATGATAGATATTCTTTTGCAAATAATAGTTTGGGGTATATGTGCAGCAGTTTCGTTGGGCATAATTGGTCTTTTTATTATGATGATCCGAATTATTATGTCTGCATTCTGTGGCAAACAATCAAAAGGGAACTCATCAACAATGCCGTGGTGGGTTTGGTGGTCATCTTACCACAATCATTAAACCTTTTCTGAGCTGAACATTTTAGCCAGCATCTCGTTTAGGTTTTTCAACCTCCATTTTTCCAACCACAAAGCTTGTGCATAGTTAGTCGCCCAATCTTCGTAATTGCCGGCAGTCGGGTCTATGCCCAAGTTTGACCGTATTAAGGCACAACCTTTTTCAAAACCGTCTTCGTTGTCGTTTTCTGAAAGTTGGTGTGCCTCTACAAGTTTTTTAGGCTTGAACGGCAACTGTTAAGCATTGTACCTAACTGCTTTGTTGTCTCTAAAAAGAGAACTGCATCTGTACGCATTGCGGGGCTACCACCAAGCCAACAGTTGTCAAACATTACCTCAGAGCTTTTCAGTTCATCACTCTTTGCCATCTTCGTAACTGCCGACATTGTTTCAAGGCGGGGGCGGTGGAAATATCCCACGTGCAAATCTCCGCCATCGACAACATCAATACGCACAACCTTGCCGTGCTTGCCTTTCCAAGCCTTGATTTGTTCCTCTGTTACACCGCCGTCAAATGTTTCGCCGGCAATCTCCTCGATCTGTGTGTCGAGCTTCTCAATATCTTTTGTCTTGTCTTCCATTTTACTGTTTTTGTTATGTCCACCCGGTGCTGTTATACACCGGGTGGACTGGTTTGTTTTACTTATTCCATTCAATGTGCGAGGTTACAAGTTCAAGTTCAACCTCCTTACCTGTGTCACCCTCTTTCCATTTACGGTTGTTATCCTTAAACTGACAATTACGGATTTTATCCACCGTTACGATACCGCTGTCGGGGATATATGTAACCGTAATGTCAAAGGGAGCAATGTCCTGCAATCTGCCATTAGGAGCTTGTCGCTGTAATGCCTCGACTTCCTCCTGATAGAGGGTTATTTTTGCCGAGGGTGTTATACGCCCCTTTGCACGTCCCACAGGGTGGCGACCCGCACCGTACTTGTTTACTACATCCTGATTGTCGCCATACTCAATGCCGGTAATACCTGTTACAGGAACACCTGCAATGGCTGTAACAACGTCTGCCCAGGAGTGTAGCATACCATTCACCAAAGGAATGCCGTTATTGATAATACTTGCCATTGTTATACTGATTTTGCAAAACCGATTTTTACTTTGATTTTACGCATCACACCAACAGCAACCTGCTTGATGACGATTTCTACCGTACTTGTGCTTAACACATCCTGTTCCGGGTCAATCTCCACCTTGTAGCCGCTCAATTCGCCTGCCTTTTCCATATCTTCAAGGGCTTTATTTGCCGTTGTTTCAAGGTGGGCAACACTGAACGCCTGCATCTTGCCTGTGCTTGCGTCTATATACACATTACCGCCGAGTTCCGGGGTCAAATAGGTGCGGACACCTCGCACTGCCTTATCCATTGTGCGGACACTCTCAATCATCGCATAGTCGCTGGTTGCAGCGTCCATTGTATGACTGTCGTTCACATAACTGCCAGCCTGTCCTATTTGGGTTACAAGGAACATATAGCGTGCAGCATCCAACTGCTCAACCAAAGCAGCGTCAAGGGAACGATATAATGTACCGTCACCGAATGCCGGCAAGGTTACGCCGGTCGGGAAATTCTTAATCCAGCTGATTGACTGGTGAACCTTTGCTGCGGACAATAGGCCAAGCATCACACCAAGGCAGGACACTGTCGATTTCGCAGTATTTTTGCTATCCTTGTAGAGTTCTGCGCCGGTACCGCTACCAGCCTGACCAATTACAACACTTACACGACACTGATTAGCTCCGGCAACATCAGTAGGCAAGCTCTGCACCTTTTCAACCTTTGGGGCATACAATACCGACAAAGGAGCGTTCACCAAATCAAGGGCTTCTGCAACGCCTTGAATAGCCACTACATCATCGGCTGCAAAAGCCTTGTCACCACACCATACACCCATCTGTCGAATACGACCACCAGCATAGTTCTGCACGGTCTTAATCTCTGTAAAGCTGTAATTTTCGGGCTTTGCAAACAGACCCACATACAACGATATTGCAGGGTTTATACGGAAGATTTCAGAAAGCTGATAATGCAGCACTTTGACAGCCCAGCTCTCTGCATCGGCGGTAATACCCAACGCTTCGGCCTTATCAATGGTCGAAACAGCCTGCACACGATCCTGTTTGAAACCTGCGGGAGTGTCCGCAGAAGCCATATAGAACACAAGACCTGTTACGTGGTCTTCACCTGCAAGGCTTTTAGGTACATTGCCGTTTTGTCTTATGATTTCTAACTTGTGCATTGTTTTTACTTTTCAACTTTGAGAATACTTCTGTTTTTGAGATTGGCAGCATAGTTCTTTGCGTCGTTCTCTGTACGGAACACTGTGCCGTCAGAGGTTACAAAGACCTTTGCCAGTCCGTGCTCCTTGATAGCAGCCTTACCGACCTTTTCCAACACGCTACCACCGTCCTTTTTCTCGGTTGCGGGCTTTTCAGCCTGCTTTGTTTCATTCTCTGCTGCGGTCTGCACCTCAGCGGGCTTTTCAGCCTGCTTTGTTTCATTCTCTGCTGCGGTCTGCACCTCAGCAGGCTTTTCATCTTTCTTTGCCATTATTTCAAGATTTTTATTAGTTTATACGTTACCCATAGGGCGATAATTAGCACCGGGATAAGCAGTATATACATTATGCGTTGTTTGAATATGTCCCACCATGAGGCTTTTTGTTCCACCTCTACGGTAGTAGCTGTTTGCTCTACACTTTTATCGGTGGTGTCCTCTTTCAGTTCTGTTTCACTCTGCACCTGACGTTGTTGTTTTTCCTGCCTCTTTTCCTCACGTTTTACCTCCTGCCGGGCAATAGCCTTTACCGGTGGCAACCCTGTGCTGTCAGTTGGGGGCTTGTCGGTGTCAAACAGGATAAGAGTTGTTTCCTGTTCCTCCAGAGTATTCAACAAGCGTTCTGTTTGCTCCTCAATGGCAAGACGTGCCAAACTATCGACCTGTGCCCGGACATCTTTATTTATCACGCTGTCCGTCTCTGTTCGACTCAACTGCTTCTGCGATGAGCAACTCACGAGAAACAGGACACTTGTCAGCCATAGGGCAAGAGGGAATTTTTTCCACCGCTTTACTGAATTTATTGACATCTCTACGCAATGATTGTATTTCATTTTTGAGTGGTTTAACAATATTCTCCATCAGTATCTGACTTGCTTCACGCACATTGTCCAGCTCACTCTTTTTTACCGCAGATAGTTTTTCTTCCATCTCGGCACGCAGTTTGCCGATTTCAATGTCGTATTTCTGTCGCAGTATCTTACTGTTTACCCAAGCACCCAAAGGGGCTGATATGGCAGCGACAATGGCCGACACTATTATGGTTGTTATCTCTCCACTCATTCATATTTTACTGTTTTATACCGATGCTTTCAAGCCACTGCGGAACATCAAACGAGGGGCAGGCTTTCGCCGCAAGTTGATAGTGCCCTACGATTTTAACTGTCGGGTGCTTGCGGTGAAAATCCAACACATAGCGTTTCAGCGCCTCACGCTGTGCAGGTGTCCGGGTGTCCTTTCCTCTCTTTACATTGTTGGCATCCACACCGCCAGCGTAAACAATGTGCCTGCTTATGCTGTTGTAGCCTGCTGCTCCGTTTGTTATTTCCCAAGGATCCACGTTGGCGTCCTCATTATTGGCCACCAAGCGCTCCACTGTTCCGTCAAGATGGAAAAGGTCTGTATATCCCACCTGCTTCCACCCACGCCCCACAGGGGGAGCAGAGGTGTGCCAACGCTTAATGTCGTCTGCTGTTACCTCTCGCCCCTCAGGGGTGGCAGTGCAATGGATAACAAGATATTTCAGTTTCTTTGCCATCGGTTAGTTATTGTTAGGCGTTCAATGCACTTACGATTGCACCGACGCTGTTCTCTGATTTCAAAGGCAAGCAAATACCCCACTTACGGAAGTTCACGAGGTTGCGGTGGTACAAAGTATCCTTTGAAGCTTCGCTGTGGTAGAACTGCACAGAGCCGTTGGCTTTCATCATTCGACCATTATAGTAGAAGACCGAAGCCTGGCGGTCAGTTGCAGAAGCAGGAACT
>JAFQBX010000008.1 GCA_017399535.1 Clostridia bacterium | reverse complement strand
GGTCGCGTAACGGGAGGGGACAGAGCCCCTCCCCTACAGCTCACCGTAAAATTGATATTACATTTTACAAAGGGACGTCGAGGACGCCGTCCCCTACGGTTGATAACCAATTTTACATTGATAAAGAGCTCGACAAACTGTAATTTAGCGGTACCCTATTGCAAAGCCCAAAAGCAGCAGTCCGCTTGTTACAAGCAGGTTGATGAACTGGAATTTCCAGGAGAATCTTACCCATTTACCGTAGCTTACATCGGTTAAACCGAGGGCAATGAGCAAGGCGGCATTTGTGGGATAAAAAACATTTGAGAAGCCGTCGCCGAAAGCGAAAGCCATAACGCACAGCTGTGCTTCAATTCCGAAAAGCTGAGCCATAGGCACGATAAGCGGAATGAGCAGAAACGCCTTTGCCGAGCCCGAGCTGATGAAGAAATTCATCACGAGCACTATGAGATAGACGAAAAGAATAATCATCCACGTGGGCATACCGTTTGCCGCACCGACAGCCCAATAAAGAATTGTATCAAGAATTTTCGCTTCCGTGAGAATGTACTTGATTGAGCTGGCAAGAAGCAGCATAAGCACGGCAGGCAGAATACCGACAACACCCTTGCCGAAGTACTTGCCCAATTCTTTGCCCTTCATACCCGAAACGAGCACGGCGGTAATGCCTGCAATAAGGAACATTACGGCAACGATAACCATTGTATAATCCTGCAAGGCGGTAATGAAGCCCGAGCTTAAGACAAGCAGCATACCGAAGCCGACAATTGAAGCAAAGCAGATAAGGCCCTTATCCATCTTCCTGTCGGGAGTAAAGGGGATTTTTCCGATTTGAGCAGAGGTGCTCACCGAAACCTTTTTTGCATGCCTGAAGGTAAAGACAAAAAGGATAGAATAAATCACAACAAAGCCGATAAGGCGGTACCAAATACCCGAAAACATCGGCAGACCCGCCAGGCTTTGCGCAACGCCTACGGTAAACGGATTGCAAACGCCCGAAGCAAAGCCGCAGCCGACTGCAAGCAGGCTCATAGCCATACCGGTCATAACGTCCCAACCGAGGCTGACGGCAAGGGAAACAACGATAGGCACAAGAGGAATACACTCCTCAAACGAGCCGATAAACGCACCCATACCCATAAAGAAAAACATCACGACTGCCATCAGCTTATAGCGTGCACCGCCGAAGTGATAGACAATTTTATCGAGCATATATTTCATAAGTCCGTCGGCATCAAGGCTGTTGAACACGCCGCCTATAACGAGCAGGAAGACGATAATTGCAATCATCATTCCGCCGCCGTCGGCACCGAGAACAAGCACGGGCGAAAGCAGCCACTTCCACAGCGGCAGACCGCCGTCAACGAACTTGAATCCGCCCTCGGCATCAATTATCGTGTTGCCGTCAGCATCAAGCGTTCTTGCGTATTCGCCGCCCGGAATGAAGAACGTTAAAGCGTATGTAAAAATCATCAGCGCAAGTATAACCGCAATTGCACCCGCAAACGATTTTACGCTGACGTTGAGACCTTTCTTTTCAGTTTTATCGGACATTTTATCACCTTGTTTGTTCAGATTGTTAAATTACAGTTTGTTGGTTTCTCTGTTATATTTTCGCATTATACATAAATTTGTATAATAATGCAATATCAAATGTATATAAATTCCAGCGGATATTGCCGCTTTATTTACAAACAATACATAACGGTGATGAAATTTGAAGGATTATAACATTGAAGAAAAAAAGGCTAAGCTTTCAAACAACGAAATTGAAGAGGATTCGTTTGATATGGCAACCAAGTACGGCAGATGCAATGTTCAGCCAACAAATGATACGGACAATACCTTTCCCGCAATTGCACAAGGGCTGGCAGAAAAGCATAAAAGAAGAGAAAAATAAACGAGGCTTAACACTGAAATGCACCCCAAATGTTAGACATTGTGGTATAATGTTTAACAGGAGGGGTGATTTTTTATGCCCAAAGGAATACCGAACAAAAGATATACAGGAGAATTCAAGCAAAAAGTTGTAGAAACAATGCATAAGGAAAAGT
>JAFQBX010000007.1 GCA_017399535.1 Clostridia bacterium | reverse complement strand
TGATGTTGTGGCTATTCAGGGAGTGGCTGACGCCCTCGACCTCGTGAATGCCCCGTTGTCAGTTCTGTACGCCCCAAAGATTGACAAGGTAGGAAACTTGCCTACTGATGTAGCCGGTGCCAACCAGTGCCGTGTAAGTGTTGTTATCGGTCAAGCCGGTAGTGGAACAGGTGCAGAGCTCTACACTGCTGAGGCAAACAAGACTCTCAAATCAACAGTTTCGTGTCTTGGTGTAATGCTTGGCCTGTTGTCCGCTGCAAAGGTGCACCAGTCTATAAGCTGGATTAAGAACTTCCCCACAGGCATAACTTTGCCGGCTTTTGGTGACGGAACTCTTTATCGTAGCCTTGACAATGCTCTCGTTGAGCAGTTAGACGCAGCCCGTTATATGTTCCTGGTTACTCAAATCGGACAGTCGGGCAGTTATGTGAACGACAGCCACACGATGGACGCTACCACCAGCGACTACGCAATGATTGAGAGTGTGCGTACAATGGATAAGGCGGTGCGTGGTGTTCGTACCTATTTAACCCCAGAACTTGGCGGTAATGTGTATATAGACGCAAGCACAGGCAAGATGCAGGCGTTCAGTGTTGCCCACCTTGAAACAACGGCCAACAAAGCCCTCGAAGATATGGAGAAAGCAGGCGAACTGAGCGGCTATAAGGTAGAGATTGATCCCGAACAGGATGTGTTAAGCACCAGTGAGGTAGAAATCGTTATCAAGCAGGTTGCTGTTGGTGTAATGCGTAAAATCAAAGTAAGAATCGGTTTTGCTAAATCAGTATAACAATGGCAAGTATAATCAATAACGGCATTCCTTTGGTGAATGGTATGCTATACTCTTGGGCTGATATTGTTGCAGCCATTAGCGGTGTACCTGTTACAGGTATTACAGGCATTGAGTATGGCGACGATCAGGATGTAGTGAACAAGTACGGTGCAGGTCGCCACCCCGTAGGGCGTGCAAAGGGGCGAATAACCCCATCTGCAAAAATCACCCTCTATCAGGAGGAGGTCGAAGCTTTGCAGCGACAAGCCCCCAACGGAAGATTGCAGGATATTGCACCCTTTGACATTACAGTTACCTATATACCCGATAGCGGTATTGTAACAGTGGATAAAATCCGCAACTGTCAATTTAAGGCGAACAGCCGTAAGTGGAAAGAGGGCGACACAGGTCAAGAGGTAGAACTCGAGCTTGTAACCTCGCATATCGAATGGAATAAGTAATAACCCGTCTTCCCGGTGCTTTATGGCATCGGGAGGACATAATAAAAAAGCAATATGGAAGACAAGACAAACGGAAAGGAAGTAAGGACAGGTGAAACCTTTGACGGTGGAATTACAGAGGAGCAAGTCAAGGCTTGGAAAGGCAAGCACGGCAAGGTAGTACGTATTGATGTTGTCGATGATGGCGACTTACACGTGGGCTATTTCCACCGCCCCCGACTTGAAACAATGTCTGCTGTTACAAAGATGGCAAAGACTGACGAACTGAAAAGTTCCGAAGTTATGTTTGATAACTGTTGGCTGGGCGGTAGTCCTGCAATGCGTACTGATGCAGTCCTTTTCTTGGAGGCAACAAAACAGTTGGGCACAATGCTTAATAGTTGCCGTTCAAGCCTAAAAAACTTGTAGAGGCACACCAACTTTCAGACAGTGACAACGAAGACGGGTTTGAAAAAGGTTGTGCCTTAATACGGGCTAATTTAGGGATTGACCCTACCATTGGCGATTATGAGGATTGGGCAGCAAATTATGCGCAAGCCTTGTGGTTGGAAAAATGGAGGTTGAAAAACCTAAATGAAATGTTGGCTAAAATGTTCAGTTCAGAAAAGGGTCAATGATTGCGGTAAGAAGACCACCACACCCACCATGGCATTGTTGAAGAGTTCCCTTTTGGCTGTTTGCCAGTGAAAGCAGATAGAATAATTTGGAACATCATAACAAAAAGACCGATTATGCCCAACGCAACCGCTGCACATACACCCCAAACTATTATTTGCAAAAAGAAATCTATCATATAGCAAACTATTATGCGCTACAAAATTAACAAATAAATCTCAGAATATGCAACTGTTCGATTATATTTTTAATGTAGGAGGCAATTATACGGCCACAATTAACGGTATGACGGAGGCAACAGGCGATTTTTCCGCTAAGGTTGAGTCTGCCAATAATTGGGTTGGTAAACTGTCTTCTACACTTGCAGTTGTTGATTTGGCGCGTAATGCTTTTGAACAGATTGACAGTGCAGTAAAAACATTTAACGCAAGTGGAATAACCCTTGACAGCCAGATGCACGACCTCAGTGCTGTTGCCGGTGTGGTAGGCGAAGACCTTAAAAAGATTGAGGGGTATGCTCGTGAGAGTGCAAAAGCATTCGGTACCGATGCCGGTGTTGCCGTAGAGGGTTACAAACTTTTGCTTTCGCAATTATCTCCGGAACTTGGAAAATTTCCCGAAGCCTTGCAGGCTATGGGTAACAGCATTCAGGTAACAAGCAAACTTATGGGTAATGACGGAGTCGCTGCTGCGGAAGTTTTAACAACCGCTATGAACCAATACGGGGTAAGTCTTGATGACCCAATGGAAGCCAGCAGGAAAATGGCTGAAATGATGAATGTGATGGCTGCTGCCGGACAGGAGGGAAGTGCAGAACTTCCAGCTATAAAGGTTGCTTTGGAACAGTGCGGTATGGCTGCAAAGGCTGCAAATGTAAGCTTCGAGGAGACCAATGCCGCTATTCAGGTTTTGGATAAAGCGGGTAAAAAGGGCAGTGAGGGCGGTGTTGCATTGCGTAACACTCTTGCAATACTTGGTCAAGGTCGTTTCTTACCGAAACAGACACAGGAGGAACTTGCTGCTGCCGGTATCGATGTGCTTAAACTTGCAGATACCAGCCTGAGCCTTAAAGACCGTTTAGATATGCTTAAACCGGTGCTTAATGATGCTGCGCTGTTCTCTAAACTTTTCGGTATGGAGAATGCGAACGCAGCTCGTGCATTGGTGCAGGGCAGTGATGAGCTGGGCCGACTGACAACGGCAATCACCGGAACAGCATCGGCGGAGGAGCAGGCAGCTATTGTAATGGATAGCTATGCGGAACGCCAGGCTCGCATAAACCAAAAGATAGAGGACTTCAAAATATCCCTTTTCCAAATGACAGGGGACTTTGGTATTTGGGTCGGTGCAGCAATGGGAATACTCACTCCACTTGCTCAAATAACCCCGTTGTTAATGGCTATGGGTAAAATGATGTCCTGGATAAAAGGTTTGCAATGGGCGTCAATGTGGTCAAGCATTAAGGGCTTTTTGTATGCGAGCCGAATACAGATGCTTATGATGAACAGGGAACTAATAACAGGGCAGTTTGCTTCTAATGGTTTCCTTATCAATATAACCCGTGCAACTTTGGCTGTTGTTCGTTTTGCAACGGTTGGAATATTGCAGGCATTAAAAGGCTTGGGGGCATTCGTCTTGTCTCTTGTTACAGGTGGAACGGCGTCGACAACATTCGCAGGCATAGCTTCAACGAGTTTTGCAACATTCAAAACAGCCGCTGTAACAGCGTGTCGTGCCGTTGGTGTTGCAATTAAAAGTATCCCGGTTATCGGTTGGATTATAGCGGTTATCTCGGCCATTGCTGCATTGTTCGCATATTTCTGGGACACCAGTGCAAAGTTTCGTGGTGTGATAAAAGGTATTGGGGCATTCTTTGTGGCAATATTCAAAGGCTTGTGGGATGTAGCAAAGGACGTGCTTGGTGGCATAGCTAACGCTATTTGGAAATGTGTAACATTCCAGTGGGATGAGGTTGGCGATGAGTTGAAAAAAGTAGGCAATGCCTTTTCAAATTATGGTAAGCAAGCAGCTCGTGCTTTTAGCGACGCTTATAATGCCGAAGTAAACAAGGAAAAAGCACTTGCAGAAAGTTCTGAAACCAAAATTAAGGAGGTGCAAGCACTTGACGACACGGTAGTTGTTCCACCTCCAACTGTGGACCCGACAGGTGGTAGCCTTGGCGGTGTAGGAACTCAACCAACTGCAACCGGTGAGAAAATAAAGAATGTAACGGTGAATGTTGAGAAGCTTGTTGAACGCTTTGAGATACACACCACCAATTTGCAGGGTGACATTTCGCGTGTCAAGGATATGGTAAGCGAAGCCCTGCTGTCAGCGTTGAACGATGTAAACTTGGCTATGTAATGTTATCCCCAGTAAGTTTTATGTTTATTGCCGCCGGTGCGGCCACACAGGCAAAAGGTGCCCTGTATCGTTTCAAACCCTCACGCACAGGGCAAAGCCCATCGTGGGACGGACGCGAAAACGGCATCAGCCCTCGCGACCTCACAAGCCCCATAACCGACAAAAGTTTTTGGGAGGGCCGTTATGCACTTTGCGAGCTGACCTTTGAGAACTCCAAAGGTGAACGCCTTGTGATGAATGACGCCATTGTGGCGATCAGCCGTTCAAAGAATATTGTAACTACCCAAATGGTAGGAATGAACGGAACGGTCAAGGAGTATATAAACGACGGTGATTATAGCCTCAATATTGTTGTGGGTGTTGCTGCGGTCCGCGATGGTGCCATAGTGGACGAGTACCCTGCCGACGGCTTGCGTGAGCTGCGTGCGTTCCTTGATGACAATGAGGCTTTAAGCGTGCACAGCGAATTTCTTGATGTGTTCGATATAAACAGCATTGTTGTAAAGTCCTTTTCCGTATCGCAGGACACCGCCAGCAACTACCAAAGCGTAAGCATTTCGGCTGTCAGCGATGAGGAATACAATATTTACAGCACCGACTATTAAACAGCGTTTAACAACCCATTAAACAGCATTTAACCGATGTATAGACTAACGGCAAAAATAGAGATAACAGGCTCGAAAAGTTGGAAGCTTGACAAGGTTACAGAGGTGGAAATAACCCTCGACACAGAGCAGCTTACCGACACCTGTAAAATTACCCTGCCCAAACGCATAAAATGGGACGGAGCTGCCGAAATACCTGTGCGTCGTGGTGATGCTGTCAAGGTGTGGCTTGGATATGATGACGATTTTCAGTTGGCGTTCTCTGGTTATGTTCGCGATGTAGGTTTCAAAACCCCTGTTGTGCTTATGTGCGAGGATGAAATGTTCAAGCTTAAACAGTTGCCGGCAGTCAAGAAAGCCTATAAAAGCGTAACCATTGAAACCTTGCTCAAAGACCAGGGCATAAGTTACCAGCTCAATGTAATGGGTGAGCAGAGTTTGGGGCAGTACCGTGTGACTGCCGACACTGTTGCCTCGTTGCTGGGCCATCTCCACGAGAACGGTATCCGCAGTTTCTTTCGCTATGAGAACGAACAGCCGGTGTTGTATTGCGGTGTCCTGTTTGAAAAAGAGGACAGCCCGACACAGGTGTTTGCTACCGGTGTGAATATTATCAGCGACCAGAGCCTCGAACAGCAGCAGGCTGAAAATATCCGTTTGCGTGTCAAGGCAATTTCCTTGATGCCGAACAACAAGAAAATCAAGGTTGAGGTGGGCGATGCAGACGGGGAACACCGCACGCTGCACACCTACAACAAGACGGAAAACGAACTTAAAGCGTGGGCGGAGCAGGAAATAAAACGTCTGAAACGCGACGGTTTGAAAGGCAGTTTTACCACATTCGGGGCAAAGCTTGTCGATAAGCTTACCGCCATAGGCATAAAGATAGACGACGAGAAAAAAGGCGTCTATCAAGTGAAAAAGAATGTAATCAAATACGGCACAAGTGGGTTTCGTCAGGAAATAACACTCGGTGCCAGGATAGCAGAATAATGAACAATATAGCAGAGGCAATAAGACGAATGGCACAGGGAGGCAGGCAGACTGTCAGCCTTATATGCACTGTTGACGCAGTGGATAAGGAAGCCCGTACTGTGGACTGCACCCCGCTTGATGAGGGAGCTCCTTTGCTTGGCGTGAACTTGCAAGCCAATCAGGAGAGCAAGTTCGGCGTTGTTGTATATCCTCGTGTCGGCAGTTATGTTGTGGTTGGTTTTGTGGCCGACGGCAGTGCCGGCATTGTGCTGATGACCGATGACATTGAAAGCATTGAGATAGTAGTCAGCGACAAGACCAGCCGTGTGCTAATCGACGAGGAACGGGTGCGTATCGATGTGGACCAGGAAACCAGTGCAGAACTTACAAAGGACGGTGTGGTGTTCAATGGTGGCAGTTTGCGTGGCTTGGTGAAGATTGCAGAACTTGAAGATAACCTTAACCAGTTGAAAACTTATGTTGAGACCTTAAAGAGTGCTACAAGTTCAGGGATTAAGGCAGTAGGGGTTTCCACTGCTGCGAATGGTCCTGCCGGAGCTACGGCGTTTGATGGGGCAATGGCTTCTGCAAGTATCAGCTTTAAGAATATGGAAAACGAAAAAGTGAAGCAATGAAAGGACTTATAACAGACAGTGAAACAGGCGACCTGCTTATAGAGGACAAAACGGCTTCAATCGTTGAAAGCGATGTGCAGGTTGTCGAAAGCATATTGCTTGCCAATCGTGGCGAGTTCAAGGAACTGCCGTTGATAGGTGCGGAAACTCGCCTGCAACTTGGCGGTGAAAAGGATGTAATGTGGGCGACCCGTGCAAAGAAAATGATAAAAGCCTGTGGCGTAGAGGTCCGCAAGATAAGTATAACCGACAACAACACCGTAACAGTAGAATAATGGAAGTAACAGTAAAAGACAGACAAAGTTTGCTTGACATAGCTGTTCAGAGCTTGGGCGGTGTAGAGGGCGTTTTTGCTTTGGCAGAACGCAACAATATAAGCATAACCGACCGCCTTGCTGACGGTACGGTGCTGTTGTGGGAGCACAGCGATACGGTTAATGCCAACATTCAAAAGACTTATGCCTTGCGTGGGCTGTTCCCGGCAACGGAAATAGAGAGCAAGGAAATGAATGTGTTGCTGAACGAAACTAACGATGCAACCCTACATATTGACGAAAGACCGCGTCCGCAGTGGAGTGAGATATGGGGTGACACCATTGAAACAGAGAAGACTCAGCAAATTCTCAAAAAATTGCAGGCCGGTGAGGAATACGTGCCCACCAGTGACCTGTCACTTACCCGAATATTTGATAATCCCTTTGATATTGTATTTGCATAATGGAATTGACAGAAAACAAAGTTGCGGCAATAGATACCGCAGGACTACAAGAGAGAGCAAAGACCATACGCGATGCCGTTATGGCGAAAAGCGTAACCGCCGAACAGGTGGGCAGTCTGTTTTTCGACTTGATAGAAACGTGCGGCAATGTGCGTGATGCCCTTGCCCTGTTCCTTGATACCAATGTAGGCGAGATAACTGCGGACATAGACAACCGCCTCGCCGGTGTTGATGCAGCCCGACAGAGTGCAGAGGTCGCAGCCCAAAAGGCAGAGGCAACCCGTGCCCTTGTCGAGGAACTTGTCGGGGTGTTGAGTTCGCAGAACTTATACAAGCCCATACAGCTTGCCGTAAAATCCCCGACGGAAATAACCCTTACTAATTTAGCACAGCCCCAGATTGAGGCACATATCCTGCCTAAATTCGGACTTGGCGGCGTTCTGTTTATCAGCGACAACAAAGCCCTTGAAATTACCCCTGACGGCAAGATTACTCCTCTTGCTGTTGGCGTCAGCAGGGTTAATGTGGTGGCCACAGGCAACACCTCACTATACAAGCAGCTACTTATTGCAGTGGTGCCACCTCGTATGCGTATGGCTGGCGACAGCATAAGACTTGACGGAAATGGCAATATAAGACTGACATAATGGAAGCAGTAAGGCATATAAACTACAAATCGGACTTTGTGCTGCGTGAGAGTTTCCGCAATGCACAGGGTGAAACCGTTCCCCTGCCCGATGTGGACTTCGTGCTGCGCTATTGGGTAAAGACGGGGCGAGTGTATGAAGCTTCGCGTGTCGGTGGTGTGTATAACAACTGCATAGCTGATGGCAATGCCTTGCTTGTTATGTTCAAGGACCATAATCTCGGAGAGGGGGAACTCAAACACGAACTGCGCCTGACACTTGACAATTCATTATTTGAGGACGGCAGGCAGAATGTGTTTTATCCCGAATGCCTGAATATACAACTGTGGCAGTGGAAAAGCGACAGCGACGGAGTTGTCGAGTGCAACACCATCGCAGCCTACACACGCGGTTATGCTTTCACATACGCAGACTTTACCCCTGAGCAGTTGGCTGCACTCAAAGGCGATCCGTTCAGGTTTGAGGACTTCACACCGGCCCAGATAGTAGAACTTAAACGCCCGGCAACCGAAGCGGCAGACAAAGCCAACAAGGCAGCAACAGAGGCGGAAACAGCTACAAAGGAGAGTAAAAACGCAACGGCGGCAGCGAACACGGCTACAAAGAACTGCCAGAACGCAACTGCTAATGCCCAAAGAGCCACAGCCGATGCGGAAGCTGCTGCTCAGAGTGCGGAACAGGAACGGGCAAAACTCGCAGAGGTTACTGCGCTTGCGGAAGTCGCTGCTGCCAATGTTCCGACAGCCTTGCGTGTGTCATACCCCGCAAAGGTAACGCTTGGCAACGGCACAGTTCAATATATTTCGGCAGTGGTAAAGCCGGACTATGTACGCCAGAATGTGCTCTACCTTTCCGATGGCATAGCCTGCGATGTTGAGCCGTCGGGTGCGATTGTGGCAAAGTGTGCAGGTGTGAGCAGGGTCCACGTAATCCCTACCGCAGGCACAGAACTATATGAGACAATAAGCATAAAGGTTGAAAACCCCGCTTTGCGTATGGCAGGCAGTGCTTTCCGCCTCGATGCTGACGGTAATATTCGTTTAACTTAAAAATATTTTTGCTATGGCTTTAACAGAAGCACAAGAAAACAAAGTGATTGAGATGTTGGCCGCTTTTGAGAACGGCAAGCGTATCAACGAGCTGGACGACGCACAAGGTGCAGTCGGTCAGATGCAGATTGAAGTAATGGACGAGACGGGCGAAACCCACAAGATGGAGCTTGGTGCAGCCGTAGAGGTTGCCAGCAATCCCATTGCCGGCCGTTATTGGAACGAGGACAACAGCACCCCGACAGCAGCCGGTTATTACGGCAGTTTGCAGGCATTACGTGACCTGCCTAAAAAGTTGGGCCTTGGTCGTTACCTTGTAACCGATGACCGTCAGCGTCGCAAGTTGGATCCTGTGGACAGTACCCGCTTTGAGGACGGAAGTCCCGCAGCTCTTGACGGCAGTATGGGACAATGTATGTGGTGTTGGAACGCCCACTATTTCACGACCTGGAAAGAGGGCAACAATACAGTAATGGCTGTAACCTTTGCACCCATTGAGGGCAAAAAGTCCGTATATGTTCCAGCGGGTGGTATCAGTTGGATGGACGCTGCCGTAATGGATAGAACAAACACGATGCTTTGTTCTGTTATCAGCGACGCAGAGCAGTATCGTGGCGGTAACGGCAAGGCAATGAGTGCAGACACCTACAAGGAAATTCCCGCAGATACTCCACAACTTACAATGCTTGGAATGCCGGCAACAGCAATCGGTACAACTAACTTCGGCGCATACGCCCGCAAGCGTGGTGAGGGTTGGGAGTCCAATTGGTTTGTAGCCCGTGCTGTTGTTGAGTACCTTTTTGAGATTATTATGGGTACCCGCAACTCGCAGGCGGCATTTAACGCAGAGCTTGACGAAAACGGGCTCTATCAGGGCGGTTTTGGTTCAGGCGTTACAACAATGAATTATGATATCTGGAACGGATTTAACGGCTGTTATCCTCTTGTACCTACGAGTGTAGGACTTGAAGCCGGTGACGGTGTTACCCTTGTGGACTATGAGGTGCTGAAAGCAGACGGCACTTCGCTTAAAGCGTTCAAGGTACCTGTGTTCTTTGGATTGGTAAATGCCGGCTTCGGACATTTGACCCGTTGGGTGCGTGGCCTTATCCTCTCACAGGAGGCAGGCGTGAAGTCTGAGGTGTTCGTTGCTCCGTCGCTTTATGCCGGTTACGATCCAACTACCGTTGACGGAATGGTCAAGGTGGCAGAGTGCCCGCAGACTGAGGGCTATATAAAGAAGAAGTCGTACAACGGTTTGTGCTGTATGCCTACCGAAGTGGGCGGAAGTGCGTCAACCTATTTTGCCGATTACTTCTATACCAATGCCAAAGACCAGTCAGGTCTTCGTGTCCGGGGTGCTGGTGGTCACTCGTTTAACAGCACGTATGCGGGCGCTTCTTACACGTATGCGTATTACACGGCTACGAATGCGACTGCGAGCTACTCGTCGCCCCTCTGCTTTTTTGCGGAAGACCCGACCATTGAGGCGTAAGCCGAAATGAAAACGAGAACGGGGCGATAGCCCCACGAAAAAAACAGCGTTCTTTGAAATTCTGAATACCGAAAATGTTTGTTGAATGTCTGCGGCGGGTAGTCAATCCCGCCGCCAGGCGGGCGAATTTTTTTGAAAAATACCGCTTTTTGCGGTGTTCTCAATAGAATGTAGTACCTTTGTGGTGTCTTTTGAAAAGACAGGCGGCATTTCCTTGTGTGGTAGTCTTCGTGTCCGCGGTGCTGGTGGTAACTCGAACAATGGCACGAATGCAGGTGCTTCTTACACGAATGCGAACAACACGGCTACGAATGCGCATGCGAATTACTCGTCGCCCCTATACTTTGCAGTACGAGATAAAAACAACGGCGATATAGGGAAATGAGCCTTGCCCCTTGGCAAAAGATTACAGCTAACAAAAAGGGTGTTAGTAGGGCGTAAGCCTCGAAAGCTCCTGACTATGCAAAGCAGACCCGTAAGACCCAAAGACCCAAAGACCCGATGAAACGCAAAGGTTTCATATTTGAGCAACTTTGCTCTATGGAAAACCTTTTGCTCGCAGCGTATAACGCAAGTAAGGGCAAAAGGAAACGCGATGAGGTTATAAAGTTCGAGGCAAACTTGGCGGACAACCTGCGGCAGTTGCAGGAAGAACTCCAGACTCGGACTTATACAACCTCGCAATATTCCGTATTTATCAAGTATGAGCCGAAACGCAGGGAGATTTACAAGCTCCCATATCGTGACCGTGTCGTGCAGTGGGCAATAATGCAGGTGCTTGAACCTATATGGACCCCCACATTCACAGCCGACACATACGCCTGTATAAAAGGGCGTGGCATACATTCATTATTGCAGAAGATACGCAAGGACTTGCGAGAAGACCCGGCAGGAACTCGTTACTGCCTTAAACTTGATGTACGCAAGTTCTATCCCTCTATCGACCACGACACGCTGAAAATGGTTGTCAGGAAAAAGATAAAAGACCCTGATGTCCTTTGGCTGCTCGATGACATAATAGACAGTGCGGATGGCGTACCTATCGGCAACTACATTTCCCAATTTTTCGCAAACCTGTACTTATCAGAACTTGACCATCTAATCAAGGAGTTTATCGGTGCTCGGTATTATTACCGTTATGCCGATGACATTGTGGTATTGTCGGATAGTAAACAGTATTTAAGCGGTGTTTTAGTATTCATAAATGATTACCTGAACAACGAAAGGCTGCTGGATATTAAACGGAATTACCAGATATTCCCGGTTGATGTTCGAGGCATTGACTTTATCGGTTATGTTATTTACCGCACGCACTGCCTTGCACGCAAACGCAATAAAAAAGCGTTGTGCAGAGAGGTTGCAAAGCTGCGTAAGAAAGGACTTACCAATGAAGAAATCCGCCTGCGTGTGGCATCACGCTTAGGCTTTATGGTGCATTGTAACAGTAAACATTTAATAAACATTTTAGGTATGAAGAAATTTTCAGACATTAAACCAAAACAAGGAAAGCTCACAGGTGGCAAGTACCACATTGATGACATTCTGGATCGTGAAATCCATTTGACGGCGTTTGAAATCTCGCAATCGAAGTATGAGGGCGATATGCTGACACTGCAATATGAGATATACGAACAGATGCAAGACGGGCAAGGCGGTGTAATAGACGATGACGGAGAGCCTGTAATGGCTTGGGTCAAGCATATTACTTTCACAGGGTCAAAGGCCCTGATGCGTCAGCTCGACGGTGTGGAACTCTCCGAGCCTGTGGCTGCTAAAATTATTAAGCAACCCATCGGGAAAGACGGCAAGAGGTGTTTCTACAGCATCGTCGATCCCGACCAATAAATTAAAGTAATGAATAAAGCAAGTTACACCGAAAGAAAGAATTTTGTTAAGTACGATAACGAGCATTATCTGCTTTATCTGAACGAGGAGCCCGCCGAAGTAGTGGTAAACGAGGAAACAGGCGAGACGGCGGCAGGGTTTAACTATTACGGCAGTGAGGTTGACGGCTCAACCAAAATCAAGGCAAGCGATGTTACGGACAGCAACCGCCGGGCGAAATTCATAGCTGGCCTTATCGGTACTGAGTATGACATCGATGCTCAGATCGCAATTCTGGCCAACGACGGAGACACCACAGAGCACGCTAATGACTTGGCGCGTTTCAAGGCTATCCGCGCAAACATTAAGGCTGCCGTTGACGAACTGTTATCCCGTACCCTCTAAAAGCATAGCAAATGGCTCGCACGATTAAAGAAATCAAAGCAGATATGACAGCCAACTTTATAAAGCAACGTGCTGTCATATCCGCTTACGGGCTGGACGGCAAAAAGACCTTTGACCAACAGTTCAGCCGCGTAAGCATTGAAAGCATATTGTTTTATGTTTTTGCTGCTGCATTGTGGACCCTCGAAAAGTTATTTGACCTGCATACCGCAGAAGTCAAGGAACGCATTGAGCAGTTGGAGCCACACACCCTGCGCTGGTATGTCAACAAGACCAAAGCGTTTATGTATGGCCGCAAACTTGTTGCCGACACTGACTATTACGACACCAGCAATATGTCTGATACGGACATAGAGGCGGCCAAAGTCGTAAAATACGCTGTTGCCTCCGAAAGCAACACGGTTGTATATATCAAGGTCGCCGGCGAAAAAGAGGGTAAACCCAGCTTGCTGAATGAAAGCCAACTATCAGCGTTAAATTCCTACATAAATACCATTAAAGATGCCGGTGTTTCGGTGCAGATACGCAATGAACAGGCAGACCTTATGCGCATTTCCCTTGTTGTGTATTACGACCCGACACTGTTTGCTGCTGACGGCACTTCCCTTGTCTCAAATGGTAAGCCTGTGGATGACGCAGTAAAGTCTGTGATTACCAATTTGCCGTTTAACGGTATATATCGCAATACAGACCTGTTGGCAGCTCTGCAAACCATTCCCGGTGTTGAAGTGGTGGATATTTCGGATGTCAAGGTTAAAGCTTGTAATGCTGAAACCTGGAATGATGTTGTCGGCTTTGACAGACCGTACAGTGGTTATTACGAAATTAAAAGCTTGGATGTGGAATATAAGCAATACAGCGCAGTCGAATGAAATTCAAGATAGATTACAACCGCCTTGTCGTTCTGCTGTTGCCCACGTTCCTGCGTCGCCCGGTATTGTTCGGCTTCTTGCGTGCAGCAGTCTGGCCGTTGGAGCAGCTATATAACAAGTTCCGCACTGCACGCGGAGAACATAACTACCGTCTGACACATAACGGGCAAGTGTGTTACCTGCGTGCTTGCCTCAATGACCATTTCAAAAGCAATATGGGAGTGTTCGACATTATTTCTGTTGAGAGGGAGGGCGAATGGCTTTTTGCTGTGACGGAGACAGGCGAGAGGGTGCCGATAACGATAAGCGAGGACAATATCAGTGGGACGGAAAATGTGCCGATAGTATATAATGAACTTATGCTGAATACAGAACAGAATGAGTTTATTGTAAGTGTCCCGGCAGATATTTACGACACCGCCCTCGAAGAGGTTAAGGCTTTGGTAAACCAGTATAAGTTAATTTCAAAAAGGGCTATTTATGTGGCTCAAAGTGCATAAACATAGAAACAATGAAAACAGCATCGTATATTTCAACGCAAACAGAGAAGGGAGGATCGGGCAAATACCCATTGTCAACCCAAACCCTTGACTTTATACAGTCGCAAATACTACTGTTGCAGCAACTCTCTTTGATAGGTGGCAACCGCTTTATTCTTAGAGAGCCTGACGGCAATTCAGTCGGTGCTTGCGTCATTGATGGCGAAGTGCTTGTTTTGTCGGCAAAGCCAGTTAGGGGAACATCGACAAAATATATTAGTGTCGTAACCGAAAAGCAGGATATTGAGGCAGACGATGAGGTGTATATTGAGGCCAGAACGGTAAGGACGGCCACATACTCAACAACAAAGACGGCAGAGTGCTACGAGATAAACACCTTTGACAATTTCGCCACAAATACAACGCTGGCAGCACAGGTGAAGCAAATGCCTGAAACTGTATTGAAGTATATCAGTGATATTATGGCAGAGAAACTTTCCTCTTTGGAAATATCGGGTATGACACAGGCGAAACTTGACAGTGTTAAGACACCTTGCCTTATCTCGTGCAAGAACAGTATCGCTTTGTTTGCCGGACAAACCAATTACAGTGTAATGGTGCGGCTGATGGGCGATGTGGTACACCAGGAACTCACTCTGCAAGACAATCAGAAGTTCGTGCGCACATTCAGTTCCGGAGCTTGGGGCAAGTGGGGGCGAATTACCGAAAATCTGCATATTGAGGTTAAGATAGTGAAAGGCACTGTTTACCTGCGACACCATTATCTGCCCTTTGATGCAAGTATTATCCTGTTGAGAAAGAAGAAACGCAGCAAGTTCCGTAGTACAGGAGGCAAAAATGCCTATTCTAAAAATCAGGGTAAGCGTATTGGCAGGTCCCCTAAAACGCAGTATGTGCATTTTAAGGGCATTGTTTTGTCGCAGGGTGTTGCCGGTCAGTGGTACGTTCCAAAGTGTGTGTCGGTAGCCGACAGTGCGGTTGACGGCAATTTAATAGACAAGGAGCTGCCAACATTGTGCAAGTCCTTGATAAAAGAGGATTATTTGGAAAGACAAAACCACGATGCAACAATAACTAAAATATTCGGGTACCGTGTTCAGGGGTTGCGCAATTTTGTTACCAGTGCTAACGGCAGAAATATGCAGCATAGGGGGTATGCCTCTATTGCGGTGCAGGTTGCCCGCCAAAATAATAATGTTGCAAAAGATGCCGGTGGTGAAATGGTGAAAATGAAATATCGCATATCGCGCAAAAGGAGCAAGAATCAGCAGACAGGTGAACTTAGCAACAATTATACTTGGTACCGTTCTTTTTCGCTGGAATAAAAAAAGAGGCGGTAATTCCGTCTCTTAAAGTCCCCGCGGTCGTAACACAATGTATGCCATTCGGGAAGTCAATAAAAATTGTACTTCGTTTTGAATATCCATATAATCGGAGGCACTCTTGGCCACACGGAGAATATTCAGGAGCAAGGGGACTCAAACTTTTCACAACCCCTACGAGGACAGAGTCCAAAAACAGGGTTAGCCTGAAAATCTTGCGGGAAAACCCCAATACAGGGTCTTGCACGTCGCCGAAGCTTACAAACGAGTGTTACTTAACGGAGAACTACAAAGACGAGACAAGTTGTTAGATACTTCTGAAACTGATGCAAAGATAATAATAATAATTGGAAAGGAGAAAACTATGAGGTAAAAACGTGTAAATTAAGACAAAAATAATGGTCGGAGGGTATAAAAGAAGCCCCCGACCTGTTAGTAGGACGCCAATCACATACTAACACAAAGATGCGCCATCACGCACAGTCGGGGGCTGTTATAAGCCTTTTTGACCGCGTGATGACGCTTTTTTTGTGCTTGCTTGAAGCAATTGTATGTGATTGGCACTGCAAAATTACAAAAAATTGGGTTAATCCCTATCTATAAACCTATTAAATTGAAGTTTTATGAATGAATAAGTATTACCAAATGCTTGAAAAGGTTCTTAATTCGGACAAAACACAGCAAAACAAGAAAGGCGGTATAAGATACCTCCTGAACGAACACATTACCCTGACACCTGCCGACCTCTTGGATATATTCGAGAGTCACGGAATAGCCAGAAAGAAGTTGCGAAATGAATTGAGCCTCTTTATGGAGGGTGAGCGCAATATTGAGAAGTACAGGGAAGCCGGTATAAATTGGTGGGACTACTGCGGCTCAATCCTCGTAAACTCGTACCCTACATATTTTGAGAAACTGCCCCCGCTGATTGCAAAAATCAACAGAGAGAAACGGAATAGTAAGAATTATGTGCTGTTTTTGGGTGAAACAGGTGTCGAGAGCAACCAAATGCCTTGTTTGAGCCTTATACAGTTCCAGATTGATGAGGGCGAATTGGTTGTATCGGCATATCAGCGCAGTTCTGACGCAAATCTCGGTTTGCCGGCAGATATTTACCACCTCTATTTGATAAGTCGCCAGATAGATGTGCCGTTGAAGTCTATAACAGTGAATTTTGGTAATCTCCACATATACGAGAGCAACGAGGCTAACACACGCAGGTTGCTTGCAGGTGAGGAAAATGTAAAATTTGAGCTGAATGTGTGAAAAGGTATATAAGTCTGCACCTTTGCCGTTTCAAGGTCAGAAACGGCGTTTTTTGAACGATTTACGCAGTGTTATCACACGCTTTAATGACATTGATATTGTTATAGACCTATTTGGTGG
>JAFQBX010000006.1 GCA_017399535.1 Clostridia bacterium | reverse complement strand
GTTATCGCGGGACCCTGCTCGGTCGAATCGGAGGAGCAGATTATCGAGGTCGCCGAAAGGGTAAAGAAGGCGGGAGCTACCATGCTTCGCGGCGGTGCTTTTAAGCCAAGAACCTCGCCCTACGCTTTCAGAGGACTTAAATCCGACGGAATCGAGCTTTTGCTCGAAGCGAAAAAGGTGACGGGACTGCCCATTGTCACCGAGCTGACCTCGCTGTCGAATATCGACCTCTTTAACGACGTTGACGTTATTCAGGTCGGCGCTCGAAATATGCAGAATTTCGATATGCTGTCCGAGCTTGGCAAGTGCGACAAGCCGATTTTATTAAAGCGCGGACTCGCAAACACCGTTCAGGAATGGCTGATGTCGGCTGAGTATATTGCCGCCGGCGGAAACGAGAACATAATTCTCTGCGAAAGAGGAATCCGCACCTTCGAAACGGCGACTCGAAACACCCTCGACCTTTCCTGCGTGCCCGTATTGAAGGAAAAAACGCATTTGCCCGTAATTGTTGACCCGTCACACGCAACGGGTGCGTCGCGATTCGTTCACCCGATGTCAAAGGCGGCGGTCGTTTCGGGCGCAGACGGACTGATGATCGAGGTGCATAACCATCCCGAAAAGGCGCTTTGTGACGGCGCACAGTCGGTCACACCCGACCAATTTGATGACATTATGACCGACGTTTTACGCCTTTGCGAGATAGAAAATAGGTAATTTTTCGCCCATAAAAGCTCGGCGGCAGGGAATCTCTTTGACCGTCGGGTAAAAAGGACTTGATTTTTCTTCGGGCATGGGGTATAATACCTCTTGCTCGGATAAGGACACTTAGCTCAGCTGGTAGAGCATCCGCTTGACGTGCGGAAGGTCGGGGGTTCGAGCCCCTCAGTGTCCACCAACAAAAAAAGAACCTTTGTCTACCAAGACAAAGGTTCTTTTTTTGAACTAAGTGTTCCGCTTACTCGGAACGTGAAGTATCCTTCGGACGTGAAGCGCACTTCGTGCGTGAAGTGTGCCTTCGGCACGATATACGGAACACTTAACTTCACTTTGCGCCAATGGCGCAATACTTCACTATTCCGTAAGGCATAACTTCACTGCGGCTTGCCGCAACTTCTCTAATTATTGAAATCTAACAAGTTTTATGGTATAACTTATACGAAACAGAGGTGTTATTATTTCGGAAAGCAAATTGAGAACGCAATCAATGGATTTTGCAGTGTCCATTATTAACCTTGTCAAATACCTGAAAGAAAAACGAGAATCCATTATTTCCAATCAAATCGGCAGAAGCGGCACATCTATCGGTGCAAATATCCGTGAAGCACAATATGCTCACGGCAAAGCAGATTTCATTGCAAAATTGCAAATTGCTCTCAAAGAAGCAAATGAAACCGGATATTGGTTGGAACTGCTGTTCAAAACTAATTACATATCCGAAGAAGAATATAAAGTTCTTGACTCCGCTTGTACAAGTATTCGTGTTATGCTCATCTCATCTATCAACACCGCAAAGGAGAATGCAAAATGAAAAGAAAGTTATACTTATAATTGTTATTGTTGGTATTTTAATTCCAGTCGCACTTTGGGCATCGGCTCTAATCAAATGTGAGATACTTACGCAAAAATATTATGATGATTTTAAACAAGCGTATACACAAAATACAATGCTTGGAGAAATGGAATATTTCAAAGTATTAAGCTGCGACGAAAATACAGCCGAGGTCTACTATGTCAGCAGAGGTATGACAGACGCCAATGTATTAACATTCGAAAACAACAATGGTGTATGGCAAGAAATATCTTGGAAAACAATTTGGTCTACATCGGGAAGTGCATCCGAAGTTATATATCCATATTGGTGGCACTTTATTTATGGCGGATTATAATTGTTATACTACTTTTAGTATTTCTTACCTTGTGCTATACTACTTTTGCTCGTCTTTCGCAAAATGAAAATCCTGTCGACTTTTGTCGATGGGATTTTCATTTTTTATTATTCAATATTCATCATTCATTAAAACGGATTTTCGTAATGAATAATGAAGTCGCTTATGATGAGGAATAATGAATAATTTCGGTGTCGGCTTTGACGCGGTGCTCTGTGTTGACATTTTTTGTCAATATTGTTATAATAGTTCAAGCGTTTAACAGGAGGGCGTTTAATATGGAAAATAATAATTTGATTCAGAAAAAAGAGAACGTTTTTGCCGGTATCGTTGGTGCGTTGCTGTTTTCGCTTGTCGGAGGCGCTTTGTGGGTTGTTCTTTATCAATTTGGTTATTTGGCGGGTATCAGCGGCCTTGTTGGCGTCGTTTGTGCCATCAAAGGATACAAAATCTTTGCTAAAAAAGAGAGTTTGAAGGGCATTGTTATTTCTATTATTGTTTCTGTTATTGTAATGGTTGCCGCTTGTTATGTATGCCTTTCGTTAGACATATATAATTCATTTAAGGAGCTGTATGAAAGCGGTGAGGCGGATTTTACCATCACCTTTGGCGAAGCTTTTAAGAATGCTTACATGTTCCTTGAAGATTCTGAAATTGCCGGCGCTTACATAAAAGACTTGTGCATTGGATTGGCGCTTTGTGCGGTAGGTGCATTTGGCTATGTATCAAAAGCGATTAAGCGCATTAAGCAGGGAGATGAACCCGACCAAACTGCTCAAACAGCCGAAAACACCGCAGAGGGTACAGACACACAGGGCTAATTTGCGTTAAGAACTTTTGCTGAAAAACCGTCATTTCGAAATAACGGAATGACGGTTATTTTTTTATCCGCTTATATATCGTTTCCTCTTTTTCGATAAATCTTTCCAAACGGGGAAATGTGGTTGCTTTTTAGTCGGGGGAATGTTATAATACAGGTAGCATAAAAATTATTATAATTTTTACCATTTTTAACGGAGGATTTTTAGTAATGAAAAGAATTTTATCACTCGCTTTAATTTTAGTTTTGGCGCTTTCTTTGGTCGCTTGTGGCGGCGGTGAAGGTGGCGCTGAGTCCACAGTAACCAAAAAGTACGATATTGCTGATTCGACAGCACTTCTTTCTGCCGTTTGGGATAAATTCGCCGAAGAAGGCAAGTTCCCGACCGCTGACGGCGCAACATCATTCGTCGTTGACGATGCCGAAGCGCTTCAGTCTGTTTTCAGCTTCCCGTCCGACTACGTTGCAGATATCGATAACGCCGCTTCACTCATGCACGCTATGATGCAGAATAACTTTACCGCCGGCGCTTTCCACGTAAAAGATACAGCAAAAATGGGCGAGTTGACCGCCGCTTTGCAGAAGGGGCTCGAAGAAACACAGTGGATTTGCGGCATGCCCGATAAGTTCGCAATCTATACGGTTGACGATTACGTAGTTTCTGTATACGGATTAAAGGACAATCTCGACAACTTTGCCGCCGCATTAAAGGCAGCATATCCCGAGTTTACCACCGTTTGCGACAAGGCACTCGAAAGATAATTTAAAAAAACAATTTTTAGGAGGGCTCATCGAATAGATGGGCCCTTTTTTAACAAGAATAAGTAAAAAACATTGGAGTTAAAATAAAAAATGCTTTTTTCAAGTATTCCGTTTCTGTTCTATTTTTTGCCCTTGGTAATTGCGCTGTATTTTGCGGTGCCAAAGGCGCTGAAAAATACCGTCTTGCTTCTTTCGAGCTTGTTTTTTTACGGCTGGGGAGAGCCGAAATATCTCGTTTTTATGCTTTTTTCGATTACGCAGGGGTATTTTCTCGGTCGGCTGATTGAAAAATATCGGGATAATAAGCGGCTCGCAAGACTGTTTTTGACCCTGTCGGTTGTGGTGAGCTTGGGACTGCTCGGCTATTGCAAGTATGCCGACTTTTTTATCGACAATTTTAATGCGGTGACGGGACTTTCTCTGCCGCTGCTGAAAATTGCGCTGCCGATTGGTATTAGCTTCTACACCTTTCAGATACTCAGCTATACGGTGGACGTCTATCGCGGTGAGGTTGCGGCACAGCGCAATTTTATCAACCTTGCGGCGTATATCGCCATGTTTCCTCAGCTTATCGCAGGACCGATTGTGCGCTATATCGACATCGCGAAAGAGCTCGAAAACCGCACCCATTCGATTCAGCTTGCGGCGGAGGGTATCAGACGGTTTATCCTCGGTCTCGGTAAAAAGATACTGGTTGCCAACGTTTTGGGCGAGCTTGTAGCCGAATTTAAGGCAAGTAGTGACACGTCGGTGCTGTTTTTTTGGGTGTATGCCGTTTCGTATGCGCTGCATATTTACTTTGACTTTTCGGGTTACAGCGATATGGCGATCGGACTAGGAAAGATTTTCGGCTTCCATTTTTGCGAGAATTTCAACTATCCCTTTATCTCGCGGAGCGTTACGGAATTCTGGCGCAGATGGCACATGTCCCTCGGAAGCTGGTTCCGCGACTACCTTTATATTCCGCTCGGTGGAAACAGAGTGTCCGCCGTACAAAGAATTTTCAATATTCTTGTCGTCTGGATGGCGACAGGGCTTTGGCACGGTGCGGCATGGACCTTTGTCGCGTGGGGACTTCTTTTTGCGATATTGCTGATGATAGAAAAGTTTGGATTGCTTTCTCTGCTGAAAAAGATGAAGGCGTTCAGCGTCATTTACGTAATGCCGATTATTCTCATCAGCTTTGTCCTATTCGACTCCGAGTCGCTTTCATCGGCGGTGTCGGCGGTCGGCTCGATGTTTGGGCTGAAAGGATTGCCCCTTGTGACCGCTAACACGCTGTATTTTCTCAAAAGCTACGCCGTGATAATCATTATGGCGGCGGTCGGCTCAACTCCGCTGATAAAGTCGCTTGTCACTCGCGCAAAGGGGACAAAGGGCGGAGCCGCGGTTATCGATATTTTGGAGCCGATTGTGCTGATGGTGATGCTGCTGCTTTGTACGGCATACCTTATCGATGGCTCGTTTAACCCGTTCTTATATTTCAGATTTTAAAAGGGGGAGGATGCGAAATGTTATCAAAAATTAAGAATTTCATGGTCGTTATTGCCGCATCCCTCTTTGTATTCGGCTTTTTGGCGGCAGGTCTGCTTCTGCCCGACAAGGAAATTTCCGAAAGTGAAAGACGACTGCTCGCCGAATTCCCCGAGGTTACGCAGGAGACGGTTTTCGGCGGTCGGTTTATGACCGAGTTTGACAAGTACACACTCGACCATTTTCCGCTCCGTGACGGCTTCCGCTCGGTAAAGGCGATTGCCGCAAAGTACCTTTTCGGTCAGCGGGACAATAACGGAATTTATTTGCAGGACGGGCATCTTTCCAAGCTGGAATATCCGCTTAACGATGGCTCACTTTCGTACGCGACAAAGCGGTTTCGCTCGATTTATGACGACTATTTAAAGGATAGCGGCTCGAAGGTGTACTTTTCGATTATTCCCGACAAAAGCTACTTTTTAGCCGAAAGCAACGGCTATCCCTCGATGGATTACGACCGACTTTTGACCGAGTTTAAAAAAGGCACCGATTACGGCGAATACATTGATATAATGCCGCTTTTGGAGATTGACGACTATTACACTACCGATACCCATTGGCGCCAGGAAAAAATCCTCGACGTTGCCGAGTATCTCGCGGATAAAATGGGCGTTACCCTTTCGGCTGATTACGAAAGGGTGGAGGCAATCGACAATTTTCGCGGTGTTTATTACGGTCAGGCGGCTCTACCCATCGACGCGGAAAAGCTGTATTATATGAAAAATGATGACCTTTTAAACTGCCTCGTCTATGATTACACCGATGAAAAGTATATATCGGTTTATAACGAGGATAAGCTGACCTCATCCGACCCGTACGAATTCTTTTTATCCGGGTCAAAGTCGCTTCTGCGAATAGAAAACGAGGCGGCTGCCACCGACAAGGAGCTGATTATTTTCAGGGATTCCTTCGGCAGCAGTATTGCGCCCTATTTCGCCGAAGGGTATAAGAGCGTGACGCTGGTTGACATTCGTTATATTTCGCCGCAGGTGGTTGCGAATTTCGTCGATTTTGCGAACAAGGACGTTCTTTTCCTTTACAGCACCTCGGTGCTCAACATCAACGCCATTAAATAAACCGAAACACCTCTTGTCAACGGTTGTGACAAGGGGTGCTTTTGCGCCTTTTTTGAGGATTGATTGGCAGGTTTCAGCGGCAACTATCGGCGAAATGGAGAAAAACGCAAGAAATATTTAACTATTTTAAACAAACATTTGACCTTTTAGTAAAAATGGTGTATAATTACAAAATGTAATATTTATTAGTAATTTTGTAACCATTTGATTAGATTAAGAGAGGAAAAAGGGATAAATGTTGTCGATTAAAAGCTATTTAAAACGCGTATTGTCACTCACTTTAACGCTGATAATGATACTTTCCATGTTTTCGGTTGGGGTGGTCACCGCCTCCGCCGAGGGTTACGACCCGACGGCCGCCCTCGCATACGCAAAGGCGCACTGGAACGACGGAAAGGGTGAATGTGCCGAATTTGTCCGCGACTGCTTAAAGGCGGGCGGTCTTACTTCGCTTACATCAATAAATTGCCGCGGATTAAAGGACCAGATTGTAAACGGCGGCTGGGGTACACTTCAAACGCTGACGGTCACAAACGGTAAATTCTTATACTCGGTAAACCGCGACATTGTTTCGGCGGGTGACCCGATAATCTGGTACTGCCACAAATGCGCAAAGTATCCGCATATCGTTATCTGCGGCGGATACAATTCGAGTGGTTACCTGACATATTATTCGCATAACAGAGCCCATAATAACGATACTCTTTATTTCGACCTCGGCTCATCCGACCATAAAGGGCATACCTTTACCGCCTACTCGATTCAGATGAATACAAGCGGATTTTATCCCATTTCCGAGTACCTTTATGCGAAATATTGCGTAACTGCCGAGTCAACCTCCCTCCGAAAAGCGCCTTATACCGAAGTTGACGGCGAGGATACCGCCGTTTTCACCTCCGCGGCCGAAACCATACTGATAATGGTTGGCGCTCACGTGAATAATGACGGAGAGGTTTATTACAAGACCGACTCGGGCTACTGGGTGAGTGCCGCCGACGTCGAAAAGGTCGAGGACCTCGAAAGCTTATCCATTTCGGGTCAAACGCTGCCCGAAAATTTGAAAAAGGGCTCGTCGTTTTCGCTTAAAGGAACGGTAAAATCGGCATCCTCCGCTATTACCGAGCTTACGGCAGGAATTTATTATGACGATGGCGAAACTGTCGCCACGAGCAAGACGGTTTCGCCCGATACAGTAACGGCAAGTCTGTCGCTGGTCGACAACTACATTTCATTCGGAAAGCTCCTTTCGGGCAATTATATTTACAAGGTAACGGCGAAAAATGCCCTTTGCGAAGTCGAGCTTATCAATCATCCCTTTACGGTGCTTGGCACCGATGAGGTTGCAATTACCTTTGACGCTAACGGCGGCGAATGCGACACCGCAAGCGCTACATATACGGCAGGCACCGTGGTAGGTGAGCTGCCCACACCTACACGCGAGGATTATATTTTTATGGGTTGGCTGGACGCTAACGGCAACCCCTTTACGAGCGAAAGCTATGCCACCGCGACAATGACCGTCACTGCACAGTGGAAATCGACCACGCCCACAGCCGACGAGCTTGTGTGGCAAGAAAAGCTTGACGTTTACGCTTCCTTTGTCATTGGCGAAAATGGTGCGACAAGCCGCACGGTACCTTATGTAAAATACCCCGACACCGACACAGCCGCCGACGAGCTTGTCGCAGGTGAAAAGGTTGTTATCGTCGCCTCGACCACCAATTACTACGGCGAGAAATGGTACAAGACCGAGGACGGCAACTGGATTATTTCCACCGACGGCGAAATCGGTGAGGAGCTTGTACCCTTTGCGCTTTCCGAGGACACAAATTATCCTGACAAGATTAAGCTTGCTTATACGGCTTGCAAGCTGACGGGTACAATTACATCCCTCGGGGGAAAGATGACGACCGTAAACGGCGGAATTTTTGACCTCAACGGAAAACGCGTGTATGGCAAGACGGTGACGGTGAACGCCGAAACCTTTAATATCAAGACGGTTGACGATGCGATTGCCTTCCGCTCGCTCGGCGTAGGTGAATATTACTATCGCATCACAGCGACAAATGATTACGGTACATATAATGTTATCGACTACGATTTCAAGGTGGTTACCGAGCTTCCAAGTGAGGAAGAGCCCGAGCCGGAACCGGAACCCGAGCCGGAACCCGAACCCGAGCCCGAACCCGAGCCGGAACCTGAGCCCGAGCCGATTTATTGCACCGTCATTTTTGACGCAAACGGCGGCGAATGTTCCACCGAGTCGTACGAGTATGATATCGAAGCGAACCTTATGTATATTCCGACACCGACACGCGACGGCTATACCTTCCTCGGCTGGTTTAATGCTGACGGCGAGGCGTTTTCGGGAGCCGACCTTATCGACGGCACCATAACGGTCACTGCCGAGTGGGAGAAAAATGGTCCCACCGCCG
>JAFQBX010000005.1 GCA_017399535.1 Clostridia bacterium | reverse complement strand
TGACGCTGACGGCAAGTCACAGACACAGCGTATCGACCTCAGCGAAATGTTCGCTAGTGGTAACTACTACCTCTTCTCGTTCAACAACCTCTTCTCGAAAGAGATGAGCGTACCTGTAACCTTCGCACTCTACAATGCTGAGGGCGAGCAGATGTCGAACACGGCAACATATTCAATCGAATCATACGCATACAGCAAGGCAAGCGGAACCGATAACCTCGCTAAGCTTACCCAGGCGCTCATGTGCTTCGGCGATGCAGCAAGCGCTTACTTCGCAAAATAACACTTGACATTGTTTACAAAAGCATTTATAATGCTTTGTATAAAAACATTTTTGGAGGTGAAACAAATGTTTGAAATGCCGAAAATGGAAATGGTAGAGTTCGAAGTTGAAGAAATCATGACCGCAAGCACCGATACATCTTTGGATAACATGGGCGAACCGGACTGGTGCACCTGATTTGTCTAAACTCTACAACTAAGCAAACTAATGAGAAAGCACAGGCTTTATGCCTGTGCTTTTTCGTTATTTATTCATAAAAACTGTAATAATTTCAATTTTGTTATAATTTGTCACTAAAAAGAGTGGATTTTTTAAAAAACAGACTATATAATTAGAATATACTATATAGGGTGTGAGAGAATTGAAAAAAGTTTTAATTTTAAGTTTTTGCTTGGCCTTGATTTTGTCTTTATTTTGCGGCTGTAAAGATGAATCGGTGACGCCTGAAATCGGCAGCAGTGAAGAAGAGGTAGAGGCGTTTGACATTTCATCTGTTACAATTGATGAATTGCCGACCGAAATGTTGAGCGAAGACCTTTCTAATTGGGACTACTTTAATCTTATTGCCGAGCTGCCGGATGAAAAGGTCAGTCTCTACGGACTTTCCGCAAATGACGACGGCACCGGCGTTATTTTCAGAAAAAATGACGATTTATACTACTACAACTGGGCGTGGTTTACCACTCAGGCGAAGCTGCCGGAAATAGCTATGATTGACGTTGACGGCGACAAGCAGAAGGAAATCGCCATATCTCTTTACGTCGATTACAATACAAATGTCTCGATTGAGGAATTGCATATAATTGCGTTCGAGTCAGAAAAGCCGGTTGATAAGTGCTTTTCTTCCGACCTGATTGAAAATGAACTTTTCAGTAAATTCGACCTTCGCTTTGAGACCGACGAGGTGGAAGAGGAGGAATCGTCCTCTTCATCGTCAAAGTCGGACGAGAGCTCTACCGTATCAATGTCGTGGCTCATTGACCATACCTCCGACCTCGGCAAGCGAATTATATTCGAGCAAAAGGCAGACGAGGTAAAGGAGGGCAAAAAGGCGAAAAAATACTTTACCTACGACGCTACCCGTTTGATTCGCGAAAACGGTGAGTACAACGGAATCGCCGGTTATAAGGAAAATGTTGATTACACCTTATCGTCAAAGAATGGCATTTCAGTGAAGTTAAAGGTCGCCGCGGCATTCAAGGATAGCGACAAGATTAAGTTTATTTGCACCATCTCTGCACCCGTAACCATAAAGGACGGCGAGTTCAAGCTCGGAACGTTAAAATATTCAAAGATTTGATTATATAAAGATAAAAAATTGCGAGGAATTATAATAAAATGAAGTGGTTAGATATTTTTAAGAGAGCGGTTGGAGCAGGAGTTGCCATCGGTATCGGCGCAACAGTATATATTTCCTGTGACAACAAGGTTGTCGGCGCTGTAATGTTTTCGGTCGGACTTTTCTGCATTTGTGCCTTTGGTCTCAACCTTTTTACAGGCAAAATCGGGTACATAATTGATAATAAAAACGACCCTGAATGCTTCACCATTTGGTTTGGCAATCTCGTCGGCATTGTGGCAACCTCCGCCTTGGTCCGAGTTGCAAAGCCGCAAATGGTTGATGTTGCTGCCCAAATGGTCGAAATGAAATTGGCGCTTTCACTTCCACAGGCGTTTATTTTGGGAATATTCTGCGGAATGCTGATGTACCTTGCCGTCGATAATTACAGGAATTTTGACGGCACCTTTGGCAAGTGTCTGGGAATCCTTTTATGCGTGCCGACCTTCATTCTCTGCGGCTTTGAGCATAGTATCGCCGATATGTCCTATTTCACCTTTGGAATCACTTCGGCTGACCAGCTTTTTGACTCGTTTATCTTTATTGCCGTCGTATCGGTGGCGAATGGAATCGGCGCACTGATTATCAAATTTTTGGCAAAACCTATTGTGAAAAAAGCATAAAAAATTACGCCCTTGTTGAGCTAATTCAACAGGGGCGTTTTTTTATTCTATTCAGTTCAGTTCATCGAGGGATAATGAATATGCGGGTAAAAATTCATCAACAAAAACATTTACAGCGGGAATATTCATTTCCTGTATCGCCTTCATTTGCGCTTCCTCGGCGGCAAGAAATTCGCGGTTTCCCGTTTTTCTTTCCTCAATACATTTGATAACCGCACTCAAACGGTCGGCAGCTTTGATAAACGGCTTGTATTCGTCGTCGCATTTCGGGGAGATGTAATCGCCGATTTCATTCTGCATATCGTTGGGGAGATGGTTTATCAGCTTCTCTGCCGCTGATTTTTCTGCCGCCTTGTACGCTTTTTTGAGGTCGGCGTTAAAATATTTGACGGGTGTCGGCATATCGCCGGTGAGGATTTCGCTCACGTCGTGATACATAGCCAGAACGGCGGCGTGTTCGGGATTGAGCTTGCCGCCGAATCGATTTTTATCAATTATTACGAGAGCTTGTGCGATATAGGCGGTGTCAAGGGTATGCTCGCTTAAATTTTCGGTGTGGGTATTTCGCATCAGAGCCCATCTGTTTATGTATTTGAGTCGGGAAAGTATCGCAAAAAATTTACTTGCCACTTTATTTTCCTCCAAATTTATAAAAAAGTTAATATTTTACTTTATTATTATAGCAAAAAATGTTATAATATCAATAATTATAATAAGAAGTAGTATGTCAATTTTAAATTTGTCTTATCAGGAGGCAGAAGAAGATGCTGTTTTCGAAGCAAAAGGAAAGGTACAAGGAGTCATTTTTCATAGCTCTTTTTATCGCATTTATGTTTTTTATACCGTTTATGCTGATGAACAAGGGGTATTTTCTGTTTTACGGTGACTTTAATGCACAGCAGGTGCCCTTTTATAAGCTCGCACACAAAGCGGTAAAGAGTGGTGAAATTTTCTGGAATTGGAATACCGATTTGGGAGCCAATTTTATCGGCTCATACAGCTTCTATCTTATCGGAAGCCCGTTTTTCTGGCTGACCCTGCCGTTTCCGAACGATATGGTTCCTTATTTGATGGGACCGCTGCTTATACTTAAATTTGCTTGTAGTTCGTTTACGGCGTATTGTTACCTTCGCCGTTTTTGTCGAAACAAGGATAATGCGCTAATCGGAGCGCTTCTTTATGCTTTCAGCGGATTTTCCGTATATAATATTTTCTTTAATCATTTTCACGAGGCGATAGTATTTTTTCCGCTTCTGCTCTTATCACTCGAACAGCTCGTATGCGAAAACAGAAGGGGCTTTTTCGCCTTTATGGTTTTTGTCTGCTCGATGGTTAACTATTATTTCTTTGCGGGAATGTTTGTTTTCCTTATAATTTATTGGGTAATAAGGACTCTTTCGGGAAACTGGGAGATGAAATTCTCCACGTTGGGAAAAATTTTGCTCGAAGGTGTTTTGGGCGGACTGATGGCTTGTGTAATTTTATTCCCGAGCTATTATTCGGTTATTCAGAATAGTCGAATAAACGGATACACTTTGGGCTGGAATGCAATCCTGTTTAGTAAAAATCAGCGGTTTTTGAATGTTATCCAGTGTTTTTTCTTCCCTCCGGATAATCCTGCTCGACCGGTTTTCTTCCCTGACGCCGATGCAAAATGGGCATCACAGGCCGGTTGGTTGCCGCTTTTTGGTATGACGGGGGTTATTGCCTGGCTCCAAAACAGACGCAAGACGTGGCAGAGAAGAATTATTATCACCCTGCTTTTTATGGCGCTTGTGCCAATACTCAATAGCGCATTCCACTTTTTCAACTATGCTTATTATGCACGCTGGTTCTATATGCTTATACTGATGCTGTCGCTCGTAACGGCTCAGTCCCTCGAACAGCCCGATTTCGAATGGGGCTCAGCGTTTAGATGGAATACGGGAATTGTTCTCGCGATAACGCTTGTAATAGGATTTTTCCCTGCCAAACGAGAGAATAATGTTATAACCGAATTCGGTCTTTTTAACAAAGATTACAGTATGCGCTTTTGGATAACCTGTCTGATTGCGATTGCAAGTGCGGTTGCGCTGATACTTCTCTTTACGACCAGAGGAACTATTTTTGCCAAAAAGAAAAAGCGTTCGCTTGGCGAAATTCTCTACACGGTGAAAAAGAGGACCCCTGCATTTACTACCATGTGTATTTGTCTTTTGGCCGTCGTGTCTATCGGTTATTCGGGCATATTCATTTATTTCGGTAAGCAGTCGTCCTATGACGTGAATAATTTTATCATTCCCGATCTGCTTGAAACCGACTTTGAATTGGACGGAAGCGAAAACTACCGAATCGACGTGTATGACGGAATGGACAATACGGGAATGTATCTCGGAATGCCGACAATTCAGGCGTTCCAGTCGATTGTCCCCGGCTCGATAATGGAGTATTACACATTTATTGGTGTTGAGCGTGGAGTCGGTTCGCGTCCCGAAACCTCGGTTTATTCGATTCGTTCCTTCCTCAACTGTCAGTATCTCATTGATAGCACAAAGAATGGAAAGACATTTGACTCGTCGGTAATGCCCGGCTGGTCTTACGTCGAGACAAAGAATAACTACGACGTGTGGCAGAATGATTATGCAATTCCGTACGGCTTCACCTATGATTATTGCATAAGCGAAACCGATGTGAAGAATAATTATAACGACAATGAAGCCCTCGTAATGCTAAAAGCAATGGTCGTATCGGACGAATCGGAAGCAAAAATTTCGTCGGTGTTAAAAAAGGTGAGGGAGCTTCCTAACGAGGATTTCTCATATAACGGATATTTTGTTGATTGTATCGACCGCCGCGAAAGCTTGACAAACAAAGATTTTTCTATTGATAAGCACGGCTTCACCTCTACAGTGGCGCTTGATAAAGAAAATTATGTGTTCTACGCCGTTCCGTATGAAAAGGGATGGACGGCATACGTCGACGGCAAAAAGGTCGATATTGAAAAGGTAAACGTCGGCTTTATGGCGGTACTCGTTGGTGAAGGTGAGCATACAGTTCGCTTTGAATATATGACACCGGGACTTGAAACGGGACTGATTATTACCATTGTCGGCTTTTTGCTGCTTGTGATTTATATGGTTGCGTTCAGCGTTTATAAGCGCAAGAATCCCGAAAAGGTAGTTGTTCGCTATCCCGAAGGAGAAAAACTTAAAAAGCAGTGGGCGATGGAGGATGCCATTCTCGCCGAATATGAACGAGCCCTCGCGGAGAAAAAGGCGACCGCCATTGTAGAAGCCAAGCTCAGCGAGGATAAGAGCGAGCCGGAAAAAGCGCCCGAGGTTAATGACGAAAACGACCCTTTTAAGATTGAAGATAATTTTGACGATGAGGAAGTGAATAAGTAAAATGCCGATTTTGTATATTGTAATACCTTGCTATAACGAGCAGGAGGTCATCGGCGAAACTACACGCCGACTCCTTATTAAACTCGAGGAAATGATAATATCGGGTAAATGCTCGGAAAAATCACGCATTTTATACGTTGACGACGGCTCAAAGGATAAAACCTGGGAGCTGATTACCCGAATTTTCAGCCAGAATGAGCGTGTCTGCGGACTCAAACTTGCACATAACAGGGGGCATCAGAACGCTCTCTACGCAGGGCTTATGACGGCTCGTAATTTTGCCGATTGCGTTATTTCGATGGACGCCGATTTGCAGGACGATATCAACGTAATGGACGACTTTTTGGATAAGTATAATGATGGTTGCGACATTGTTTACGGCGTCCGTTCAAATCGCGACACCGATACAAAGTTTAAGAAATTTACCGCGCAGGGCTTTTATAAGGTTATGAAATTTCTTGGCGTCGAAACGGTGTATAACCATGCCGACTACCGCCTGATGAGCAAGAGGGCGCTTGATGCTCTGGCTCAGTATGATGAGGTAAATCTTTATCTGCGCGGAATTGTGCCCGACATTGGATTCAGGAGCGACTGCGTTTACTACGAGCGCGGCGAACGCTATGCCGGTGAAACAAAATATCCGCTTAAAAAGATGATAGGTCTTGCAATTCAGGGTGTTACCTCATTCAGCGTAAAGCCGCTCACAATGGTTACGGGACTCGGACTTATTATCTCGGCATTAAGTGCACTCGCGCTGCTGATTTCGATTATCGCGGGAATTTGCGGAGCACATGTGACCGTTGCGGTAATCCTTTCGACGATATGGCTTGCCTGCGGAATTATAACCACTTCGCTCGGAATTGTCGGCGAATATGTTGGCAAAATTTATAGCGAAGCAAAGCGTCGACCGAAATTTATTCCTGAAACGTTTCTCAAAAAGTAAAAAATGGTTGATTAGTTGACCACTGTGTGATAATATCAAAAGGTATTTTAATGAAAATTAAGGAGAAATATAATGAAAAACGGAATTATTTTCATGCCCCACGGAAACCTGCAGTATTCACAGCTCCCGATTGAAAAGAGAGCATGGGTATCACAGGTATCGTATGACAAGATTTTCGATTTACCCGAAAAATTGGGCATAAAAATCGCCTTTGAAGCATCGGGCGAAACCCTCGAAATCGTTGCCAAGGAAACCCCTGAAGTAATGGCAAAACTCATCAAGGGAATCAAGGAAGGACGAATCGAACCCGTCGCTTCACCCCAGACTCATATCATGCTCGGCAACATCGATGCCGAAATTGGTTATCGTTCACTCGTTGAAGGACTTAATACATGGGAAAGACTTACCGGTGTCCGTCCGACAACCGGCTGGAATCCCGAATGCTCGTGGAATTCCTACATAGTTGATATTTATAAGAGAGCCGGATTCAAGACACTTATTGCCGACGCCGACTCATATTTCCTCTCTACTGTTGAAGGTGTAAGAGAAAAGACCGGACTCAAATTTGACGTTCGTGGTCACTCGAACAAGAATGAGCTTTTCAAGCTCGAGGACATTGTTGCAGGCAGCGACGATTTGCTTAAAAAGTTCACCCACGCAAACGTTCTTCCTAACGGCTTGAAGGTGATTTTGCGTTCGGATATGCTCTGTAATATCATGCTTTGGTACCTTATGGGAGCCACCGAAGGAAACCGTCCCAACCCCGTTACAATCGAGGAGGTTAAGGAGGTTCTCGCAAAGTGGCAGGCACGAATCGCCGAAAAGGGCGGCTTCATTATGCCTTATGCCGAGGATGCCGAATACGTTGGCACCACCGCATATTTCTACGTCAAGCAGTTCGGTCAGGCACGCTTCTTCGAAAGTGAACCCGCCAGCGCAGAGAGATTTGAGCAAATCCTCACTACCGCAAAGGAAATGGGCTTCGAATTTGTTACTCCGAGCGAAGCTGCCGAAAAATACGAGCTTAACGAAATTGATAACTTTGACGAAATCGAGACCGGCTGTGCTTGGCACGGCGGCACATCACGCGCTTGGGCAAATACTCCGTATTCGAGAATGCTCGACCCCGTGTGCAAGTCGATTTTCGACGGACTTAAAAATGTTGCTGCCCATCTCGGCGTAGACCCGTACGAAAACGAGGCAATGAACGCCGTTATGAAGGCGGTTACAACAGCGTATGTTTCCGACGCACGTTGGCCACCGGCGCCGACATCTCCCGGACGCTTCAACGTTCGCGAGGCACTCGACGCTCTCTATAAGGCGAACGAAGGGCTCAAAGCTGTTATGGAATCTAACGGAATCGGCAACAAATGCTCACTCTATTCCTACAATATCATGCTCACTCAGATAAAGGCAATCGACGACGAGCTTATGGCTATGCCGTATTTCGAAGAAGAAAACTAATTTAGAACAAAAAAACAAACCCAGCGTGTCTAATCTCGGACACGCTGGGTTGTTACGTATAAATTATTTCTTAATCAAATTATTCTTTTTCCACTGTTCCTTTGTCATAAAGTTCGTGTGACCTACTCGAACTTCGTTCATTAACGGTACGTCAACATTCTCGCAGGTGTGATGAAAAACAAAACCGACCTTTTCCTGTACACGCTTTGACCTTTCATTGCCGTCATAATAACCGCACCAAACGGTAGTCATTCCAAGGTCATCAAATCCATGACGCAAAATTTCTTTTACTGCCTCGGTCATATATCCTTTGTTCCAAAAAGGTTTTCCAAGCCAATATCCGAGCTCACATTCATCATCTTTTTCGGTCATATCTGTATGACCTTTTAGTTTTAGCTCTATTGCACCAATGGCTTTATTATTTTCTTTTTCGCATATAGCATAGCATTCGCTACCGTTGAAAACCGTTCTGATTATATTTAAGCTTTCGTCAACGCTTTTATGAGGCGGCCAACCTGCGATTGGACCTATATCCGGGTCCTTTGCATATTCGTATAAGCTTTCTGCGTCTGATTCAGTCCAATGCCGCAGAACCAATCTGTCTGTTTGCATTTTGCATTCTCCTTGGCGGTTTTGATAGAGGCGATTGAAACTCGCTTAAATCTTCTTTTAATTAAAGCACCGCATTTCAGAACATTATAGCAGAAACTTTAATCTAAATCAATTATTCATTATTCATTAAAAAATCCTGTCAAATGAATGATGAATATTGAATAATGAAAAATGAATAATACAAAACAAAAATCCCGCCGATACATCGTCGACAGGATTTTTGTTTTGGCGCGCTTGAAGGGACTCGAACCCCTGACCTACTGGTTCGTAGCCAGTCACTCTATCCAACTGAGCTACAAGCGCATTTATTCGTGCCAAAGTATAATATCACAAATAATATATAAATGCAAGTACTTTTTTTAAAAAATATAAAAAGCTTTGTTTTCACGCTATTGTGAAATGGTCGAGAATGTGTTAAAATGGGGAATATCAATCAGAGAAGGACATGAGCGATGGTAATTTTGACGGCGGATAAAATTTCAAAGTCGTTTGGCGGGGAGGAGCTTTTTGCCGACGTCACCTTTGAAATAAAGGACAATGATAAAATCGGTCTCATTGGCCCAAATGGTGCAGGAAAGACCACCCTTTTTAAAATACTGACCGGTCAGTACGATGCCGACAGCGGCGCAGTTGTGCGGCGGTCGGGGCTTCGTGTCGGCTATATGCGCCAGATGGTCACCGCCTCGGGCTCTGTCAGCGGCTATGAAGAAACTTTATCTGTCTTTTCTGACCTTATCGAAATGGAAAATCGCCTTCACGCCCTCACCGTCCGTCTCGAAACCGATCATTCCACCGAGCTAATAAACGAGCATAGCGCCTTGCAGGAAAAATTTCATTTACTCGGCGGACTCACATTCAGAAGCAGGACAAGGTCGGCTCTAATAGGTCTCGGCATTACCGACGACCAAATGAAGCTGCCCCTTACCTCGCTTTCGGGCGGTCAGCTGTCAAAAATTTCACTCGCAAAGCTGCTTTTATCCCCGAGCGACGTTTTACTTCTTGACGAGCCGACCAACCATCTCGATACCGCCTCTTGCGAATGGCTGGAGGAATTTTTGCGCGGGTATAAGGGCGCACTTGTAATCGTTTCGCACGACCGCTATTTTCTCGACGCGGTGACAAATCGCACCTTCGAAATTGAGGGCGGCAGGGTGTTTATCGCCAACGGCGGCTACACCGAATATATGAAACTGAAAGAAAAGCGACTCGAATCGGAGCTCCACGAATACGAAAACACGCTCAAAGAAATTGAGCGAATCGAGGGCATAATCACCCAACAGCATCAATGGAACCGCGAAAAGAATATCAAAACCGCCGAATCAAAGCAAAAGCAGGTCGACCGCCTTCGCGCAACATTGCGCAAACCAATTATCGAAAACAGCGAAATTCACTTTAAATTCAGTCCGCAGGGCATAACCGGCAACGAGGTTTTGCACATTGACGGCGCGACAAAAAGCTATGGCAACCGCCTTCTTTACGAAAATGTGCGACTTGACATTATGCGCGGCGAAAGGGTGTTTTTGCTCGGCTCAAACGGCTGCGGAAAGACCACTCTGATGAAGGAAATAATGAACGGCACCGCTGTCCGTTTCGGTGCAGGGGTAAAGTGCGGCTATTTTGACCAAACTCAGCGAACACTGCATGATGAAAAGACGGCTCTTGACGAAATTTGGGACGAAAATCGAGGAATGACTCGCACCGAAATTCAGAATGCACTCGCGCTTTTCCGTTTCCGCGGTGACGACGTTTTTAAAAGGGTCGGCGACCTTTCGGGTGGTGAGAGAGCAAAGCTCTCGATACTAAAACTGATGCTGTCGTCTGCGAATTTTCTGCTTCTCGACGAGCCGACCAACCATCTCGACATTTATTCCCGTCAGGCGCTCGAGGACGCGCTGATTGCTTTTGGCGGCACAATGCTTATCGTGTCGCACGACCGCCGATTTATCAATCGCTTGGGCGACAAAATATGGTCGATGGAGAACGGCACCGTCACCGAATACATCGGCAACTACGACTACTATCTCGAAAAAAAGGCACCGCCACCCGAACAGCAACGGGTACAAAAAACCGTTGGCAGCGGTGGACTTGGCTATAAGGAAAAAAAGGAGCAACAGTCACGCATCCGACGTCTCAAAACGGCGGTTGCCACCTTTGAAAAGGAGATAGCCGAATTAGAGGGCGAAAGCGAGCTTCTGAACGCGCAGCTTGTCACCGACGAGGTTTCGGCCGATTATAAAAAGACGATGGAAATTACCGCTCGTCTTGCCGAAATTGAGGGATTGCTTGATACCAAAATGACCGAATGGGCAGAGCTTAACGAGCAGCTCGAATCGGCACAAAACAGTGTATAAAAAACGGACTTAACCTACGTCGGTTAAGTCCGTTTTTTATATCTCAAAGTCGGGGATAAAGCTTTCATTTGCCGTTTCGCCCTCCTGAATAAAGGCGTTTTTTACCCCAATACTTACCGCAAAATCGACCACGTCGTTGTATTCATCTTCGCTTAAATTTCGCGTTAACTCGTCAAAGGGAAGGTCGGGGGATGGCGTAAACTGATTCATAATGCTCAAATAAATACTGTCGCCGTAGGTGTCATGTAAATAACGGATAATTTCCTTTGAATCGTCGGTGTGACCGGGAAGCACAAGATGACGCACAATCACGCCGCTTTTTATCATCCCGTCGGCGTCAAAGCGCGGCTTTCCCGCCAACTCAAACATTTTCTTTATCGCCGCTTTTGCTACCTCGGGATAGTTCTTTGCCGCCGAAAATTTTTGCGCAAGACGACCGTCCATGTACTTAAAATCGGGGAGAAAAACCCGCACCCTTCCGTCGAGCATTTCGAGTGCGTCACAAAGGTCGTAGCCGCTCGAATTATACACAACGGGAATTTTTAGCTTCGCCAAATCGAGCGCCTCACTAATCTGGCTCACGTAGTGGCTCGGCGTAACGAGATTTATGTTATGCACGCCGCTTTCCTGTAACTGAATAAAGGTTTCGGCAAGCTCGCTCACCGAAATCGCCTTCCCGACGGCAAAACGGCTTATTTTACGATTTTGACAGTAAACGCAGCCGAGATTGCATCCTGAAAAAAAGACGGTTCCTGAGCCGTTTTTGCCCGAAATGCAGGGTTCCTCCCAGTAATGCGGGGCCGCCCGTGAAATATATATTTTATCGTCGGTTTTGCATATTCCTGCAACGCCGCTTGTGCGGTCTGCGCCGCATTTTCGCGGACACATTCGGCAAATTGACATATCGAACATAAAAATCACCTTAAAGTCAGTATATCATCTTTACCGCAATAATTCAACGTACTAAAAAAACGATGCCCAACGGGTGACAGTCACCTCAAAGGACATCGTTTTTACCTATTATTTTATTCGGTGCGGAGTGCTTCTACGGGGTCCTTTTTAGCGGCGACTCCCGACGGAATCAGTCCCGCGATAAAGGTCAGCAGCATGCTTATCAGTACCAGTATAATTCCGCCGACAAAGGGCAGAGCAGCGGTTATAATTTTAATACCCGTGACGGCACGAACGATATAGGTTATCGGGATACACAGTAGTATCGTGCAGACGATTCCGATAACACCTGCCGCAAAGCCGACTATCAGCGTTTCGGCATTAAACACGCGCGAAATATCTCTTTTTGACGCACCGATTGAGCGGAGAATACCGATTTCCTTTGTTCTTTCGAGTACCGAGATGTAGGTGATAATACCAATCATAATTGACGAAACCACCAGCGAAATTGCAACGAATGCAATCAGAACGTACGAAATCGCGTTGATAACCGTCGTTATCGACGACATGATGATCTTCATAATATCGGTGTATTCGATGGTGTCGTCATCGTTGGTTTGCTTTTTGTTATACTCCGCGATACACTCGGCAATTTCATCCTTGTTACTATACGTGGAAGCAAAAATGTTTATCTGCTTGGGGCTGTCGAGGTCGACGTAGCCGAGGTTTAAAAGCGCATCGCTGTATGTGATAATCATGTCGGTCGGCATATTATTGTCATAGAATTTTACGAGTTCCTCTTCGGTAAAGTTGCCGAGCGCATGGGTCAGAAGCTGATTGAGCGCCGAGTCGGTCATTGCGCCGTAGTATGCCTTTTTCTCGGCGGCATATTTCGCTTTAACCTGTTCGCCGATTGCCTCTCTGGCATATTCGGAGAGGGTTTCGTCGTCCATTTTTGCGATATAGTCAGCAACATCCGCCGAGCTTGCGCCCATCTGCTGTGAATAAGCCGTGGTCAGCATTTGGCGCAGGTAATCGGCGGTCATATTAGCCATCTGGGCGTCGACCTGGGCTGTGACGTAGCTGTCGTCGGGCAAGGACATCATTTCGGTATACAGGTTGGCTCTCTCGCTTATTGAGAGGTGCTCTGCGTATGCTTTGAATGCCTCTGCCTTTGAAGCGGCAGTGTCTTTGCCACTGTCCTCGACCTTAAAGGGAAGCCCCGTGATAATGTCAAAGTTTTTGCTTTCCATCTGCTTTTTGACAATCGGATTCTTTTCAGCCGTGGTAATCATATAGTCGGTGAGCGAACGAGTATATCCGATTGAGCCGTTCATCGAGGTAGAAATTGCGTCCTTGTTCGGTCTGACAATACCTGAAATTTTGATATCGATTCCGTTGTCATAGACGTATTTCATTCCGGCGTCGCTTTCGCGGATATCCTTTATGCCGTCATCGGTTTCCTGATAGCAGCTGCTCGGCAAAACGAGCTTAAATGTCTTTGCGCAAATATCCTCATACGACCATTTTCTTTCGGCTGTGTCGAGCGGCTCCTTTTTCATAGCCGCTTCGAGAACGGCAGTCAGTTCATCCGAGGTTTTGAGTCCGAGGGCATAGAGGCAAAGGTCGCTGATTTCGTTATTTTCGTCAACAATCAGCACTACCTCGTTATAGCTTGTAGGCCAGTTTCCGTAAATGCAGTCGTACTGCTTTTTTGTAAGCTCGTTAATTTCGGTGCCGTCTTTATTGGTGAGGATTTCGGACCAAACGTTCATCTGCTGGAAGCTTTGCTGATAACCCGCCGACATCACGCTGTTTTCTGCGGCGTAAATTCCATTGAGCAGCTCGGCAACGTCGGATTTAACTATTTTGCCGTCGCCATCCTTTGTATAAATGCTCATATCCACGCCGTAGGAATATTGAACGGCGCTGATATACTGATTGATTTTGTTATTCTCGTTTTCGAGATACTTCTTGAATTTATTGAGATTATTCTTTTCAACCTCAGCGTTGTTGAGGGAGTTTATCAGCTCGTACATGATTGAGTTTGAATAAACGGCGTCAAGCTCATGTCGAGTTTCTTTGCTATTCGAGCCCATCAGATTTGTAATCAGATTGGTCATATCCACCGACTCGGCTTGAATGGTTATCGGATAGCTCGAAAGGGTATCCTCCTGCACCCTGTTTATGTAGGCGTTAACACCGTTCGAAATCGACATAATCAGCGCAATGCCGATAATACCAATGCTTCCTGCAAAGGAGGTCATGAAGGTCCTCGCCTTTTTTGTCATCAGGTTATTGAGCGAAAGGGAAAGGGCGGTCATAAATGACATTGAGGTTTTTTCGGCTTTTTTGCGGCTCTTTTTCTTTTTGTCGGGAGCATCGAGGATAAATTCCGATTCATAAGGATTCGAGTCGCTTGTAACCCTGCCGTCGAGGAGACGGACGATTCGCGTCGAATATTCTTCGGCAATTTCGGGGTTGTGGGTTACCATTATGATAAGCTTTTCCTTGGAAATTTCCTTTAAAATTTCCATTATCTGCACCGAGGTTTCGCTGTCTAGTGCACCCGTCGGCTCGTCGGCAAGCAGAATTTCGGGGTCGTTTACGAGTGCACGTGCAATTGCAACGCGTTGCATCTGACCTCCCGACATTTGATTGGGCTTTTTATGTAGCTGGTCGGAGAGTCCCACCTTTTCGAGAGCTTCCTTTGCGCGTTTTCTTCTTTCTTGCTTCGACACGCCCGAAAGGGTAAGCGCAAGCTCAACGTTGCTCAGTACCGTTTGGTGCGGAATGAGGTTATAGCTCTGAAAAACGAAGCCAATCGAATGATTGCGGTATGAGTCCCAGTCGCTGTCGTCAAAATCCTTTGTCGAGCGATTATTGACCGAAAGGTCACCGCTGTCGTATCTGTCGAGTCCACCGATGATATTGAGAAGGGTTGTTTTTCCGCAGCCCGACGGACCGAGAATCGAGACAAATTCGTTCTTTCTGAATTCGATGCTGACATCTTTCAGCGCCTCGACCCTTGAGCTGCCCGAAAGATAAGATTTCACGATATTAGTGAGTTTAAGCATTAGCACAAAGCCCCTTTTTCGCATAGTTGTATATTTATAATATACAAAAGAAGTTTGTCAATATCAAGGGAATTAGATTCTACTTTACTGTTTTTTTACATTTTTATAGGCATTTTGCAACATTTACCTTGCATTTGTAAACACTGTGTCGCTATCGTTTATTACATGACACCATACACACCGCAAAGGCGCCTACCAATCCGCCCAAAAACATTCCCGAAATCATCCCCACCCAGAACATAAAATCATTCCTTTATTAAAAAAATATTTGTCGCCTTATTATGCCCGAAAAAATGTCCTTTTACCCGTGTTGACAAAGGGGTGAGAGTTTGATATTATCATATTTGGTGAGGTATTTTTTTATGAAAAGGGATTATCAAAAGGAGCTGGATATTTTATTAAATCAGCTCGATGAAAAAAGTAAACCGAAACTACTGCTTCATAGCTGTTGCGGGCCTTGCAGCAGCTATGTTTTGGAATATTTATCAAAGCATTTTGACATCACCGTTTATTACTTTAACCCCAATATTTTTCCAAAAGAGGAATACGAAAAACGGCTGAAAAATCAGCTCGACCTTATCGAAAAAAGCGGCTGGGCAAAATTTATGCCGAGTGAATATGACTATGACGAGTTTCTGTCGGCGGCAACGGGACTCGAAGGGGAAAAAGAGGGCGGACTCAGATGCGCCGAATGTTTTCGTTTGCGACTGCGAAAAACCGCCGAGGAGGCAAAAAAAGGCGGCTTTGACTATTTCGCAACCACCCTCAGCGTCAGTCCTCATAAAAATGCGCAGCTGCTCGGACAGCTTGGCGAAGAAATCGGCGAGGAATACGGAATAAAGCATCTGCCGTCCGATTTTAAAAAGCGCGAGGGATACAAGCGGTCGATTGAACTCGCACGGCAATTTGACCTTTATCGTCAGGATTATTGCGGCTGTGAATTTTCAATTCGCGAAAAGGAATAATAAAATAAAGTGTATATTGATGGGGATTATCGTTAAAAATATTTTACGGTAAAAAGGATAGAAAAAGGGACAAAAATGAAAAAGAGAAAAAACGGCGCTCTTAAAATTCGCCTCAAATACTGGTGGCGAAAGATTAAACAGTGGACAAAAAAGATTGTCAGCTTTTGTCTTAATCCGCGAATGCTATTATGCTTTGGCCTCGCGTGGATTATCACAAACGGCTGGTGTTACGCATTTATGACCATCGGCGGTTGGCTGGGCATCAATTGGATGCTTGCCGTCGGAACGGCTTATGCCGCTTTTTTATGGTTTCCCTTTACCCCCGAAAAATTGATTACCGTCATCATTTCGCTCTTTTTGCTCAAACGGCTCTTTCCGAATGACGAAAAAACGCTAAAAGTACTGCAAAAAGAGCTGGACAAATTGAAGGCCGCCATAAAGCGAAAAAGGGCGGAAAGAAAGCTAAAAAAAGAAGAAAAGAAAAAAGCACGAAAAGAGTGAATTTCTCCCTGCGAGAGCACTCCTTATCGTGCTTTTAATTTTAATTTTCTAAATAAAGCTCGGCTTCAAGCTGATTTTGAATATCCTCGTGGTGCGAAAGCAGGGGAGAAATATCCCTGTTACCTAGCCGGCGGTCGATATAATTCCTTGTCACGCGCACAACTGTTTTCCATAAAAGGACAACTCCAATGAGATTCGGAATCATCATCAGTCCGTTGAAGGTGTCGGAGATGTCCCACGCGATTGACGAGGTCATAACTGCGCCCAAAACAATGGTCGCAACAAACACGATTTTATAAACAAAGGTATATTTTGCACCAAAAATGTACTCAAACGCCTTTGCTCCGTAATGAGACCAGCCGATTAGCGTAGTAAAGGCAAAGAGGAGTATTGCCGCCGCGACAAAAACACCGCCAAAATCAAAGTCGCCAAAGGAAAGCACCCTGTTGAATGCCGCGGCAACCAGCGTCGAGCCGGTGGCTCCTTTTTCGGTAATTGCACCTGAATTGAGGTCGTAAACGCCCGATGTGAGTATGATAAGCGCGGTCATCGTGCATACGATTATCGTGTCGGTAAAAACCTGAAATATGCTCCACATACCTTGCTTAACCGGTTCCTTTACGTTTGCGCTTGAATTTATTATGGTTGACGAGCCGAGCCCCGCCTCGTTCGAAAAAACGCCGCGTTTAAATCCCGACGTGATAACCCTGCTTATCGTAAATCCGCAACCGCCGCCGAAAATGGCACTCGGCTTAAACGCCGTGACGAAAATGGTTGCAAAAGCATCGCCGATTTTACCGCAATTTGCGAGTATGATAAACAGACTTCCCAATACAAAGAGGATTACCATTACGGGCACGATTTTTTCGGCAAAGGAGGCGATTCGCTTTAATCCGCCGAGTATAATGAGTCCTGCCGCCAGCATTATAGTAAGCCCTATCGCAAGTGAATAGAGGGTGACCTTTTGACCGCCCGAGGAATAGATAATGTGGCTCGAAAGCGTAGGAAAATCAATCGCCTGCTCGATATTAGCGACGATTTTATCCACCTGACCCATGTTGCCTATTCCGAGTGACGCAAGGACACAAAACAGAGCAAACAAAACAGCCAGAATTTCACCGATTTTTTTGAACAGCGACGAAAGAGCTTTGCTTCTGCACCCGATACTGCCGAGCCCGTATTTGAGATAATACATGGCACCGCCTGACCATTCGCCGTCGCTATTTTTTTCTCTGAAATAAACGCCGAGCAAATTCTCGGAATAGCCGGTCATCATGCCGAAAAATGCCGCCACCCACATCCAAAAAACTGCACCCGGACCGCCTATTACAATCGCGTCGGCAACCCCTGCGATATTGCCTACTCCGATGGTCGCCGCGAGTGTGGTGCATAGCGCCTGAAATTGCGAAACCGAGCCGCCCGATGCCGTGTGGCTTTTTTTATTAAAAAGGCCGCCAATCGTTTCCTTAAACCAATGACCGATATGAGTCAGCTGAAAAAATCCCGTCGCTGCAGTCAGAAAAACCCCTGTACCAATCAGCAGAAATATGCCGATTTTGAGCCATATAAGGTCATTTATTGCGCCGTTTATACCTTCGACAACCTTCATTATTTCGCCCACCTATTACACCTCTCGAAAAAAATAAAAAGGGAATTGGTAATTTTACCGATTCCCTTTTTTACAATGAGTTTGCTATTTAATTTTATGAGTGTAATTCGTGTTTTTATTCGTCTTTTTTGTCCGAGGTGTTGTCCTTTTCGGCGTCCTTGCTATCCTTTTTGTCCTCGTCCTTGCTATCCTTTTTATCCTCGTCCTTGCTATCCTTTTTGTCCTCGTCCTTTTTGCCTCTGTTTATGGCTACAAGTACGGTGATTACTATTATAATGAGTGCGGCTACACCGATTACGGTATAGAGGATAAACGGATTTTCACCGCCTTCGCTGGTCGGATTTTTCGGCAGCTTGGTTGGTTCGCTCTTTTCAGAAGCGGTGTCGCTTGTTTCCTCGCTTATCTCCTCGCTCGTTTCCTCTGACTCGGCAGACGACAGATTTGACGAGGTTATGTATGTAGGAGCGTCAGCCGCTCTGGCGTTCGAAAAATTGTTGAGGTTAAAGGTGTAAAATTGTTTGGTGTTATTATAGTTTCCGGTGTGAGCCGTGTTCATAAATACCATTGCCGCAAGGTTGGTGATTTTGTCGGTGGCGTCGTTTACTATTATCGAAGCGCCCATTTTTGCTTCCTTGAAGCCGTTTGCGTGAGGGATTGCGATTTCAAACTGGTATCCGTTTTCGCCCCAGTCAACCACTGCGCATTGAATTTTATCCTTCATCGCGAGGAAAAAGGGCGATGTGCTCGTTTCTGCAACCGAAACGGTGCCTGAATAACGAACTACGCGGAAAAGTCCGGTATATCCGCTGCCGACCGTTTGACCTGCGGGGTTGCAGTCGAGGTCGATTTGAATTTCGACGCTGTCGGTTATCCAGTCGAATGTGGGCGGAGTAGAAACTCGCGTTTTATCATCGACGTTGCCAAAGATATAGATAAAGTCATTGTCGTAAAGGAAGGATACCGTAGCGGTTGTGGTCGAATCGCCGTTTTGCTTAATAATCTGGTCGGCGACTATGCTTCCGGAGGTGGCAAACGCCTCGTCCATATAGCCGTTAACGTATACAATTTCCTTGTTTATTATATTTGATTTTTGGTCGGCATAAACGGCCGGCGATGCCGAAACTATCAGTATGATTGCTGACATGGCACAAATAAATTTCTTTAACATTTTTGCTATTCCTCCGGGATTGCTTTTTTATAAAAAATTCTATTTCTTTCTCAATTTCTTAAAAAAATCGCTCAAAAGTGAGCCACATTCATCTTCCATAAATCCGCCCGATAAAAGCGGCTTGTGATTATACGGCAGGTCGAACAGGTTGATTAGTGAGCCGCAGGACCCCGCCTTTTTATCATAAGCGCCAAAAACGACCCGTTCAATCCGCGAATTGATTATCGCACCTGTACACATCGGGCAGGGCTCCAAGGTGACGTACATGGTACAGCCGATGAGTCGCCAACCATGAAGGGTTTTACACGCGTCGTTAATTGCCTCGATTTCGGCATGACCGAGAGCGTTTTTATCCTTTTCGCGTCGGTTTCGTCCTCGACCTACGATTGCTCCGTCGCGCACGATTACAGCGCCAATCGGGGCTTCGTCATCGTCGGCCGCCTCTTTTGCGAGAAGGATTGCCTCCCTCATAAATTTTTCGTCAATCGTGTTCATTTGAACTTTCCTTTATCAGAAAATTATAGTGCCATAACTGCGCCTAAAAGGAGAAATGCAGTAAGCGCGATAACAAACGGTGAGGATGAAAATGCGCCGAATGCCATCGGAGAAGTGATGATACAGTCGGGTTTATAAAGCTTTTTACCGAGCAGTTTCTTTTTTTTGATATAAATAAATCCGAGTGCACCGAACAGCCCCATCAGAAGAATTGTTCCGCAGTTGACCAGTACCTGCGCGTAGGGCGAAATATTCTTTGCTATCAGCATCATAACGCAGGAATTAAAATTATTTAAAAAATGGATTATCATTGCAGGAATGACCGAGCCGGTGTTGATTGTAATGTAGGCAAAAACCAGCCCAATAAAAAATGCAAACGGAATTTGAATAAAATTACCGTGGACGAGACCGAAAAGTGCCGCCGAAGCAAATATCGCAAAGGTATCAGAATATCTTCTCAGTGAGCCGAGAACGACCACGCGAAAGGCAAATTCCTCGACAATGGCAGGCATGACCGAAAGGGTGAATATCCACGCAACCGTTTCAAAGGCGGTGGTCGGTTCGGGCAACCCCACCGATTCGGTATTCATTCCAAGCAATTCCAAAAAGAGTACCCAGTAGTTTGTCGCAACATTGATACCCAGACAAAGCAAAAATCCGGCAAAAACAGCAGAGCCGCCTGTCAAAAACGGAACCCTTTTTCTCACAAAAATGTCACGTACTCTGAATCCTTCTATCCTTGCTATCAAGAAAAACGGCGGAACAAAAAGTATAGCCGAAAATATGATTTGAAGCAAATATGACGTCAGAGTGTAATCAATAACGTAATATTCGCCTAAATAAGCGATTACATCACCGACGATTTCGCTGATTGTTTCGATAAAAAGCAGGGTGGCGAGAATAACACCGCCGATGATATTACCTGTTTTTTTTATCATTTTACGCTCCTGCTTTGCAAAGTGGGAGCGGATAAACGGATTATTGAGATCGTGCATAGGTTCATCTCCTTAATACCTGTTAATAATACAGTAAAATAATATATATGTCAATCGCGTCTTGTAAATGAATGTAAAATATGTTATATTTTATAAACAACGGAATTTTATGCGGCAATACTTAAAAAAGCAGGTGTAAATTATGCAGGTTTACAATATCTTTTTGCTTATGCTCACGGCAATACCCATTCTCGTCGGCGGAATATCGTCCCGCAGTGTGTCAAAAAACCGCGCTACACGAACGGTTTCGGGAATGATGGCACCCATGCTTATTTTGACGGTGCTGTGCATTATTGTCGAAATGGTTGTTGCGGGATATGAAGAAACGGCAGCTTTGCTTTTTACCGAAGGAATGCCGTACATGACCTTTCCGCGTCACGTTTTTACGGCGATAATCGTGTGCTTTTTTGCAATTTCTGTGCTTTCGGTTTTAGCGATTAAGAAGAGCGACAGGATAAAGCCGATTTTATCCTTTTCGGTGCTTTCATCGGTGGCGGTTGTGTTTAGTTTGGCGGCTGTTTGCATATCGCTTTTGGATAAATTCAGCGACCACAGCTTTATTGTGGTGCCGGTTTGCATAATCTACGCAATCGGTCAGATTTATGCCGTTGCGGCGGCCGTTTTAAAGGGCGAAGGAAAGCTCGAAAAATTCATCCTTTATTTCACTAATATCATATATCTGGCGGTTTGCGGCTTTTTGCTTTGGTTTGCGTATGTGTCGGGCTTTGCCGACGAGGCGCAGGCGGTGGGCGAAATTACCTCGGGCGTAATTGCGTTTATTGTTTTAGGCGTTGTAATTATTGCAGGCCCTGCTTTAATCAGCTTTTTCGCTCTTTTGTCCGACACTATCGGCTCGTTTAAGTATGTCAAAAAGGAAAAAAATAATTAACCTGTTTGATTTTTACGACATTCAAAGGGGATAATATCAAAAAAATGTGTAGGAGTTTTTTTGATGTTGTCTCCTTTTTCTGTTTTAAAGGACGCTTTTGCGGTATTTAGGCGCAATTTTTTGAGTATATTGACTGTTTTTTCATCGCTTTTTTGCGTCTTTTCGTTTGTGCAGTTTATCGGCTCGGTGTCGTCGATTTTTTTCGCTACGTCGGTGCTGAATATCGATGTGAATATTGATTTTTCGCGATTTAACGAGATTGCTTTTTTACCCTCGACGGTGATTTCCGTATTTGCTTTTTTCGTCCTTTTTTTGCCCCTTTTTTTAGGAGCCGAGAGAATGTCGCTGAAATGGGTAAGCGGCGAAAAACCACCTATTTCGGAGCTGCTTTGGGCGTATAAGCCGAGGAGGTTTTTAGCTTTATTTATTCTTCATTTGTGCCTCTTTTTGATGCTGTTTGTTTGGTCGGTCGCGGCGGTTTTTCCTACCCTCGTTTTTTCGGCTGATTTGAGTGCGTTGGCGGCGACCTTTTTGAGCTGCATTTTCTATGGAATCGGCGTGTGCGGAGGGGTTGTGATTATCACCTTTTTTCTCGCCGCCTCGCTTGTTTTCGTCAGCGAAAATTCGCTTAAATCAGCCCTGCTGTCAGCGCTCGGAAAGGGGAGCGTAAAGGGGCTTTTCTCATCGCTTTTGCCGCTTGTGACGGCGTTTTTACCGCTTGTGCTTTTTGGCGGCTTTTTTATACTGTTCGTGCCATTGTTCGTCCTGCTTTCAGCGGTGATTTTCGACCGAGTTTATTTCAAAAACAGAAGTGCCGAAATCACCGCCGCATAATCCATAAAACCGACTGTCGAAAGAAAATTTCGGCAGTTTATTTATTTATACTTGTTATGACAGATGTAAAGTGTTATAATAAACTGATTAAATATATACATATTTTTTGTAATTGAGATATTGGAGGCGGGCTTAAAAGGTGAACCGCAAAAAGTGGATTATAGCAAATAATGATAAAGAACTCGCACGTCAGCTTGCGGAGGAATGTGAAATCGACCAGTTGATTGCCCTCATTCTGACCGCAAGAGGATACTGCGACCCTTTTGAAATAGACGAATTTCTGTCCAACGACCAGCAGATGAGCGACCCGTACGAGCTGATTGATATGGACAGGGCTGTTGCGCGAATCAGAGCCGCTATGGAAAAGGGTGAGAGAATAGCTGTTTACGGAGACTACGACGTGGACGGCGTTACTTCGACTGCGCTTATGTATAGCTACCTTTCGGATAAAGGAGCGGATGTTATCTATTCCGTACCCGAGCGAGAAGAGGGCTACGGCATGAGCATTGCCGCCGTTGACCGACTCGCTGCCGAAGGGGTAAAGCTGATTGTCACCGTCGATAACGGAATCAACGCAAATGACGAGGTCGATTATGCTAAAAAACTCGGAATCGACGTGGTTGTAACCGACCATCATCTGCCGATGAATGAGCTTCCGAATGCCGAGGCGGTGGTTGACCCCCATCGACTCGATTGCCCCAGTCAGTTCAAGGATTACGCAGGTGCAGGTGTCGCCTTTAAGGTGATTTGCGCACTCGAGGAAGCGTCGGGGGAGGAAATGGCGCTTCGTTACGGCGACCTTGCCGCAGTAGGCACGATTGCCGATGTAATGCCCCTTTGCGGCGAAAATCGATTGATTGTAAAGAATGGTTTACCCCTTGTCGAAACCGGACGCGAGGGTTTTTTGGCGATAATCGAGGCGGCAGGACTTTCATCTCGTCCCTTTACCTCGTCGAGCGTTTCCTTTGGAATCGGTCCGCGCCTTAATGCCGCGGGTCGAGTTGGCTCATGCGAAAGGGCGGTGCGACTGCTTCTGACGAATGATAAGAGCGAGGCGTATGAGCTTGCCCGCGAGATAAACGAGGATAACGCTCGCCGTCAGCATACCGAACGCGAAATTTTCGACGCGGCGGTCAAAATTATTGAAGAAAAGGGATACTATAACGATAGAGTTATCGTCGTCTGCGGCGATGGTTGGCACGGCGGAGTTATCGGCATCGTTGCCTCCCGAATATGCGAAAGATACGGCAAACCTGCCTTTGTCCTCTCGGTCGAAAACGGGGAGGCAAACGGCTCGGCACGCAGTATCGGTAATTTCTCCGTCTTTGACGCACTTACTGCGACAAAGGATATTTTACTTCGCTTTGGCGGTCATTCCAGAGCGGCAGGAATGTCGGTCGAAACCGAAAAGGTTGACCTTTTCCGCACAAAGATTAATGAATGGGCTGCCGAAAACTATGACGAAATGCCCTTTGCCGAATTAAAAATTGATTGCCGTCTGGCACCGTCGGCGTTTACTCCCGATATGGCGGAATCGCTCGAGGTGTTTGAGCCCTGCGGCATAGCCAACCAAACGCCTGTTTTCGGGCTTATGGGAGTCCGCCTTGATAAGATTACACCCGTCGGCTCGGGTAAGCATCTGCGCCTAACCGTTTCAAAAAACGGCAATTCAGCAACCGTAATGCTCTTTACCACCGCCGAGCAGGATTTCGGCTTTGTGCAGGGTGCGTTGCTTGACTTTGCCGTCACTGTCGAAGCCAACGAATACATGGGAACGAGGTCGGTTACCCTGATAGCAAAGGCGTTCAGACCGACCGTAGTTGATGAAGAAAAATTACTTAAAGAAATTCGTCTGTACGAGCGTTTTTGCCGTGGTGAAGAGATGACCGACGAGCAAAAGGAAAACTGTCGTATCAGTCGCGATGACGTTGGTGCAATTTACCGCACGATAAATAAAAACAACGGATTTTCGGGCGTTTTCGAGGCGCTTATGACCCAGTCGGGCGTATCTTCGTATTTAAAAACGAGATTGGCGCTCGATATTATGAGCGAGCTCGGAGCAATTGACTGCTCCTATTCAAAGGACGGCATTTATGCCGCAAAATGCCCGACAGAAGAAAAATTTGATTTAGTCAATTCGTCCGTATTCAGACGGGCAAACGGAGAGGAGGAATAATAAATGACGGTTAACTATGATGGAAGGTTCGAAACCCTTGTACGCCTGCTCAAAAAGCAGGGAGATTCATTCGACCGCGACCTTATCAAAAAGGCGTATGACATAGCAAGCGAAAAGCACGAGGGGCAAAAGCGCCTTTCCGGAGAGCCGTTTTTTATTCATCCCTTCTCGGTAGCTTGTATTACGGCAAAGCTCGGTATGGACTCGGAATCGGTGGCGGCGGCTCTGCTCCACGATGCCGTCGAGGATACCGACCTTTCGATAAGTGACGTAAAGCGTGATTTCGGCGAGACGATAGCCATGCTCGTCGACGGAGTTACCAAGCTCGGTAAAATAAACTACGTATCAAAGGAAGAACTTCAAGCCGAGAACGTCAGAAAGATGTTTATCGCGATGTCGGAGGATATTCGCGTTATCATTATCAAGCTGTGCGACCGACTTCACAATATGCGTACAATCGACGCGCAATCCGAGCTCAAACAGCTCGACAAATCGCGCGAAACCCTCGAAATTTATGCGCCGATTGCACACCGTCTCGGTATCCGCGCCGTAAAGGAGGAGCTCGAGGACCTCGCTATTAAGCACCTCGACCCCGTTGCCTACGCCGATATCGAAGGTCAGCTTGAAAAAAGTAAGGAATACCGTCTTAGCTATATCGAAAGCATAAAGGATTTACTCCGCGAAAAGCTCGACGGAAGCATACCCAACCTTTCAATTGAGGGACGAGTAAAATCCATTCACGGCATATACCGAAAGATGTATATGCAGAGTAAGCAGTTTGAGGAAATTTATGATATTTACGCCGTCCGAGTTATCGTAAACACGGTTACCGATTGCTACAACGTGCTCGGAATGGTACATGAAATGTTCCGACCCATTCCGGGACGTTTCAAGGACTATATTTCAACGCCAAAATCGAATATGTACCAGTCGCTTCACACCACAGTAATCGGTAAAAAGGGAGCGCCCTTCGAGGTTCAGATTCGTACATGGGATATGCACTATACCGCCGAATACGGTATTGCTGCACACTGGAAGTATAAGGAGGGCATCAGCGGCTCTGATGAACGCTTTGAGGAGCGTTTAGCGTGGATCAGACGAATGCTCGATAACCAGAGCGAATCGGACGATATCGAGGAAATTGTCCGCACGATAAAGACCGATCTTGCGCCCGAGGACGTATTCTGCGTTACTCCTGGCGGCGACCTCATCAGCTTGCCTGCCGGTGCAACGGCAATCGACTTTGCCTATGCCATTCACTCGGCGGTAGGTAACCGAATGGTCGGCGCAAAGGCAAACGGCAGAATCGTACCGATTGATTACGTTATTTCGACGGGTGACGTTGTCGAGATTCTCACCACCAATCAGCAGGGCCACGGTCCTAGCCGAGATTGGCTCAAAATAGTAAAAACAAGCGAAGCCAGGTCAAAAATACGTGCCTGGTTTAAAAAGGAACGCTACGCCGAAAACGTTGAGGAAGGTCAAAAAGAGGTTGAGCGCGAATTCAGACGCGCATCAATCAACCTTTCCGACAAGGAAATGGAAAAGTTTATTGCCGATATTGCCGAGCGTCAGCATTGTTCCTCAATCGAGGATTTTTATAACAAAATCGGCTACGGCGGTATAATTCTTTCCCGCATAATGCCCCGTATTCGCGAGGACTATCTGCATAAAATCAAGGTTAATCAGCCGGTTGATATTTCGGGTGCCGTTATGGATAATCGAGCAACAAGCCGCTCACATGACGGAGTCGAAATCGAGGGCATTGATAACTGTTTGATTAAGCTGTCCCGTTGCTGTAACCCCATTCCCGGCGACAATATCGTTGGATTTATCACCAGAGGACACGGCGTTTCGATTCACAAGCGCGAATGTCCCAACGTGCCAAAGGATTTGGAAGCCTGCGACCAGCCGGAAAGATGGATTCCTGCTCGCTGGGGTGAACAGTCGACAAAGGAATTTGTCGCAGGACTTTATATTTTCGCATTCGACCGTTTTGGTCTGCTTGCCGACGTAACGACGGCTATTGCGAATATGCGAGTGCTTATCAATCGAATCAACACCCATGCGCTAAAAAACGGCAACTACGCCATTGAACTCGAAGTGAAAATCGAAAGTCAGGAGCAGATAAAGGCAATTATCGCCAAGCTGTCAAAGATTGACGGCATCATCTCGGTAGATAGACAGAAAGGTTGATTTTTTCCGGTATGAAATGTGTAATCCAGCGTGTTTCTTTCTCGTCGGTTTCGGTCGACGGAAGGATTGTCGGCGAAATTCAAAAGGGATTTTTAATCCTTCTCGGAGTAGCCGAGGGCGACACCGACGCCGATGCCGAAAAACTCGCAAAGAAAATTTCGCTCATGCGTGTTTTTGAGGACAATGAGGGAAAAATGAATTTATCGGTGCAGGACATCGGCGGCGAAATTCTCGTCGTCAGCCAGTTTACCCTCTGCGCCGATTGTAAAAAAGGGAATCGACCGTCATTTGTAGGCGCAATGCGACCGGAGGGAGCTACGCGTCTTTACGAATTGTTTATGGCACTGCTTAAAGATTACGGGGTAAAGAGGGTAGCGCACGGAATTTTTGGCGCCGATATGAAGGTGTCACTCGTCAATGACGGACCCGTGACCATTATTCTTGATACGGAGATGCTTTAATGAAAATCGAAACCATTTGTCTGAATGACATTGCCTGCAATACCTATATCGTCACCGATGAAAAAAGCGGTGACGTTGCGATTATCGACCCTGCGTTTTTCCTCGACGAGCTAAAAAATGCAGTCGAGCCGATAAAGGACAGGGTGAAATACATTCTCCTTACCCACCGCCATTTTGACCATATTCTAGGCGTCGCAGGGATAAAGAAAATGTGCCCGAATGCAAAAATTGCAGTACATTTTCTCGATGCCGATTGCCTTATTTCAAAGGAAGAAAGCGCATTCAACGAATTTGCGCACATGATGCCGCACGACCAGGAATACGTGAATGCGGATATTCTTCTTTCCGATGGGGACGAGATTCAGCTTGGCGAAACGGTGTTTACCGTTATGCATACGCCGGGTCATTCGGCGGGTAGCGTAATGTTCGTTTCGGATGGGGTTATATTCAGCGGCGATACCATTTTTGACGGAGCGATCGGTCGCTGCGACTTAAAGACGGGCAGTATGCGCGAAATGCGCTCATCGCTACGAAAAATTCGCAGTATGGACGGCGAATACACCGTTTATTCAGGGCACGGAAATTCATTTTCGCTGTAAAAACATTTTTTAAGGGAATTTTATGATTTTATATATCGAAGGACACAGCTTTAAATACGAGCTTGAAAATATTTGTCGCCTTTTCTTTCCGTTCGAAAAAATCGAGGTTGTGAGTGGAAAAACGACCGACGCCGACCGAAAGGCATCTGCGGTGAGAAGATTTTTCGACGATAAGGCAGAGCTTTACGTAGAATTTTGCGACAAGGAATATAAAAAAGAGGATAGCACCACCCTTTTGCTCGACACTCCCGATTTCGAAAAGGAATGTGAGCGAATTTTGGCGGTTATGCTGTATAAGCAGCTATGCGAATTTACCGACACCGAGCCAAAATGGGGCATACTGACGGGAGTTCGCCCCGGTAAGCTTATGCGCCGAATGGCCGACAGCGAGGGTGAAGAAGCGGCGGTAAATTATTTTACCGAAAAGCTCCTTTGCAGCAGGGAAAAGATTGACCTTGCTCTTGAAGCGTCACGCACAGAGGAAAGCATCATTAACCTTTCCCGACCCGATAGCTTCAGTTTGTACGTTTCGGTGCCTTTCTGCCCGACAAGATGCAGCTATTGCTCCTTTGTTTCCCATTCCATTGAGCAGGCAAGGAAGCTGATTGACCCTTACGTTAACCTGGTTTGTAAAGAAATTGAATACACCGCCGAGATAGCCAAGCGGCTGAATTTACATTTGGAAACGGTGTATATCGGCGGAGGTACTCCCACCGCCATTTCGGCCGACCAGCTCGACCGAATTATGACGGCGATAAACGGCTCGTTCGACCTCAGCGGTTGCCGCGAATTTACGGTTGAAGCGGGACGCCCCGACACCGTCACCGACGAGAAATTAGCCGTGATAAAGAAAAACGGAGCCACCAGAATATCCATAAATCCGCAAACGATGAGCAACCACGTTCTCGAAAATATCGGTCGCCGACATACTGCCGAGCAGACCGTTTCGGCATTCAATATGGCAAGACAGCACGGCTTTGACAATATCAATATGGACCTGATTGTCGGCTTGCCCGGCGACAGTTACCAAAGCTTTTGTGAAACAATGGATAAGATTCGCTCACTCGACCCCGAAAGTGTAACCGTTCACACCCTTTCGATGAAACGCTCGTCCGGAATGACCATGGGCGGCGACCTTCCCGAAGCGGAGCTCGGACGTGTTGCGGAGGAAATGCTCCGCTTTGCAAAATCCGAGCTTAAAAAGAGCGGAATGAATCCATACTATCTCTATCGCCAGTCAAAAACGGTCGGAAACCTTGAAAACACCGGCTTTGCAAAGACGGGGTACGAGGGGCTTTATAACATATACATAATGGATGAGACACATTCGATACTCGCTTGCGGTGCCTCCGCGGTAACGAAATTGCGGTCGCAAAGCGGATATATCGAGCGAATTTTCAATTATAAATATCCGTATGAGTATATCGACAGATTTGAGGAAATGCTAAACCGTAAGCAAGGAATAGAGCGGTTTTATGAAGCATATCCGATTGACTAAATTAAAGGAGAGCGTATCATGACATCATTCGAAAATGCGGTAGCAAAGACAAAGGAATACTTCGACATCGCCTGTAAAAAGACGGGCGAATTTGTCGATTTGCAGAGGTTAAAGGTGAATGCGGCATCCATTCGTAACGCTATCGATAAGGACTATGCAAGCATCGGAAAAATGTACTACGACGGACAAAAGAGAGGTAAGGACTATTCCGACGCGATAAATGCCGTTATGGCAGATATCGACGGACGAAAGAGGGAACTTGCCGAAATTGAGGATAAAATCAGACAGGCGCAGGGAGGAAACTTCTGCGTCGGCTGTGGAGTGCAGAATTCCGATGACTCGGACTATTGCCGAAAATGCGGAAAGAAACTTTAATATAGTCGGGAGAAAAAATAAATGAACGTGAAAAAAATCGGCATAATTATTGCCGACGATATGGAATACACCCCTTTTGAAAAGAGGATTGCGGAATTTTCCGCCATCGAATCAACCCTGCTCGGCAGAAAATGTCACACCTTCACCCTGACCAGCGGTGACCGTTCGGTCGAGGTTGTCACCGTCCACTGCGGAATCGGAAAGGTCAATGCCGCCGCGGCAACGGCTTATATCATCGCGAATGGCGCCGATTGCATTATCAATACGGGACTTTCGGGTGGCATAAATCACATCGGACGCGGAATGATAACCCTTCCTGACCGACTGATAGAGCATGATTTTGACCTTACGGTGCTTGGCTACGACTTTGCCGCAAAGCCGCAAAAGGACTATATTTACACCGCTAATGACCAACTTAACCGCGCCTTTTTATCGGTTTGCCCCGATGCGAAGGTCGGCATGATGGTTACGGGCGACTGTTTTGTCAGCAATAGCGAACTTAAAAATACGCTCATCGACCGCTTTGATGCCGTCAGCTGCGATATGGAATCGGCCGCGGTTGCGTCGGTTTGCCATTTTGCAGGAGTGCCTTTCACCGCCGTACGTCGAATTTCCGATGACGCGGGCGAAAATGCAAATGAATCCTATTCCGATATGAACAATCGCGAAGAGGATACCCTTGCCGAAATCGTAATCGACGGCTTGATTGCCGCCCTCGATAGCTACATAATTTAAGGAGATACTCGTTTTTATGGGAAAGACAGAAAGAAAGCATCAAAACTTATTACAAGGGTCGCTCATTTTGGGGGTGGCAACCCTGCTCGTAAAGATAATCGGTGCGATTTATAAAATTCCGCTTGGCTGGGTACTTGGCGGCGTAGGAAGCGGATATTTCAGCATCGCCTACGATATATACCTGCCCATTTTTTCGATAGCTATGGCAGGTTTGCCGGTAGCCATTTCGCGACTTGTAGCCGAAAATGTGTCGGAAGGACGCTTTAAGGATGCCAGACGACTGTTAAAGGTATCAAAGCGGCTGTTCCTCGCCGTTGGACTTGCCTGCTTTGTCATTCTCGCGGCGGCAATCCCGATTTATACCAAATATATTGACGAGCCGAATGCTCTTTTGCCCATGATGACCATAGCGCCGTCCCTTATTTTCTGCTGCATAATGTCAACCTATCGCGGCTATTACGAGGGAATGCGTAATATGTATCCGACCGCCTTTTCACAGGTTATTGAGGCGCTCGGGAAGCTGCTCATCGGTCTGCTTTTGGCCTATGTGGCAAAGGTTTTCCTCACCAACGAATTTATTTCGAGCGGTACCGTGCTTGGTCGCGAGGTCGTGCTTGACGGAAGCACCGCAACCTTGGCTGAGGTCGCTAATAAAATGATGATGCCTTACGTCGCATCCTGCGCAATTCTCGGAATTACGCTCGGTTCGGCATTTGGCGCATTGTTCCTCGTGCTCAGACATAAGCTTGTCGGGGATAAGATTACGGCAGCCGAGCTGGAAGCTTCACCCGAGCCCCGTTCGAGCAAAAGCTATGTAAAAATGCTCATTTTGATTGCCGTGCCTATCGTTCTCGGCTCGCTCACTACTCAAATTGCATCACTCGTCGACCTGACGATAGTAAAGGTACAGCTCAAATCTCTCATGGAAACGAATGCCGAAGCTGTCCGTGCCTGCTACGGCGAGGTGCTGAGTGGACTGACCGACAAGGATATACCAACCTTCCTCTACGGCTGTTATCGTAGCTATGCATATTCACTTTATAACCTTGCGCCGACCATTACCTCGGTTATCGGTGTCAGCGCAATCCCCGTAATCGCAACTGCCTGGAAAACGGGAGATAAATCGGCAATAAAGGATAATTTGGAATCGAGTCTCAGAATCACCTCGCTTATTGCAATCCCTGCCGGTGTAGGACTTTTTGTCCTTTCGCGTCAGTTGCTTGCTTTGCTTTATCCCAATAACGTGTCCGAGGTTGCCGTTTCAGCCCCGATATTGCAGGTGCTTGGCTTTACCTCCGCATTTGCTGCAATGACCATTCCTGCGACGAGTATGCTCCAAGCCATAGGAAAGCAAAAAATACCCGTTTACAATATGCTTGTCGGTGTGGTGTTAAAGGTAGCCATCAACTTCTTCCTCGTAGCCATTCCCGAGCTTAACGTAATCGGAGCTCCGATAGGAACTGCCACCTGCTACGCCTATATTTTTATCGCTAACCTTATTGCGCTGAATAAATATTCGGGCGCAAGGATAAATATTATCAGCACGATTATAAAGCCGCTTGTGTCGGCGCTTGTCTGTGGCGGAGCTGCTTACGGAGTTCATTTTGCGGTGTCGTCATGGCGCGGAGAAGGCAGTTTGACTACCATAATTTCTGTCGCGGCGGCAGGTATTGCCTATGTTGCTGCCCTCGGATTTACAAAAACGCTTACAAAAAATGATGTTTCCATGCTTCCGAAGGGTCAAAAAATCGCAAAAATACTTGAAAAAATCGGCTGGATAGGTTAAAATAACTGTTGTAAAAGGGTCATATATAGTAAAAATATGTGCAAAATACATATATTTTGTGTATGATTATTATTACAATAACTGAAATTGGTGTTAGCATGATTGACTTTAAGCAAAAAGAGAATTATGATATATATGATCTGATAAAAATTATGGAACATCTCCGTTCCGAAGATGGATGCCCTTGGGATAGGGAACAAAGTCACGAATCTATTCGTTCCAACGTTATCGAAGAAGCGTATGAGGTAGCCGATGCTATCGACAGCGGTTCGCAGGAAATGTTGGTTGAGGAATTGGGCGACCTACTGTTACAGGTTGTTTTTCACGCACGAATGGACGAGGAAGCAGGCGGCTTTAATTTCAACGACGTTTGCGACGGAATTTGTAAAAAGCTCGTTTATCGCCATCCTCACGTTTTCGGCGACGTAAATGCCGATACGTCGGATGAAGTGCTGAAAAATTGGGACGCGCTGAAAAAGACGGAAAAGAAGCAAGAAAGCTTCACCGATACACTTAATAGCGTGCCAAAGGCGTTTCCTGCTCTCATGCGCTCGCAAAAGGTACAAAAGAGGGCAGCCCGTGCAGGTTTCGACTTTGACAACAAATCGGACGTGTATGACAAGGTTGCGGAGGAAATGGTTGAGCTTAGCGATGCCGATGCCCTCGCCGATAACAAAAAGGTGTTTGAGGAATACGGCGACCTGCTCTTTTCGGTGGTCAATCTCGCGAGGTTCCTGAATATCGATGCCGAGGAAGCACTTGCCGCCTCGACGGATAAATTTATTGCAAGATTTGAAAAGGTCGAGAAGCTCGCAAACGAGCGTAATATCGATATGCCGAATACCCCGATAACCGAGCTGGACAAGCTTTGGGACGAGGCAAAGGGTAAATAAGTAGTTAAACTTTCTGACTGTAAAAGGTTGGATAGAAATAAAAAATTTTTAATTGGAGGATTCACTCATGAACAAGACAGAACTTATCGCTGCAGTTGCAGAAAAAGCTGCTATTTCAAAGAAGGACGCTGACAAGGCAATCGCTGCTTTCGTTGATTCTATCACCGATGCACTTAAAGCCGGTGACAAGGTTCAGCTCGTTGGCTTCGGTACATTCGAGGTTCGTGAACGCGCAGCTCGCACAGGTCGCAATCCTAAGACAAAGGAAACCATCACTATCGCAGCTTCAAAGGCACCCGCTTTCAAGGCAGGTAAGGCATTCAAGGAAGCTATCGATAAGTAATCAATCTTATTGATGACAAAAAAACGGCTGCCTTTTTTGGCGGCCGTTTTAAATTCTTTATTGTTGGAGTAAAAAAATGCGACTCGATAAATATTTAAAGGTATCCCGACTGATAAAGCGTCGCACAATCGCAAACGAAGCGTGTGACGCAGGTAGAGTTTCGGTCAACGGAAAGCAGGCCAGAGCGTCGTATGACGTAAAGGTAGGCGACGTAATCGAAATGACACTTGGCGCACGGACGGTAAAGGTAAAGGTGGAAAAGGTGACCGAGGTCGCAAATAAGGAAACCGCCCCGTTAATGTATACCGTAATATAAAAAATGCAGTCATATATTCTTCCGTACGGACATATTTTTAGTATGAAACCGTATGGGAGGATTTTTTTATGACAGAGGAAATCAGACAGCAACCAAAAATGCAACCAAAACAGCCGCACAACGTGATAATGGAGGACAGGCGCAACCTCACCGTTTCGGGAGTAAAGGACGTCGACTCCTTTGATGAACAGACGATGATAATCTATACCGATATGGGAGAGCTGACGGTCAGAGGCACCGAACTGCATATAAATCGGCTCAATACCGACGCAGGAGAGCTTAGCGTTTCGGGTAATATTTACGGACTTGCCTATACCGACGACCGCGATAAAAAGACCGGTCTGCTCGGCCGTTTATTCAGATAAAACAACGTGAGCGAAATTACCTTTTTCGGTCAAACGGGCGGATTTTTTTCTGCGGTTGTGACAGGGGTTGCGCTTTGCCTTTTTTACGATTTGTTGCGGATTTTTCGCTTGGCGGTGCCGCCCGGTAAGATTTTGACCTTTTTCGAGGACGTTTTGTGGTTTTTTGTAGCCGCGGTGGCAACCTATCTCGTATGCCTTGCCAAATGTAACGGCGAGGTGAGGAACTATGTGCTAATCGGCGAAGGCGTCGGATTTTTGCTATGCCGATTGACAGTAAGCCGCGGAATAATGACGGCGGCAAAGCCGTCTATCCGCGCGGTAAAGAAACTTGCACGACGGCTAAAAAACGCAATTTTGCGTTTTTTTACGCCCATTATCAGCGGATTGACAGAAAAAATACAAAAATTTTTACACGAAACCCGAAAAAAAGGAAAAAAGCACTTGCAGACGAGAGCCCGACTGTTGTATAATCGTAAAAAGAAAAATATATTAAAAAATACAGATTCGGAGAAGTGATTATGAAACAGCCCATTTCGGCAGAAACCCACCCTGCCCGAAAGAGAAGCTTAATCCTTCGACTCGGAATTTTTGTTTTTGCCGTTTTTATGGTTATAACAATGGGAAAATTGCAGATTGAGCTTATTCAAAAAAAGGACCAGCTCAACGCGGCTAAAAATCAGCTCGAAGCAACAGAATTAAAAATTGCAGAGCTTCAAAACCTGCTCGAAAACGGAGAGGAAAGCGATTTTATCGAACGTGTTGCTCGTGAACGGCTCGGATACGTTTATTCCGATGAAGAGGTTTATACCGACATTTCGGGAAAATAAAGATAATTTTTTATAAAAAATCACAGGAGGTTGCACAGAGGGTATGCAGCTTGACGCAGGCGCAATATTCAGCGGTAAGGTAACAGGAATTACAAAATTCGGAGTTTTTGTTGACATCGGCGAGGGAAGAACGGGAATGGTACATATTTCCGAAGTAGCCCAGACCTATGTCGAGAATATAGCCGATTTTGTAAAAAACGGCGACGAGGTAAAGGTAAAGGTTCTTTCGGTTTCGGAGGATGGCAAAATCAGTCTTTCCATAAAGAGAGCACAGGAACAGCCGAAGCGTAACGGACCCCGTCCACCCGCACCCGTACCCGACCGTCCGACAGCACGCGAATGGACGCCGAAACGAAATGAAAATATGTCCTTTGAGGACATGATGTCAAAGTTTAAGCAATCCAGTGATGACAAGTTTTCTGACCTCAACCGCAAAACAGGCGGCGAAATCAGACGTTCACCAAAGCGCGGACAAAAATAATTTCAAAAATAAAATCGGCGGAGCATACTTTGCTCCGCTTTTTTTGCAAAAACGGCAACACCCTTTTGATAAAGAAAAAAGCGATATAAAAAAAGAAAGCCGCCGAAATTCACACGGCGGCATCGCGACAAAGTTTAAGGTCGCAAGGTGTATATTGAGGTATGAAGGGAGTTGCAAAATCATAATACAACAATTACCAGTTATTGTCAATAAGCTTGTCCGGTTTTTAATAAAAAATCGTTCGACAGGATGGGACATTTTTGATAGGAGAAAATGATGAAAGAGATTGACGTAGCACGAATAAAGGAGAGCGTTGCCGCTCTTTGTATAAAGGCGAATAGACAGCTTACTCCCGACCTTGTCGGCGCGATAAAAAAAGCAACTGCCACCGAAATAAATCCGCTTGCAAAAAGCATAATGAGCGACATTGAGCTTAATCTTGCGGCGGCGGAGGAGCTTTCACTCCCGATTTGTCAGGATACGGGAATGGCGGTTGTCTTTCTCGAAATCGGTCAGGAGGTGCATTTTGTCGGCGGCTCACTTGAAGAAGCTGTTAACGAGGGCGTAAGAAAGGGTTATACCGAGGGACTGCTGAGAAAGTCGGTGGTATCCGACCCAATTCGTCGCGTGAATACCAATGATAATACGCCTGCCATTATCCATACCCGAATAGTTGACGGCGAAAATGTCAAAATTACCGTTGCGCCAAAGGGGTTTGGTAGCGAAAATATGAGTGGTATAAGGATGCTGACTCCTGCCGCCACCCGTGAGGATATAATAAGCGCCGTGACCGAAATTGTTAGGACGGCGGGGTCGAATCCCTGTCCGCCAATGGTAATCGGTGTAGGCATCGGCGGTGACTTTGAGTATGCCGCAATACTGGCGAAAAAGGCGCTTTGTCGCTCGGGTGACGAGAGAAACAGCGACCCGTATTACGCCGAACTTGAAGCGGATATGCTTTCGTCGGTCAATGCGCTCGGCATCGGACCGCAGGGCTTTGGCGGAGAAACCACCGCGCTTTACGTTAATATCGAAAGCTTTGCTACGCATATAGCGGGGCTGCCCGTGGCGGTGAATATCGGCTGTCACGTTACCCGTCACGCAACCGAAATTTTATAAAGGAATAAAAAGTATGAAGACGTATAACTGTGTCGCACCCTGCCTTTTCGGACTCGAAAAGCCGGTTGCAGACGAATTAAAGGAAATGGGCGCCGAAAACGTCGTTGCCGAAAACGGACGTGTGCTTTTCAGCGGCGGCGCCGAAATAATTGCCAGAGCGAATATACGCAGTCGCTTTGCCGAGCGAATTCAGATACTCGTCGGCAGCTTCGAGGCAAGGAGCTTTACCGAGCTTTTTGACGGAGTAAAGGCGCTTAATTTTGAGGATTATATCGGAGCCGACGATGCCTTTCCCGTAAAGGGAAGCTCGGTCAATTCGGCACTTTATTCGATACCCGATTGCCAGTCGATTGTAAAAAAGGCGATAGTCGAGCGACTTAAATCGGTGTATAAAATCGATTGGTTTGACGAGCTCGGCAACGAGCGAAAAATCTCGTTTTTTATATTAAAGGACCGTGTGCAGATACTCATTGACACGTCGGGAGAGGGACTTCACAAGCGCGGCTACCGAGCCAATTCGGGCGAAGCACCGTTAAAAGAAACACTCGCCGCCGCTATGGTAAAGCTGTCGCGAATTTATCCCGATTCGACTCTTTATGACCCCTTCTGCGGCTCGGGAACAATTCTCATCGAGGCGGCACTCATGGCGCGAAACATCGCGCCGGGACTTTTCCGCTCCTTCGCCGCCGAAAGATTTGATTTCATTCCCTCATCGGTTTGGCAGCAGGAGAGAGCGACCGCAAGGGATATGATTGACAACAGCGTTCCGTTCAGGGCTGTCGGCTTCGACAAGGATGCCGAAATGGTCGCGCTAACCCTCGCCAACGCAAAAAAAGCAGGTGTTGACGGATGCGTTACCGCCTCGGTTGCCGACGTAAAGGATTTTAAGATTCCTACCGAGAGAGGCGTAACCGTAACCAATCCACCCTATGGCGAGAGAATGCTCGACATCGACACCGCACGTGACCTTTATAAAGTGATGGGCAGCGTTTTTGAGCAAAAGCACGGCTACAAATATACCGTAATCAGCCCCGACGAGAATTTTGAACGTCTTTTCGGAAGGGTTGCAGACAAGCGCAGAAAATTGTATAATGGAAGCATCAGATGTCAGCTTTATTTTTATTATAAATAGAGAAAAAAGGATAGGGATGGCAAACAAATCGGCTTAAAAAACAATTTTGGGAATGTGAGGTATAGGGGATATGCAGCATATTTTTATTGTTAATAGAGCGGCAGGCAGCGGCAAGGTCACCGAAAAGGTTATTTCCGACATTCGCGACCATTTCGAAAGACACGGCGGCAGCTACAAAATCGAGTTTACAAAGTATAAGGGTGACGCTACCGATATCGCCCTTCGTTATGCCAAAAGCGGCGAAAAGGTAAGGATTTATGCCTGTGGCGGCGACGGCACCCTTAACGAAACGGTAAATGGCATGGCAGGGTACGAAAACGTTGAACTGGGTGTAATTCCTTGCGGATCGGGAAATGATTTTGTTTCGAGCATTTGCGGCGACGATAGAGAAGCATATTTTAATATAAAGGCGCAGGTCGAGGGTGACAGCGCCGACGCCGACCTTTTTCATATCGAGGACGGACCCTATGCAATTAACCAGATTTCGATGGGCTTTGACGCCACGGTTGCCAATAATTTTGTCAAGTTTAAGAATAAGTCGAATGTTTCGGGAAAATTGGCGTATATTATATCAGCCCTTTATAGCTTGGCGGGTGACCTTACTAACGAAATGACGGTCGAAATCGACGGAACTCAACTTGAAAAGGACCGCTTGGTACTCACTACCGCCGCAAACGGCAGATTTCAGGGCGGAGGAATGCTCAACGTGCCTGAAGCCGACCCCTTTAACCGAAAGATTTCGGTCATGATGATAAAGAATATTTCACGACTGAGATTTTTACAGCTTTTCCCCTTATATATGAAGGGAAAGCATGTCAAATATACCGACCTTGTAGCATCGGTAGGATGCAAAAATCTCAAAATCACGGCATCAAAGCCGCTTTCGGTTACATACGATGGCGAAATTCTGATGACCGAAAGTATAACCATCAGCATAATTGAGGGCGGAGTAAAGATAATTTTGCCCCAGTACGCGATGGAAAAAAGCGGCAAAAAGGAGATTTTAAAGAGAGCCGCTACCGTAAAAAAATAGAAAAAATTTAAAAAAACCTATTGTAATTTCAAAAAATGGTGGTAAAATACAATTAGCACTCTGAATAATAGAGTGCTAATTTGTTTAAACTAATGTTAATTTTGATTGGAGGAATATATATGACAATTAAACCGCTTGCTGACCGCGTAGTTGTCAAAATGGTAGAAGCCGAAGAAACAACAAAGAGTGGAATTATTCTCGCAGCGGCCGCACAGGAAAAGCCGCAGGTAGCCGAAATCGTGGCTGTCGGACCAGGTGGAATGGTTGACGGCAAGGAGACCGAAATGTACGTCAAGGTCGGCGACAGAGTAATTATGAGCAAATATTCAGGCACCGAGGTTAAGCTCGACGGACAGGAATACACCATTCTCCGTCAGGGCGACATTCTCGCTATTGTGGAATAATTTTTTTGATAGGTAGGAGAGATTTTTAATATGGCAAAGAGTATTCTTTACGGCGAAGACGCCAGAAAAGCATTACAGGCAGGCGTAGATAAGCTCGCCGATACAGTAAAGGTAACCCTCGGACCAAAGGGACGCAACGTAGTTCTCGACCGCAATTTCGGAGCACCGCTCATCACCAATGACGGCGTCACAATCGCAAAGGAAATCGAGCTTGATGACCCCTTTGAGAATATGGGAGCCCAGCTGGTAAAAGAGGTTGCTACAAAGACAAATGATATCGCAGGTGACGGCACTACAACGGCAACCGTACTTGCTCAGGCGCTTATCAACGAGGGAATGAAAAACGTTACCTCGGGCGCAAATCCGATGGTCATCCGCAAGGGAATGAAAAAGGCGGTTGACGCCGCAATCGAAGCGGTAAAATCAAATTCACAGAAGGTAAACGGCTCATCCGACATCGCAAGGGTAGCTACAGTATCGTCGGGTGACGAATTTATCGGTAACCTTATTGCCGAAGCGATGGAAAAGGTTTCTGCCGACGGAGTTATCACCGTCGAGGAATCAAAAACGGCAAATACCTATTCCGAGGTGGTCGAGGGAATGCAGTTCGACCGCGGATATATCACTCCCTATATGGCGACCGACACGGATAAGATGGAGGCAGTCCTTGACGACCCCTTTATCCTTATCACAGATAAGAAAATCTCGAATATTCAGGATCTTTTACCCCTCCTCGAACAGATTGTTCAGACCGGCAAAAAGCTCCTTATCGTAGCCGAGGACATCGAGGGTGAAGCGCTCACCACCATCATTCTTAACAAGCTCAGAGGCACCTTTACCTGCGTAGCGGTCAAGGCACCTGGCTTTGGTGACAGACGTAAGGAAATGCTCCGCGATATCGCCATTCTTACCGGTGGCGAGGTTATCACCGACGAGCTTGGACTCGAGCTCAAGGATACCCAGCTCACTCAGCTCGGTACCGCCCATCAGGTAAAGGTGACAAAGGAAAATACAATCATCGTTGACGGCGCAGGAAACAAGGAAATGATAGCTGCCCGTGTCGCTCAAATCAGAGGTCAGCTCGAAACAACCACCTCCGATTTCGACCGCGAAAAGTTGCAGGAACGTCTTGCCAAGCTTGCAGGTGGAGTCGCAGTTATTAAGGTTGGAGCGGCTACCGAGGTCGAAATGAAGGAGCAAAAGCTTCGCATCGAGGACGCACTCGCATCGACAAAGGCGGCTGTTGAAGAAGGCATTGTCGCAGGTGGTGGCGTTGCTCTCATTAATGCGGCATCGGCCGTCGAGACCATTGTCGACACTGTTGACGGCGACGAAAGAACAGGTGTCAACATCGTATTAAAGGCGCTCGAAGCTCCTATGCGTCAAATCGCTCGAAATTCGGGCATAGCCGGCTCGGTAATCGTTGACAAGATAAAGAACAGCGGAAAGGCAAATTACGGCTTTGACGCCTATAACGAGGAATATACCGATATGATTTCGGCAGGTATCGTTGATCCTGCAAAGGTTACCCGTTCAGCCCTCGAAAATGCGGCATCAATCGCATCAATGGTACTCACCACCGAATCCCTTGTAGCCAATACAAAGGAAGATAAGGCAGCAGCAAACGCAGCCGCTGCAGGTGCCATGGGCGGAATGTATTGATAAAAAATGAAAAAAGGATGCAGTCAAATCCGACTGCATCCTTTTTTGCTTATATTAAAAATTTTAGTACTGAATATAAAAGAAAGATGAAACCAATCAGCAGGGCGGTGTAAACGCAGGTTTCGATAACGGTCTTTTTCTGCTCCTTGTTGAGCGTGATTTTACCCTCGCCGTCATTCTTTTCAGCTTCTTTAAATTCGTCAGCGTGCGCTTGTTTTGCGCCGCATTTGTAGCAAAATTTTTCTCCGTCATTGAGTGACGCTCCGCAATTTTGACAAAACATGGTATCACTCCAAATTAACCGATGTAATTCTGTTGAGGTGCTGTAAAGGTCGGAGTAGCCGCTACAAAAAACTTTCTAATCCAAATAAAGAGGATAATATACGTAGCTGACTGAGATATTTTGGCGATAATTTCGGCTCCGCTGCTATTAAATATGGTCAAAGCCGTGAAAATGCCGACGATAAGTAACCAGATGCTGCAAGCTGATGCTTTTTTAATGCTATCGACGCCGTTTAGTGCGCTTGTGTAAAGCGTTTTAGCAAACTTGCGAAGCGAACCATAGAATAGGATGTTTAATACGGTTGCAATACCGGCAGAAACGAACGCAACGATTGCAAAGAACACAAGGATATCGTCGATTGAGTTGATACCAAGTTCAGAAATAATATTTGCAATTTCGTATCTGGTTTCGTACGGGAGTTCTTCCATAACTGCCTCCAGAAATTCTCCTGCATCATTACCGATAACTAAAAAAATAGCTCCTGCGATTACAAAAAGACCAATGACAATCCACATAAGTATATACATGGCTAGAACGGTTCCGCTTGTTGAACGGAGGGATTTAACGCTTACGTTGCCCTTTTTAGCCGAAACGAATGTTATCCAAAGGAAAATCGAAAAGAGAATTCCAAGAACGTCGGGTCTAAAACTTTGTGAGGTATCGGTTGGTGTGAAGGATGAGAAAACTGTAGAAACGGTTACTAAAATACATACAACCAGGAATAACGCGTTAGAAAAGGCGGTATTGAAACGTGCGGTTATGGGATTTAAGAATGTTGGCTGAGGAGCGTTATAGGTTGGTTGGGGAACGTTATAGACCGGCTGAGGAGCAGTGTAGTTCTGCTGAGGTGCTGCGTAGGTTTGCTCGGGAGCAGGCGTAGCAACAGGAGCAGTAGATGTGTAAATAGATGCATCAGCTTTTGCAACAGCATTGCCACAGTTTGGACAGAAGGCAGCGTTGTCATCTAAATTAAAGCCGCAATTTTGACAAAACATAAATAATTTCTCCTTATGGTTAAATTTCAAGAGATTTGCTCTTTAAAATAAATATATCATTCCTAGCACGATTTTTCAATAAAAAAACTAAAAGACAATAAAAAAGCGCAGTCGGGGGCGGCTGCGCTTTTTCGCTATCAAATTATTTCAAATAATGTCAGCTTGTTGTTGCTGTCACACAGTCCCAGGAAAATTTCCTTTTCGCTTTTATATCCCTGCTCGGCAAGTTGATTTTTGAGCCATTTTTCGTTCAGTCCCATTCGTTTCAGATTTTCGCCCATAATTCTGCCGTCCATAATAAGTTCGGTGTTTATCCCTTCACTTTTTGGCGAAATGCCCATATCCTCGGGAATAATCGGTCGCTTTACTGCCTTCGGCAGAATGGTCAGACGTCCGTTGTACTCAAAAATTGCCGTCTCGATATCATTCAGGTTAAAGTACCCTTCCTGACGGCACATAACCATAAATTCGCTCAGGTCAAGCTGTGCCTTTTTCATGTTTTTGCGATAAATTTTGCCGTTATTCATAATAATCGTCGGTGTGCCGTTAATAAATTTTCGTACTTTCGGCAGTTTGCTTGTAATGAGCGTAAGCCCAACCGCAATAGCACCGTACACCGCCATCGCAATCAGCGGCTGTAAGGGGTTTTCGAGCTCGGTTGCAAGCTCTGCCGCGATTGAGCCGATTGTAATTCCTGTAATATAATCGAAAAAGTCGAGCTGTGACATCTGCTTGTGTCCCATAATTTTCGCAATTATAAATAGTGCCGCCGCCGACAGAATTGACGTCAAAATAACATTTACTATTTCCATATTGGTCCCTCTCGGTATGCCTTTTTTATTAAGTTTACCCGAAAAGGTTTATTTTATTTGCTCGCATTTCTTTTCGCACAATGCCCTTTGCGAAACGATGGTAACGAGCGTGTCACCAAGCTGGACGAGTACCGAAGCCAAAAGGGCAAGCTCCTCGTTGGTTAGCTTGCAGGAAATGGCGTTTGCAATCGCCGTAACCGACGCGGTAATTCCACAAGCGTTCATTTTATCACCCCACGACCAGTATATTCGGCGGGTGACAAGTGCGTCTTTACTGTATTCCGTAGGTGGCTGTTATCGGGTCCTCGAAAAGCGGTATTTTCGGCGGAAAGAAGGTAAGCACGATGAATACGGCGGCTAATACTATCAATATAAATTTCGCCAAATTCGGCTGAATACAGAGGCAACGACCGTTTTTTATCAGCCGCGTCTCGACCATATACGAAATGGCGGCGGTGATGAAAAATATCGTGATATTGAACCAGTCGGCGTTGACCCCGAATATGCCCGTGTATGTGTAATAAATCACGGGAATGAGCCCCACACCGACCAAAATGCCGATAAGTTTAGCACACCAGAAGTTATCATATTCCTCGCCGATATATTTTGCCTCGATAAACGCAAAAAGAAGCATCGGGAAGAAAAGTAGCTTCATGTGCTCAAAAATGGACTCGTTAACAGCCGAAAACAGACCGACTATTACGCTTTCTCCCGTCCATTCGTATAAAAAGTGAAGCAGCGTGCCGACCACCGACGTGAATACAAATCCGACAAATTGCCAAAAGGATAATGATTTTTTCATACTAACTCCCCAAAATCTCTTTTTTAATTAAAGTATATTCGCTTCTGAACAGATTATGAAAAATCAAAAACGGGCGTACATCTTGCCCTAATGTACGCCCTGAAAAAATTTATCCTTGAATGTGAACGAGGTGGCAAATGCCGGGTATGCTTTCGCCCTGCTGTGACGAGGTGGTTGACATCAGCGCACCCGTAGCGCAGAAAAGGATGTTTTTCATTTCACCGCTTTTTATCATGTTCAGAAAGTAGCCGCAGAGCATACTTGCCGCACAGCCGCAGCCCGAGCCGCCCGAGTGAACGTCCTGCCTTTCGCGGTCAAAAATCATCATACCGCAATCCTTGTGAACACCCGAAATGTCCACTCTGTCGCTTTTCATTAGCTCGTATAAAAGTGACGAGCCGACGCATCCAAGGTCGCCCGTGATGATTGCGTCATAGTCGTCGGGAGAGGTCTTTGACTCGCGTAAATAATGCGAAATGGTATCCGCGGCGGCAGGAGCCATGGCGGCGCCCATGTTGTTGGCGTCCTTTTGACCGTAATCGACGATTTTTCCGAGCATGATATCGGGAATGTGAATGTTTCCATTTTGCCGCACCTTTCTATCCTTCGAAAGTATAACCGCTCCCGAGCCGCACACCGTCCACTGTGCCGACGGAGTACGCTGACCGCCGTAATCGACGGGAGTGCGAAATTGACGCTCGGCGGTACAGAAATGGGAGGAGGTGACGGCGGCGGCCGTGTTTGCGGCACCGCTCATTACGGCAACCGACGCCATCGCAAGTGACAGAGCCATTGTCGAGCATGCACCAAAAAGCCCCACGAACGGAATGCCGAAATCACGCAGACCAAAGGTCGAGCTCATACTCTGATTAAGCAGGTCGCCTGCGTACAGTATATCAATATCATTCGGTGCAAATCCACCTTTTTTGAGGGCGGTGTGGAGGGCTCTGCGCTGAAGAGAGCTTTCTTCATTTTCCCACGAGCCGTCGGGAGAAGGGGAGGTGTCAACGCAGTCGAAGTATACGGCAAAGGGACCTTCACCTTCCTTTTTGCCGACTGCGGCGGCAAAGGAGATGACCTGCGGCGGATTTTCAAATCGAATAATTTTGTTTTTATTTACGGCGTTCATAGCGTTCATCCTTTGTTTTTTTCCATATTATCCGCAAAAATCGTGTGCAATATTCTTTTTTATAAAGAAAAGGGGGAAATTAGCGTAAAAAAATGAAAAATGCTATTGACTATAAGGGGTAATCGTATTATAATTCATTACATTAGCGCATTAGTGGAGTAAAGTATTTTTGGAGGACATTATGAGTAATTGGCATAACAAAAGCACAGACGAGCTGTGTGAAGCATTATTATCACTTAAAACAAAGGACGAAATCTATGCCTTTTTAGAGGACGTATGTACTATTAAGGAGGCGCTTGATATTTCACAGCGTCTGTCGGTGGCAAAGATGCTTGACGAGGGCATCAGCTATGCAAAAATCACCGCAAGCACCGGAGCCAGCACCGCCACAATCAGCCGCGTAAGCAAATGCCTCGAATACGGCACAGGCGGATACAAGATAGTCATCGAAAGAGGAAAAAAGTAATATGAATAACATTTTACGCAGCGAAGAAAAGGCGATTTTTGCCCTTCGTACACTTTATCAGCAGTATGGCTATATGCCCTTTAAAATGAGCAAGTTTGAGGAATACGAGTTTTATATTCAGAACAAGGATTTTCTCGTCAGCGACCGTATCATTTCCTTTAACGATACTAATGGAAAGCTCCTCGCATTAAAGCCGGATGTCACCCTCTCGATTATCAAAAACGGCGAGGATAAACCGGGCGAAAAGCAAAAGGTCTGCTATAACGAGAATGTATATCGCGTTTCGGACAATACCCATCAGTTCAAGGAAATTATGCAGACGGGTATTGAATGTATCGGCGAAATCGACCTTTACGACCTGTACGAAATGGTTATGCTCGCGTCAAAGAGTCTTTCGCTCATTTCGGATAATTTCGTTATCGAAATCTCGCATCTGGGACTCATTTCCACCCTGCTCGAGAATGCTTGTCGGAATAGTAATTTTAAGCAGGAAGCGCTGAAATATATTGCCGAAAAAAATTCACACGATTTAATAAACACATTTGAGAAATACGAAATTTCCGACCAAAACAGAGAGCGCATTTTGAAGCTCATCTCGGTTTATGGCGAAAGAAAGTCGGTAATAGCCGAAATTGAGCCGAGCTTAAAGGGTATTGCCGACGAATCATTAGCCGAGTTAAAGGCATTGTCGGATATGCTCGACGCCCTGCCGTTTAGCAGTAAAATCTCGTTCGACTTTTCGACCGTCAATGACACAAATTACTACAACGGAATCGTTTTCCGCGGCTTCATTTCGGGCATTTCTCAGAGCGTTTTGACGGGCGGTCAGTACGACAACCTGCTCAAAAAGATGAAAAGGTCGTCGGGAGCAGTCGGCTTTGCGATTTATCTCGACCTGCTTGACGAGATGCCTACCGACCGAGCCGAATACGACGTTGACGTGGTAATAATTTACGACCAAAACACCGATAAACGCTACCTTGCCGAAATGGTGGAAAAAACTGTCGGCGAAAATAAAACAGTGTCGGTACAGAGCGGCGACAGCGCAAATATTCGCTGCAAGCAGATAATCGATTTGAGAAAGGAAGGATAAAAAGAATGCTTAACGTTGCCTTGCCAAAGGGGCGCCTCGGCGAAAAGGTTTATGCCATGTTTGAGGCGGCCGGCTTTGAATGTCCTTCCATAAAGGAAAATAACCGCAAGCTTATATTTGAAAATGAGGAAAAGCAGGTTCGCTATTTCTGGGTAAAGCCGTCGGACGTTGCCATTTACGTTGAGCGCGGAGCCGCCGACATCGGCGTCGCGGGAAAGGATATTCTGCTCGAATACAATCCCGATATTTACGAGCTTCTCGACCTCAATTTAGGAAGGTGCAGAATGGCTGTAGCGGCACCCGACGACTTTTACGACGACGGAAACAGAAGGTTAAAGGTTGCCACCAAATTCACCAATATTGCTGCCGATTACTATGCCTCGATTGGACGCGAAATTGATATAATCAAGCTCAACGGCTCAATCGAAATTGCCCCGATTTTAAAGCTGTCGGACGTTATCGTTGACATTGTCGAAACGGGAACAACGCTTAAAGAAAACAATCTGTCGGTAAAGAGTACCATTGTTCCCATCAGCGCTCGTCTTATAGCCAATAAATCCAGCTTCAAGTTTAAAGGAACCCAAATTGAAAAAATCGTTCAGTCGATAAGAGAACAGGTGAAAGCAAATGATTAAGATTTACAATTACGGCGAGGTTTCAAATACGCAAATTTTTGCCCGTGATAATATCGACGCAGGAGTTGCCGACGTCGTAACCGAAATAATCCAAAACGTAATAACCAATGGAGACAAGGCACTTTTCGAATATTCGAAAAGATTTGACCGAGCCGATTTGACCGCTCTCGAGGTCACCGCCGACGAAATTGACGAGGCGATTGCCTCGGTTTCGCCCGAATTTATCGAAATTATTCGCGAAGCGGCGTCAAACATCCGTGCTTTTCACGAAAAGCAGGTCAGAAACAGCTTTATCCTCAACGAGAAGGACGGCGTCGTAACCGGACAAAAGATTATCCCGATTGAAAAGGTCGGTCTATACGTTCCCGGCGGCACAGCGGCATATCCGTCCACCGTTTTGATGGACAGCATCCCTGCCAAAATTGCCGGCTGTAACGAAATTGTTATGGTCACACCGCCGAGCAGTGACGGAAAGGTAAATCCCGTTATTTTGGCGGCGGCAAAGATTGCGGGAGTTGACCGCATTTTTAAGGTTGGCGGAGCCCAAGCGGTAGCAGCCCTTGCTTATGGTACCGAAAGTGTGCCAAAGGTTGATAAAATCGTAGGACCGGGTAACGCATACGTTGCCGAGGCAAAAAAGCAGGTATTCGGCAAGGTTTCGATTGATATGATTGCAGGACCGAGCGAAATTCTGGTCGTAGCCGACTCGACAAGCAACCCGAAATTCGTTGCCGCCGATTTGCTTTCTCAGGCGGAGCATGATAAAATGGCGAGTGCCGTTTTGGTCACCGACAGCGAGGAATTGGCAAAAAAGGTTAGCGATGAATTAGAGCGTCAGATTCCGCTTTTACCGCGCAAGGAAATCGCCAGAGCGTCGATTGACAATAACGGCAAAATTATCGTCGCAAAGGATAATCTTTCACTCGCGATTGATATTGCTAACGAAATTGCACCCGAGCATCTCGAGCTTTGCGTCGATAATCCCTTCGACTATCTCGATAAGATAAAGCACGCAGGTTCGGTATTCATGGGCAAATACTGTCCCGAAGCGCTCGGTGACTATTTCGCAGGACCGAATCACACCCTGCCGACAAGCGGCACAGCACGTTTCTCGTCACCCCTGTCTGTTGACGATTTTGTAAAGAAAACACAGTTTATTTATTATTCAAAGGATGCGCTCTCGGGTGTTGCCGATAAGGTGGCATATTTCGCCGAAAAAGAGGGACTTTCCGCCCATGCAAAGAGCGCAACAATACGTTTTGAGGACTGAAAATGAGTAAATTTTTTAGTAAAAAGTATTCGGCACTCACCCCCTATACGCCGGGTGAGCAGCCAAAGGATATGCAGTATATAAAGCTCAATACCAACGAATCGCCTTTTCCACCGTCTCAGTCGGTGACGACTGCGGTCGATGAGGAAAGTAGCCGCTTGCAGCTGTATTCCGACCCCGAAAATTTACGGCTGAGAAAAAAGATTGCCGAGCTGTATTCGGTGTCACCCGACGAGGTTATCGTGACCAATGGCTCGGACGAGGTGCTGAATTTCGCCTTTATGGCCTTTTCGGACGAGGAAAGACCGATTGTTTTCCCCGACATAACCTATGGATTTTATCCCGTTTTTGCCGAGCTGAATGGCATTCCTTACGCCGAAATTCCGCTAAAAGACGATTTTTCGATTGACATAAACAACTATATGGCGAATAACTGTACCGTCGTAATTGCCAATCCGAATGCGCCGACGGGACTTTGCCTCACTCTTGCTGAAATCGAAAAAATCGTTGCCGCAAATCCCGACAACGTTGTCATAATCGACGAAGCATACATTGATTTTGGCGGCGAAAGTGCAGTAGCCCTTATCGGTAAGTACGACAATCTCCTTGTCACCCAAACCTTTTCAAAATCGAGGTCAATGGCAGGGGCAAGACTTGGCTTCGGCATCGGGAATAAAAAGCTGATTGCCGACCTCAACACTATCAAATACTCGACAAATCCGTATAACGTAAACCGCATGACCGAGGTGGCAGGGGTTGCCGCCCTTTGCGACAACGGATATTATATGGATAATTGTAAAAAGATTATAGATACGCGTGAATGGACGGCAAATGAGCTTAAAAAGCTTGGTTTCACAGTCCTGCCGTCAAAGGCAAATTTCATTTTCGCCAAATGTGAAAAAATCGGCGGAGAAAAGCTTTATTTAGAGCTTAAATCACGCGGAATCCTCGTCAGACATTTTAAAAAGGCAAAAATCAGCGATTTTGTCCGAATCACCATCGGCACCGAGGAGCAGATGAGGACGCTTATTACGACTATAAATCAAATTTTAGAGGAGTGCTGCTGAATGAGAAGCGCAGTTATTGAAAGAAAAACGGCCGAAACCGACATTAAATTAACCCTCAACATTGACGGAGAGGGCAATTCGGTATGCGATACAGGTTGCGGCTTTTTGGACCATATGCTTACCCTTTTTGCCCGTCACGGTCACTTTGACCTGAATGTCAGCTGCAAGGGTGACGTCGAGGTTGACTATCACCACACCACCGAGGACATCGGCATTTCTCTCGGTCTCGCATTTAAGGAGGCACTCGGTGATAAAAAGGGCATTTTGCGCTACGGTGACACTACTCTGCCGATGGACGAAGCGCTCATTCTCACCGCCGTTGACATTTCGGGACGCGGCGGATGTTACTACGAGGTCGAGATGCCGACCGAAAAGGTGGGCGACTTTGACACCGAGCTTTGTAAGGAGTTTTTTGACGCCTTTGCGTACAATTCGGGCATCACGACCCACATGGTGAAATTCGCAGGACTCAATTCCCACCACATTATCGAGGGCTGTTTCAAGTCGATTGCCCACACACTTCGAGAAGCGGTCACAATTGACCCCGCTTTTGCGAACGAAATTCCGTCAACAAAGGGTGTACTTTAATAAAATGATTGCAATTATAGATTACGGAGTCGGCAACCTTTTTTCGCTGACCTCGTCCTTTAAAAAGATTGGCGTTGACGTGGTTGCCACCGCCGACAAGGAAGTAATAAAATCCGCCGATAAGCTCATTTTACCGGGCGTAGGCGCATTTGCCGACGCGATAAAAAAGCTGCGTGACAACGGACTTGACCGGGTTATCATCGACGAGGCAAAAAAAGGCAAAAAGATAATGGGAATTTGCCTCGGGATGCAGCTTTTGTTCGAAAAAAGCTACGAATACGGTGAACACGATGGACTAGCCCTTCTTAAAGGAAAGGTCGTCCCGATGGAGAATAGAATCCCCGCTAATCTTAAAATTCCACATATCGGCTGGAATGCGCTTGGTTTCAAGCGTGAGAGCGAGATTTTCCGCTACATAAACGACGGAGATTTCGTCTATTTCGTTCACTCCTTTTACGCCGACGAGTGTGACGACAGCGTGATTGCCACCTCCGAATATGGTGCCGAAATCACTGCCGCAGTTCAAAAGGAAAACGTTTACGGCTGCCAATTTCACCCCGAAAAAAGCGGCAGCGTAGGACTGAATATTTTAAAAGCTTTTTGTGAAACGGAGTAAATTTTAGATGCTAATTTTCCCTGCAATAGATTTATATGAAAAAAAGGCAGTCCGTCTTTTCAAAGGCGACTACGAGAATATGACGGTATATTCCGAAAATCCTATCGAAATCGCACAGGATTTTGTTAATGCCGGAGCAACCCATATTCACGTCGTCGATTTAGAAGGGGCAAAGGATGGTACCACGCCGAATATTTCGGTCGTCCGTCAGATTGCCGCCGAAACCGACCTTTTCATCGAAATTGGCGGCGGTATCAGAGATATGGATACTGTTGACGCCTATCTTTCGTCGGGTGTTTCGCGCGTAATTCTCGGCACAGCCGCCGTAAACGACCGTGAGTTTTTGACCGCCGCGGTAAAAAAATACGGCGACAAAATTGCTGTTGGTGCCGACATAAAGGACGGATATATCGCGATAAAGGGCTGGCTCGAAAGCTCGGCTCTCACCCTCGACGATTTTCTGCAAGAGATGGAAAAAATCGGGGTTAAATACATAATTTGCACCGATATTTCAAAGGACGGAGCCATGCGCGGTACCAACCTCGAGCTTTATAGTCGCCTTTCGCAAAAATATTCGATGAACATAACCGCATCGGGTGGCGTATCGACCCTCGACGATGTAAAAAAGCTTAACGAAATGAACCTTTACGGCGCAATAATCGGAAAGGCGTATTACATCGGAGCCATTGATTTAAAGGACGCGTTGGAGGTGACACGGTGATTACAAAGAGAATAATTCCTTGCCTGGACATACGAAACGGCAGGGTAGTAAAGGGCACCAATTTCAAGGGACTCAGCGACGTATCCTCACCGGTTGAGCTTGCGCGGCTTTATTCCGACTGCGGTGCTGACGAGCTTGTTTTTTACGACATTACCGCCTCGTTTGAGGAAAGAAAGCTTTTCACCGATATATTAAAAGAGGTAGCGTCCGAGATATTTATTCCCCTTACTGTCGGTGGCGGAATAAATACGGTTGACGACTTTGACCGCGTTTTAAAGTGCGGCGCGGATAAGGTTAGCGTTAATTCCGGCGCGATAAAAAATCCCGACCTTATCGGTCAGGCGGCTCAAAAATACGGTAATCAGTGCGTTGTTCTTTCGGTGGATATAAAGCGTGTTGACGGCGAATTCCACGTCTTTGCAAAGGGTGGTCGTGAGGACACCGGGCTCGACGCAATCGAGTGGATAAAGGACGGGGTAAGGCGTGGCGCAGGCGAGGTCGTTGTTAATTCAATTGACACCGACGGAGTGAAAAACGGCTTTGACATCGAGCTGCTTAAAATTGTTTGCGATGCGGTAAACGTGCCGGTAATCGCATCGGGCGGCGCAGGTAGTGTTGACCATTTTATTCGACTTTTCAAGGAAATACCCGATATTGATGCGGGACTTGCCGCGTCGGTATTCCACTTTGGCGAAATCGAAATAAATCAGCTCAAAGCCGAGCTTCGAAATAACGATATTATTGTGAGGTTATAATGATGATAAACATTGACGAACTTAAATTTGATGCAAACGGACTTATTCCTGCCGTAGTTGTCGATTCGATTACAAAAAAGGTGCTGACAGTCGCATATATGAATAGAGAAAGTCTCGAAACTTCGATGGAAAAGGGACTGACTTGTTTTTGGAGCCGTTCCCGACAGGAGCTTTGGCTCAAAGGGGAAACCAGCGGAAACTATCAGCACATTGTCAGCATAACCGCCGATTGCGACAAGGACGCTCTGGTTATCGTCGTCGAAAAGGACGGCCCTGCCTGCCATTTGGGCACCGATTCCTGCTTTGCTAATCCCGTATGGCAGAGTGACGAAAAGCAGGAATTTTCGCTGAATGGACTTTACGATATGCTTGTCGGTCGCAAAAATGATAAGCCCGAGGGCTCATACACCACCTATCTTTTCGAAAAGGGAATTGATAAAATTCTCAAAAAGGTCGGAGAGGAATCGACCGAAGTCATCATTGCCGCAAAGGCGGACGACAGGAACGAAACGGTCTACGAGCTTGCCGACCTTGCCTATCACGCAATGGTGCTGATGGTGCAAATGGGCATCACCGTCGAGGACGTCCACAAGGAATTGGCATCACGACACATAATTGACCACAAGGTAAAACAGGAAAAAATGACAAAGTAAAAAAAGGACCTCCTAAGAGGTCCTTTTTTTATCACGCTGTTTTCTTAAAGGCGTATTTTTTCATAATATAAATCACGGCGGCGAGGGAAAGTCCTACGCCAATCGCAACGACCAGGTCGAAAACAACCGTCAGGAGAAATGTGACCGCCATAACGATTTTGTCGCTGATGGGGTTGCTTTTTATAATTTTAATAAATTCCTTATATTCGCTCATATTGTATGCGACCATGAAAAGAATTGCCGCAATAGCGGGCATCGGGATAAGCTCGGCGTAGGGCATAAGGAGGATGAGAACGAGGAAAAGAACAACTGCGTGAACTATTCCTGCAATCGGTGATTTGCCTCCGTTTTTTGCATTGGCGGCTGTTCGTGCAATGGCTCCTGTAGCGGGAATACCGCCAAAAAGCACCGAGCCGATGTTACCAAGTCCCTGAGCCACAAGCTCGGCGTGAGGATTATGCTTTGAATTCACCATTTTGTCGGCAACTACGCATGAAAGAAGCGACTCAATTCCTGCCAAAACCGCTATTGTAAAGGCGTCGGGCAGCGCCGAAAGAATATCGTCAAATTTAAACGAAAGCCCCGAAAAATCCATCGTCGGCAGTCCCTTTGGTATGTTATAAAGCTTTCCTATCGTAGCAACATTTTCGTTCAAACTCGGCACAAGCGCAACCAAAGCGGCGCTGACGATAACCGCGATAAGTGATGGCGGCACTCTTTTCTCGAATTTCGGGTAGATTATTAAAATCAGCAAACATACCGCACCGATTAAAAGCGACTGCCAGCTGAATGTGGCAAAATGCTCAATGTTTGCCTCGATTTTTTCAATGGCTTCAATCGGCTTTACGCCGTCTGCATACACGATGCCGAAAAAGTCCTTTATCTGACCGAAAAAAATCGTAACCGCAATTCCTGCGGTGAAGCCGACGGTTATGGTCGAGGGTACGTATTTTATCAGCGCACCGACCTTGCAAGCGCCCATTATTATAAGCAAAATTCCTGCCAAAAGGGTGGCAGTGACAAGTCCGCTCATACCCTTTGCGGCGACGATTCCCGCTACAATGGTGGCAAAGGCGGCCGTCGGTCCTGCTATTTGGATTCGGCTACCGCCAAAAAGTGAAACGATGAATCCAGCGGCAATAGCGGTATAAATTCCGCACTGTGGCTCGACTCCCGACGCGAGTGCAAGAGCAATCGACAACGGAAGCGCAATGATTGCAACGATAATTCCCGCGATAATATCGTTTACCGTTTGATTTTTTGAATAGCTTTTGATTACCGAAAAGAGCTTCGGCTTTAAATAAAATGAATTCACGTTAACCCCTCAAAATTATAACATTTAACTATGATAATATATCACAGCGGTTTTCATTATTCAACCGAATTTTCGACAAAATTCTGCGCTTTTTTGTTTTTTTGTTAAGCCGTTCTTCCTTATAGTTGATAAAGCGCCCTGAATAATGTAAAATGGGGGTAAAAAAAGGTTGAGGGCTTTCTCATGAATATTCAAAAATGGCTGACAAAAAACACGCATTCTCTCTTTGGCAAAACTGTGGTAATCACGGGGGCGACCGGCGGACTCGGCAGGGAGCTTTCGCGTTATGTCGTTATGCTCGGTGCAAATCTCGTTACGGTTGACCGAAACGAGTCAAAGTCGCTCGCTCTCGAAAAGGAGCTGACAGATGAATTTCCCGATGCAAGTATCACGCGAATTATAGCCGATATGGAGGATTTTGACTCGGTGAAATCAGCTTGCGAGCGGCTAAAAGGTATACCCATCGACTACCTCATTCTAAATGCGGCGGCATACAGCATTCCGAGAAAGTGCTGCGACACCGGCTATGACAATGTTTTTCAGATAAATTTTGTGTCGCCGTATTATTTCATACGCGAGCTTGTGCCACTTTTGACCGAGCGAAAGGGGAGGATTATTGCCGTAGGAAGCATCGCTCACAACTACTCGACCAGCGACCCCGACGATATCGACTTTTCCACCCGTAGCTGCTCAAATCTCGTTTACGGCAATTCAAAAAGGTATCTCATGTTTTCCCTTTACGAGCTGATGAAATCGGAGAAGGGAAATCTTTCGGTCGTCCATCCCGGCATCACCTTTACCAATATAACCGCCCATTATCCGCCACTCGTTTTCGCCATTATAAAGCACCCGATGAAGCTGATTTTTATGAAGCCGAAGAAGGCGGCGCTAAGCATTTTAAAGGGGTTGTTCGAGCATACCGAAGGGTATTCGTGGATTGGCCCGAAGCTGTTTAATATCTGGGGCTACCCGTCAAAAAAGCCGCTCAAAACCGCTAAAAAAGCCGAAATCGACCGAATTTATCAAACGGCAGAGGGAATTTATAACAAGCTTAAATAAAAAAATCCGACCTCGACAGACAATGTGCGAGGTCGGATGTTTTTATCCTTTTATTATGCTCATTTGCAGTATCATTAGGTCGGTACTGTCGATAATGTCATCATCGTTTAGGTCGATTGACGATAGTACATCGTCACTGTCTGCGCTAAACAATCCCAGAAAATACTGTTCCAAATTCAGTAGGTCGGCGGCGGTAACCGATTTGTCGCCGTCGAGGTCGCCCTTAATAATAATCTTCAAAAATTCGAGAATTACGTTAGCGAGATACACATTACCTTTTTCGGTCAAGCTGTCGGTGTAGCGAACGGTCTTTTCATTGCCCTCGTCAAAGTAGCCGAGCCCGTACAAAATTACCGTATCAAAGGCAATATCACAGTCGAAGGTAATATCCGAATGAATGTAAAGATAGCTGTTTTCGCTTCCCTTAAAGGTGACCGAGCAGTTGGCAGGAAACTCGGTGTAAGGATATATATCGGCGCTGTCGCCAAGCTCGATTACGTATTCCGAGCCGTCATTTTCCATCGCATTTACTGCACCGTTTACCGTGTTATATCTGCCGATTTTACTTCCGTCGTCATAGAGCGTCACGCCATAAAGGTCGATATCGTATTCGTCCTCTTCGGTAAGGGTGTAGAAAAATTCGTCACCAATGAAACTGAACGAGCCGCCAAATCCTTTTCCGTCGGCGGATTCGAGCATTTCGGCGAAATAGGTGAGGTGACCGAGCATTTCGTCTATCTGGTCGTCGGAAATGTAATCGGCAAATTTCAAATATCCTACCGAACTGTCACCCTGCATATACAGCTCAAATGAACTGCGGATAACCGAGCTGAAATCCTTTAACGAATATTCGCTTATGTATAAATTGTGGCGGTTGTAGAAGGAGTACGTGTCATCATGGGAAAGGTGCGGCAGCTTTGATGCAAAGTTTGCGTCAATTCCCATCGGCGACAAGGGAGTATGCGTGGTCAAAAACTCGTCGCTGTCGATTAAAAAATAGTCGTAATAAATGTCAATGTATCCGTCGTCAACGTCATCCCATGTCAAGTCAAGGAAGTAATATTTACCGTTATCCATTTCGACCAGATTCCACGCGTGTGACCCGTTTGCATCCCCTGTGATGAGCAGACAGTCGATACCGAGTCGGTTCATAATGTACTGAAACGCCTTTGAATATCCGTCGCAAACACCGTATCCGTTAACGAGAGCACCGATTACCGAATGGGTGAACCCGTTGTCAACCCAACCGGTACCGCTGCTGTCAAAGGCGTAGGTCATCTTTTTGCAGATTATATCGTGGACGAACTCCACCTTTTCGAAATTGGTTTTGAAGGTCGATGCCTGGCAAATGATTTGGTCGGCGGCGGCTTTAAATTGGGCGGTATATTCGGCTCTTGCCGTACCTGTCGCAAATTCGTCAAAAACGGCAACGTATATTGCGCCGCCACCTGCTATCGCGATGTTTGAAAGCCAGTAAAATTGCGGAAAATCATTCTTAAACAGAAAGTAAATTTCCATCAGTTCCTCGCCTGAAAGCGATTGATACGCATCCTCATAAACGTAGCCGTAGATATAGAAGTAATCGCCGGCAATATAAAGGCGCTCAATATCGCAGCTGTCATTCATCAGCGAAATATTCAGAGCGTATAGGTCGGCATAAACCGCCTGCATTATCTCGCCATTGTCGAAGTAACCGAGATAATCGTAGCCGAAATGGGTCGAAAAATCCCATTCCGATACACTGTTTCTCGTCGAAAAGTAGGTGCCGCTTGACCGCATAAGCATATCGCGGTGATAATCCTCGTCGGCAATAATCATTTCGCGCTTTTCCGCGCTGCCAAACCTGTTTTGAGGTGCGGCGGCTTGCTCGCCCATATCAATAAAGTCAAAATCCGCATTAACCGAGTCGGAACTTGCATTCGCGGGGACGAGAGCCGTTCCTGTAATTACGGCAAGGGCTAAAATTAACGATAATATTCTTTTTTTAGTCAGCATAGAAAAATACACCGCCTTGAAATAATTGTTTCAATAAGCTAAACTCGCTTTTTGATTACGTGTTTTTAATAATTATCTGCTCGATAACGTCGGACGCGTGTTCACATAGGTCACAGCAGTTTTCCAAGCTTTCGTAAATTGCCTTATCCGAAATAAGCTTTCTCGCGTCGGAGGTGCTTTTGAAAAGGTTGTGAATTGCTTCGACGTAAGCTGCGTCGGCGTCACCCTCGATGGTGTTTACCTTTACAAGCAAATTGCGGAGTGTATCGGGCTTTTTGAAGTTTTTAAGTTCCTTTGCGGCTTCGTGAAGCGCCTTTACACAGCGGTTTACGATTTTTGAAAGGGCAGGTGCCTCGGCAGGCATTTCGTCAACGCTGTACATATAAAATTCGAGCACAACCTCGTCAAGTGCATCGGTCACGTCGTCAACAATCTGGACGAGGCGGAGAATATCCTCCTGGTCAATCGGAGTGATAAATTCGATCGAAAGCTTGGTCAAAATATCGTGGTGAAGCTCGTCTGCCTTGCGTTCAATTTCGTGCATTTTTTCCTTCTGAAATGGAATGCTTGTTGCCGAGTAGTTGCACAGAATTTCTTCTAAAAGGTCGGATGCCTTTACACAGCATTCAACCTGCTGTTCGACTAATTTAAAGTAATCGTTTTTAATTCTAGCCATTTCTTTAATTCTCCTTTTTTATCCGAAAATCATGATAAACAGTTTGGCCATTATATATCCGAGCAGTCCGCAGCCGGGGAAGGTGAATATCCAGGTAAAAACAAGCTCCTTTACGACACCCCAGTTGACGTTGCTCATTCGTCTTGCCGCGCCGACACCCATTATCGATGTGGTCTTTGTATGTGTGGTGCTGACGGGGATACCTGTAAGCGACGAGAGAAGAAGACATAGCGTTGCGGCAAAGTCAGCGGCAAAGCCCTGATACGGCTTTAATTTAACCATATCCATACCGACCGATTTAATGATTCGGTAGCCGCCGATTGAGGTGCCGAGCCCCATTATGAGCGATACCAGAATCATCAGCCAGAAGGGCGGAGTACCTTCAAACGAGCCGGTTGACTCACCCTTTACGAGTGCGGCGCCGAGGAGGAAAATTGCCATAAACTTTTGTCCGTCCTGAGCTCCGTGCATGAATGCCATTGCGGCACCGCCGGTAATCTGTGCGCCCGAAAAGAATTTTTCCGATTTGAGCCGATTTTTATTCTGAAAGATGAAAACGGTAATCTTTGACGAAATGAAGCCGAGTACAAATCCGAGCAGGGTAGAAAGCACAATTCCGTAAAGCACCTTTATCCATTCGGCGCCTTTAATTCCGTCAAAGCTGTTGTTCACAGCGACGGCGGCACCCGAAATTCCTGCTATAAGTGCGTGACTTTCGCTCGTCGGTATGCCGAAATACCATGCCGCAGTAGCCCAAATTACGATTGCCGACATGGCGGCACATAGGGCTATCAGCGCGTTGCCGCTGTTGTTACCGAAATCGACCATATTATATATTGTAGCGGCTACCGAAGCATTTATCGACGTCATTACAAAAACGCCGAGGAAGTTAAAAATTGCCGCCATTATGATTGCCTTTCTGACGCCGATCGCTCTCGTCGAAACGCAGGTAGCAATAGCGTTTGGCGCATCCGTCCATCCGTTTACGAGAATAACGCCCAATGTCAAAACGGTGGAAACAAGCAGCATTGGATTCTGAATCATTTGACCGATAAAGTCGGTAATTGCCATAAATTCACCTCATTGGCTTTTTCGGAAAATTTTCCCTATATACTTTTATTATATTATAATCTACAAGCAAAATCAATATAATCTCACCCGCAAAAAAACCGCCCTTTTGTCTAAAAAAGGCGTTTTTTTGTAAATTATTCAACTGTGACCTTAACCGACCGGGAATAGTGGTAAACGACCTTTCCGCTTTTGAGGGTGTCGGCGTATTTGAGGATAATGGTTGCATCGCCTTTTTTTGACGCGGTGTAGCCGTTTTCACTCTTTTTGAATTTGATGTCACCGTCAATTACAATCGGCTCACATTCGATTTCCTTTTCGGCTTTTTTTGTAATAGCCGTTGCCGAAAATTTGAATTCTTCGCCGAGCTTAACTTTCATTTGGTCGGCGGCTACGATTTTTGCTACAATGTCGGATGCCCACAGAGCACCGTCGGTTGTCAGCGACGAATACCCGTTTATCAGGTCGTTTATCAGGGTTTCCTCCTTTGAATAGGTCCAGGTATTTACGCTTATTCCACGATTATTAAGCTCATAGGCGTTTCCGGGCGACATCTTTGAATTGGTGGGATGATATGAAAGGTTATATTTGTTGAGATAGGGGACAATGTCCGAATAAATGCCGTCAACCGTGCCCAGATAACCGCACGAAATTTCGGGTATAACCTCACGAGCAAGTTTAAGCTGAGTGAGGTTAAAGGAAATGATATTTACCTGATGCGAAACTCCGCTTGCGGCGATAAGGTCGCGCAACCAATAAACTGCGTCGGGATCGGAGGTTTTTATCTCAATTGAGTGCATTATATCGTCGTTTCTGAAGCTGTCAAAAAACTCCTGCAACTTAGGAATATGCTCGTCCTTTGTCCCTTTTAGAATGAAAAACTGTATCTGCTCTGTTCGCAGCTCCTCGACGAGACCGATTCCGCCGGTGTAGTATGAAATGTCGTTGTTGTGCAGGACTACAAATTCCTTGTCTGCGCTCATATAAACGTCGCATTCGACCATATCGGCACCCGAATCAATTGCCGCTCTGGCGCCCGAAAGGGAATTATCCACGTTTGTTGCCGGTTGACCTCTGTGACCTACGACAAAAACCTCGCGAAAGAGGGTGTCCTTTTCGAAAATATCGATTGCGTCAAAAATACTCTTGCTACTTGTCGAAACTATGCCGTTTGCACCGCTTGTGAAGGCGTTACAATGCGCTTCGACCGAGCTGTCTGCCGCTTCAACCCAAATGGTCATCAGCCGCTTTTGCAAATAAACGATTTGCTCATTGGTTGCGTGTGCACCGAAAAGAATGATTTTCGCCTTGTTTTTATTTGCTTCGTTGCGAATGGGAACGAGATAGGTAATATCCATATCGAGCAAGTTTTCACGAGCGTCGATAGCACCGCTGATTGTGGGGGCGGCTTCTCTTACCGAGTTTACAAGCTCGGGCTTGTCCGACATAACGATACAGTCGGTCACGTCACCCGATTTCAGCCGAGTGGAAAGTGCCTTTGCCGCCTTTTCCGTCCTTACGTATAATACGGGAATAACGCTGTCGGCGCACATTGAAATAGCCGCATCAAACGGCACGTAAAGTCCGTCGTCGCTGACGACAAAAAGCTCGTCATCGAGATAGAAAATAGCGTTTGACGGCGTTTTTTCTTCGCTTAATTGGTTGAATGCTTCGGTGCTTTTGACGTCGAGTATGGTGGTGCTTTGAGCCGAAAGCGAAGCACTAACCTCGACCTCCTCAATTTCGGCGCCCGGCTGGTCAACCATTTCCGAGACAACGTCGCTTGACGGAGTGCTTTCGGTCGGCTTTTTTTCCTTTTCGGTACAGCCGCCTAGCAAAATCAGCACAAGCGAAAGCAAAATGCATACGATTTTCTTCATCTGACTCCTCTTTTTTGTGAAAATAAACGCCGCATGGTTAACCTTAATCATACGGCGTTTACTGTATTTTAGTTAATGCCGAGAAGGGGCTTTGCCGCCTTTTCAAGCTTATTCATCAGGTTGTCGGCATTTTCGGTCGAGTCGGCAGCAGCTGTCAAATAAATCTTAATCTTCGGCTCGGTGCCTGACGGACGGACGATTGCCTCTGCGCCACCCGAAAGGGTGTATGCGAGTACGTTTGATTTGGGTAAATTGATGGCTTCGCTCTTACCGCTTTCGGTGAGGGTTACGATGCGTGTTTCATAGTCACATACCTTTGTAACCGTCATACCTGCGATCTCCTTCGGTGGATTTGTGCGAAGGGATGCCATCGTGTCGGCCATGATTTTCATTCCCTCGGCACCTTCGAATGCGAAGCTCATCTGCTTGTGCATGAATACGCCGTATTTTTCGTAAAGCTCGTTTAAAACGTCGATGAGTGTCTTATTCTGTTTCTTAAAGAATGCTGCCATTTCGCAAATCATGAGAGAGCCGATAACCGCGTCCTTGTCACGAACGTAGCTGCCGACGAGGTAGCCGTAGCTTTCTTCAAAGCCCATGATATAGCGGCTTTCTTCGCCCTTTGCTTCGAGAATGCCGATTTGCTCGCCGATATACTTAAAGCCGGTCAGAATATCTATAACCTCACAGCCGAAATCAGCCGCAATCTTGTCACACAGACGGGAGGTAACTATTGTCTTTACCATCAAGGGATTTGACGGCATTGTGCCCTTTTCTGTGCGCTGGCTGAGGAGATAATAGAGCATAACTGCGCCAACCTCGTTGCCTGACATGAGGGTATAATCGTCGCCGTTCCTTACTGCGATACCAACGCGGTCACAGTCGGGGTCGGTTGCGAGGAGGATGTCGGGCTCAACCTTTTTTGCGAGGTCGAGTGCGAGGGTAAACGCTTCTCTGATTTCGGGATTGGGATAGGGTGCGGTGGGGAAGTTGCCGTCGGGCAATTCCTGTTCGGGAACGATTGTAATATCGTTTACGCCCATGCGACCGAGTACGGTTCTGACGGGAATATTACCCGAGCCGTTGAGTGCGGTGTAAATAATTTTGAGTCCTGCCGATTTGAGAATTTCGGGATTGACCGACTGCGCCATTACGTTTTCGTAGTATTTTTCAAAAACGTCGTTGCCTATAAATTCGATCATACCGCTCTTTACTGCCTCGTCAAAGTCAACCTTTTTAACTCCGTCGAAGGTATCAACCTTTTCAACATAGCCGAGCACCTCTTTACTTGCCTCGGTGTTGAGCTGACAGCCGTCGGGACCGTATGCCTTGTATCCGTTGTACTTTGAGGGATTATGACTTGCCGTAACGACAACGCCTGCGTCACAGCCAAGCTCTCTTACCGCAAAGGACAGCATCGGAGTAGGAACGAGAACGGGATAGAGCCAAACCTTTATTCCGTTTGCGGCAAAAACGGTAGCGGCCGTTTTTGAAAAAACATCGGAATTAATACGGCTGTCGTAGCCGATGGCAACGCTCTTATCCTTTGCAACAGTGAGGATGTATTCGGCAAAGCCCTGGGTTGCACGACCAACCGTATAAATGTTCATTCTGTTGGTACCTGCGCCGATGACTCCTCGAAGTCCAGCCGTACCGAAATCTAATTCACGATAAAAGCGGTCGAGAATCGCCTCGTCATCGCCCTTTATCGAATTAAGCTCGTCTAAAATTGCCTTATCGGTGGCTCTTTCGCACCAAAGGTCGTATAAACTTTTAATCTTATCCATTTGTTATTCTCCGTTCAAAGAAAAATATAAGTAATTATATAATAATAGCCCCATTTCTGTCAATCGGTTAGCGCTAATTTTAGAAACAATTAAATAATTTTGCCACTTTGACAAAAAATAAGTAAAAACAAAAAAAGGGGAGTAAAAAAATGAAAAAGAGGGCGCTTTCGCTTTTTATCGCAGTGACGCTGATGTTTCTGACGTCGTCGTGGCGGATTTATGATATTGTCAGCGATGCCGACCTTTCGGCAGCGTCGAGTCAAATGAGCTACAAGCTGACTGTGACAAGTCCGAGAGGCAATATCTATGACCGAAATTTGAGGAAGCTGGTGGCACAGCAGAGCAGGTATCTTGCAGCCGTGCCGTCCAATCTTTCGACGCTGAACGAAATCGACAGTAAGCTCGGCGATTATGCAAAGGTTGCTCGTGATGCGCTTAAAAGCGGCAAACCGACCGTAATCGAGGCGGTGTCCGATTTTGCCGCCGAGCAAAGCGTCCTTTTCAGTATTCCCATTCGTTACAGCGATAATCAGCTCGCAAGTCACGTAATCGGCTACACCGACGGCTCGGGACAGGGCGTTACGGGGATTGAATACGCGTTCGATAAGCTGCTGACCTGCGAGGAGGATGTGACCGTCACATACACAGTCGACGCGAATGGACGCGCTTTGTCGGGTGTTGAGCCGACAGTTTCGGGTACGACGAATATCAAAACGGGTGTCGTTTTGACCCTCGACAGCTCCATTCAGCGCATTACCGAGCAGGCGGCAAACTCGATTGAAAAGGGCGCCGTCGTCGTAATGAACGCAAAAAGCGGCGAAATTCTTGCCCTTGCGAGCCGTCCCGATTATTCGCCGCTTAATCTCGCCGACGCGCTGAAAAGCGACTCGTCACCTCTCATTAATCGTGCCTTTTCGGCGTACAACGTCGGCTCGGTTTTCAAAATCCTCGTTGCCGCGGCGGCGGTCGATTCGGGTGTTGGCAGAAGCGCGACCTATACCTGCAACGGAAATGTAAAAATCGGAACAAACACCTTTAATTGCCACAATCTGAGCGGTCACGGCGAGGTTGATATGACCGCCGCATTGGCTAATTCCTGCAACCCGTATTTTATCAACCTCGCATCAAAGATCGGCGCAAAGGATATTCTGTCGCTGTGCCAAAAACTGCGATTTAACGAGAAAAAGAGCTTTGCTGACCGCCTTTTTGCCGTGTCGGGAAGGTTGCCGAGCGAAGAAAAGCTGTCCTCACAACCCGCCGCATTGGCTAATTTTTCATTTGGTCAGGGTGAACTGTTGCTGACACCGATTGACGTTGCCGTGATGACCGCCATGATTGCCAATGGCGGCTATCGGGTTTCGCCGCGGCTGGTCAGCGGCATTATGCTTGCCGACGGCAGTATTTCCGAGTATATGAGCGAGTCGCCACAGCGTGTAATTTCGGAGAAGGCGGCGGATACGGTTGCCGAAATGATGACGGCGGTAATATCGGGCGGCACCGGCTCCTCAGCGGCACCGACCTACCTTTCGGCAGGGGGTAAAACAGCTACCGCAGAAGCAGGGTATAAATCGAATGGACAGCCGGTCAATCAGTGTTGGTTTTCGGGTTTTTATCCCGCTGAAAATCCCGAATACGTCATCACAGTTTTAGCCGAAAACGGCGTTTCGGGGTCAAGGACGGCGGCACCTGTTTTCAGGTCGGTTTGCGACGGCATTTACGAGCTGTATTACTCGTGATTTTATGCGCTTGACAAAACGGTGAGGGAAATATATAATTATATTGTATTTTTTATATTTATTATGACTGCGACAAAGCAAAAGGTAACTTTATTTACCGCTTGTGAAAGAGATGGGTGGCCGATTTGATTTTTAAATTGGCTGAAAGCCACCCTCATAAAGCTTTTAGGTTACCGAGCCGGCTTTCGAGTCACCGCTAATCACGGCGCCTTATCAGCGTTAAAGGATAGATAAAAGAGGTCGTTTTTAGTATAAAAAAGACGGCAAATTGGGTGGTACCACGGAGCTCTCCCGTCCCTTTGGACGGGAGAGCTATATTGTTTTTTTGGAGGAAATGAAAAAATGGAATGGACGTCACTTAATGATTTGAGAGAAAAATTTTTGTCCTTTTTTGAACAAAAGGGACATCTCCGCATGGCGAGTTTTTCGCTTGTCCCGAATAATGATAAGAGTCTTTTGCTCATCAACTCGGGTATGGCACCGCTTAAAAAGTTTTTCACGGGCGAGGTTGTACCTCCGCGTAACCGCGTTGTAACCTGCCAGAAATGTATTCGTACACCCGACCTCGAAAGAGTAGGACACACAGCCCGTCACGGCACCTATTTCGAGATGCTCGGTAACTTCTCATTCGGCGATTATTTTAAGAATGAAGCTATCGAATGGGCGTGGGAATTCCTTACCAAAACGCTCGAAATTCCTGCCGACCGGCTTTGGCCCTCAATTTACGAAAATGACGAGGAAGCATTCGAAATTTGGACAAAGAAAATCGGTGTACCTGCCGAGCGAGTAGTTCGTCTTGGTAAAGCCGATAACTTCTGGGAACACGGCTCGGGTCCCTGCGGTCCTTGCTCCGAAATTTACTTTGACCGCGGCGAAAAATACGGCTGCGGCTCACCCGATTGCAAGCCGGGCTGCGACTGCGACAGATTTATGGAAATATGGAATAACGTATTTTCACAGTTTGACAATGACGGCAACGGCAACTATACCGAGCTGAAACAGAAGAATATCGATACCGGAATGGGTCTTGAACGTCTTGCCTGCGTAATGCAGGACGTTGACAATCTTTTTGAGGTTGACACGGTCAGAAACATAATGAAGCATATCAGCGAAATTGCCGGCGTCGAGTACAAAACAGACGATAAAAAGGATATTTCCCTTCGCGTAACTACCGACCACATTCGTTCGATTACCTTTATGATTGGTGATGGCGTTATGCCGTCCAACGAGGGTAGAGGTTACGTTCTTCGCCGCCTTCTCCGTCGTGCCGCTCGTCACGGCAGAATGCTCGGAATTAAAGGCACCTTCCTTTCGGACGTTTGCGATACCGTAATTAACGAGAATAAGAATGCTTATCCCGAGCTTGTTGAAAAGAGCGAGCTTATCAAAAAGGTTATCAAGGTTGAGGAAGAAAGCTTTGGAAAGACCATCGACCAGGGCTTGCAGCTCCTCGACGAAATTCTCAAAAACAGCGAGTCAAAGGTAGTTTCGGGCGCCGACGCGTTTAAGTTGTCCGATACCTACGGTTTCCCGATTGACCTTACTGTCGACATCGCGGGTGAAGGCGGCTTCTCGGTTGACGTTGACGGCTTTAACGAGCTTATGAAACAGCAGAGAGAAAGAGCACGTGCCGCACGTAAAAATGCCGGTGCTGATGCGTGGAAAAGTGGAGCCGCACTTCCCGACGGAATTGCCGCTACCGAATTTGTCGGCTACACCGATTATTCCTGCGACGCGGTAGTTCTTGCGGTAATCAAGGACGGCGAACCTGCCGAAGCACTTTCTGACGGCGATAATGGTATAATCATTCTTGATAAAACTCCCTTCTATGCCGAAAGTGGCGGTCAGGTTGGCGATATGGGTACTCTTTCGGACGGCCAGTCAACCTTTAAGGTGACCGACACACAGAAGGCATCGTCAGGAATTTATATGCACATCGGCGAAATGACGGGCGGAATGATAAAGATTGGTGATAAGCTTACCGCCGCAGTTTGCAAGGACTGCCGAAACGCAACCATGCGTAATCATACTGCCGCACATCTGCTCCAAGCGGCTCTCCGTACGGTTCTCGGTACCCACGTTGAGCAGGCAGGTCAGCTTGTGTCAAAGGATTCGGTACGTTTCGACTTTACTCATTTCTCGGCACTTACACCTGATCAGATAAAAGAGGTCGAATCCCTCGTAAACAAGTCAATTCTTGACGCAATCGAACTTGACGTTCGCGAAATGCCGATTGACGAGGCAAAGAAGCTCGGCGCAATGGCCCTCTTTGGTGAAAAGTACGGAAACATCGTACGAGTTGTAAACGTGCCCGACGTTTCGGTCGAATTTTGTGGCGGTACTCACGTATCAAATACCGCAAAAATTGCACTTTTCCGCATTATTTCCGAGGGCTCGGTTGCCGCAGGTGTACGCCGTATCGAAGCTGTTACAGGCGCAGGCGTGTTGAAGCTCCTCGCCGATTACAAGGACGAAATCGACCGCACAATTCAAGCGGCGAAGGTATCGTCAGCCGACGAACTCGTTGGTAAAATTACCTCGTTGCAGGACGAAATAAAGGCGCAGAAGCAAAAGATAGACAAGCTTAATTCCGAAATTGCATCGTCTCAGCTCGGCTCACTCTTTGACGGTGCGGTTGACATCGACGGAATAAAGGTAATCGCTACAACCTTCTGGAATAGCGATACCGCCGCAATGCGTAACGCAGGCGACGATATAAAGGCGCAGAATGCCGATGCAGTAGCCGTTTTTGCCGCAGTTGACGGGCAAAAGGTTACCTTCTGTGCCGCTTGTGGCGCAAACGCGGTAAAGAAGGGCGCTCACGCAGGAAACATTGTCCGTGAGGTAGCAAAGATTGCCGACGGAAGCGGCGGCGGACGTCCTGACAGCGCTATGGCAGGAGCAAAGAACGTGTCAAAGGTAAATGACGCACTTGCCGCAGTAGCCGATATTGTAAAATCAATGTTAAAGTAAAAAAAGGGAGTGGAATATATGGATTGCCTTTTTTGTAAAATAGTAAGCGGAGAAATTCCGTCAACCAAAATTTACGAGGACGAAACGGTTTATGCCTTTGCGGACATCGCTCCGCAGGCACCCTTTCACGCGGTAATCGTGCCGAAAATGCATATCAAATGCGCCGACGAAATTACCGAAGAAAACAGCTTTGTCGTAGCAAAGATTTTCGAAGCCGCCGCAAAAATTGCAAAGGCGGAGAATCTCGAAAAGGGTTATCGAATCGTAAATAATTGCGGTGAGGAAGGCGGACAAACGGTAGGTCATCTGCACTTTCATCTCCTCGCAGGTAGAATGCTCGCTTGGCCTCCCGGCTGATTGAGTCAGATTGATTTTTATAAAGAAATTGGGGGTAAAAAATTATGGCTACATACAAAATGAAGATAGCAGGACTCGACCGCGAGCTTAAAAAGTTTGCCGTCAGCGACACGCTTGATATTGCCGCGTTCATTCTCTTTGGTGACGTCGAAATCACCATCAAAGCGGCAGAGGAACTGCTCAAAAAGGTTCCCGAATTCGACATTATTCTCACCCCGGAGGCAAAGAGTATCCCTCTCGCTTACGAAATGGCTCGTCAGAGTGGGAAGCCCTACGCAGTTGCTCGCAAGGGAGTAAAGGTGTATATGGAAAATCCGCTTTCGGTCGAGGTAAAATCAATTACCACCGGAAACGTGCAGAAGCTCTTTCTCGGCAAGGACGAGATTGAAAAAATCGAGGGTAAGCGCGTACTTATCGTCGATGACGTAATTTCGACGGGCGAATCGCTCGAAGCGGTACGAAAGCTTGTCAGCGAGGCAAAGGGTATTGAGGCGTCTGCCTGTGCCGTACTTGCTGAGGGCGATGCCGCCGACAGAGATGATATTATATTCCTTGATAAATTGCCTCTTTTCTTTAAATAATAACGGCGAAAATCTATTAAGGGGCAACGGTTAATGAAAAGCGCCCAGGTAGCAAAAATTGCATTTGCAGTATTAGGTACACTCATCATCGCACAGTATCTTTCATTCGAGATTTGTGCGGTGGTGGGTGTATTAGTGTTTATAGGCGCGGTAATTTCGGCTGTTATTTTACGCAAAAGGGAGTCATTGTTACCGAAGGTTTTGTTTTCGTCGGCTCTGGCTTTGGGGCTGATGTGTTGCTTTTATAATCTGAACGTAAAGGACGTAAAGGCGCTTGACGGCAGCACCCATATTGTTGAAGCGCATCTGCTTGACGAGCCGGAATACACCGACGAAAGGGTTATTTATAAAATGAAAGCCGACAAGCTTTCGGATAGTGATTCAAGTGGATTTAAGTTTATGGTTGTTTCGTATGCCGACCTTGGTTTTCGCGAATTTGATAAGGTTACGGTCGAAATGACCTTTTACGATACGGGGTTGGAGGATTTTTACGGCGAAAACATCTATATCTGCGCATATATCAGTAACGAAGATACGCCAATCGTCGAGCGTGGAGATGGCGGCCTGTACCGCTATGCGATAGCGGCAAGACAAGCGGTGAGAAATACTGTGTCGCGCTACTTGAATGGTGACGAAGGTGCACTTATAATCTCAATGCTAATTGGGGACAGAAGCGGAATTTCCGATTCGGCATACAGCGCGATAAAGGGTAGCGGGATTTCGCATATTACGGTGGTCTCGGGGCTTCATTTGTCCATTCTTTCGTGGCTGATTATGTCTGTTCTCCGTCGGTTTTTGCGGTCGCGTCGAATGGCCGCCCTTGCAACAATTCCGTTCATTTTCGGACTAATGGCTCTGGCGGGATTTACTCCGTCGGTGCTTCGCGCAGGTATTACGAGTATAATCACCTTTTGCGGAAACGCCATTTATAAAAAGGCGTATTCCGTAAATTCGCTTGGCTTGGCAGTGCTTTTGCAGTGTACCGTAAATCCCTTTTCGGTCTGCTCGGTATCATTTTTGCTCACGGTGTTTTCCACCCTCGGTATTATTTTAATCGAGCCGAAGCTGCGTAAATGGGTATCAAAGCTTTCAATCTGCCGTTTCAGATTGGTACGCGACCTGTTACTCGTATCATTCATGACCATTTCGGCGCAGTTAATGACCCTGCCGATAGCTATAATAACCTTTGGCTATGTGAATCCGCTTGCTGTTCTCACCAACGTAATAATCTCGACCGCGGTAACCCTCACCGTTTGCTTTGCAGCTTTCGGCGTTTTGCTGTGTTTAACTGGAGTGCTTTCGTTTATGGGTGAAGCGCTTTTGTTCGTCGCCGCTATTTGTTCGAAGTTCATTCTCCTCGTTGCCGAGATAATGAGTAAAATCAGCTTTTCGCAAATTTATATTAGCGGCAGGTCGATGATGCTTCTGTGCGCACTTGCTTCGGCGGCAATAATCTTATTTTTCTTTGTAAATTCACGACGCCGAATAAAAATAATTGCCCTGTCGACCGCACTTGCAATGGAACTTATATTGATTTTATCGAGTTTTGTTTTACCAAGCCCTGTTTCGTTACGGGTTTATGGCAGCGAATCCGGCTCGGCTGTGCTGATTTGCGACGGCGGTCGAAATATTTTGGTCGGCAGCGCCGATGCCTCGCACATCGCGAAAATGATTGCAAATGATATTAAAGCCGATGGCATAGATAATCTTGACCTTATTGTTTTACCGAGCGATTGCGATAAATTGTCAAAGGGAGCAACCACCCTTTTGAAGCACGTTTCTACCAACAAAATAATGTATAGCGATGAACGAATTGACCTTATGGCACTTGACGGGGCAAAGAGAATAGGATATGCTAATTGTGAGGTGGAGCTGACCGATAGGGTTGCCCTTTCGGTGACTGATGACGGGATAATGATAACGGCGGCGAAAACGCGGATTTTTGTCCCGACCGAGTACGCAAGTTCACCAAAAGTTGATATAATTATTGCACCGACCGAATTTATTGCTACCACCTGCGACGTAAAATGTGCTATAATGGTGGGTAAAGAAGCCGAAACCGCGCATAAATCCAATCTTTTGATAATGGGTGGGGTACAGCCATACGCCCTTTCGAATGGTAAAAACGCGGAGATAAAGTTAACCAACAGCGACTACTGTATCGAGTACGAAAATCTTTATTAAAGGAGAAAAAATATGCCGGCTATAACCGAAAAAGAGCTTATAGAAGATATTAAAAAAGCTGATTTCAAATCGGTTTATTTGATTTACGGAAATGAAGATTATCTCAAAAAATATTACTCGTCTGCTATTATAAAAAAGGCAGTCACCGACTTTGAGGACCTCAATCTGCATCGCTTTGACAGCTCGGTGAAGGTGGACGATATAATTGCCGCCGCCGACGCAATCCCGATGATGAGCGACTATTCTTGCGTGTCGGTGTGCGACTATAATTTCGCTTCTGCTGACGAAACCGAGGTCGAAAAGTTGGTCGACCTCATCTCCGATATGCCCGAGGTATGCGTTTTGATCCTTCGTCTTGAACAGCTGAGTATCACCCCGTCAAAGTCGGCAAAGGCAAAAAAAGTATTCGACGCGGTGAAAAAGTACGGTGCACTCGTAGAGCTTAATCTGCGCGAGGAGGCCGACCTTGTTCGCATGGTGACAAAGAGGGCGGCATCACGCTCGGTCAATCTTCAACCGACAGGGGCAAGATATCTTATCCGCGTCTGCGGCAGTGATATGACAAACCTCTTTTCCGAGGTCGACAAGCTCTGCGATTTTGTCGGCAAGGACGGCATAATTACCGAAAAGGAGATTGATGCTCTTGCGGTGAAAACACCCGACGAAAAGGCGTATAAGCTCATCAATGCCGTTTGCGCTCGCGACGTAGAAAGAGTTTATACCATGCTCGCCGATTTGGCGGCACAGTGCGTCGATTCGATTGCGATAGTTGCGGCGCTAAGCTCGGCTTACGTCGATATGTATAGGGCGAAGGTCGCCGAATCGGAGGGCAAAAATGCCGAAAGCATCGGAGCCGATTTCGGCTATGGAAAGAACGCGTTTAAGCTCAAATACGCCTCGCAAAACGCGCGAAAAATGAGTGTGTTCACTTTGCGAAAGGCGCTGAATATCCTTCGCGAAACCGATATTGCGCTCAAATCGACCCAGCTTGACCCACGGCTCCTTGTGGATAAAACGGTGATGCAGCTCATTCAGCTTGCGGGGGAAAGATAGGCGTATGATAAAGCTCAAACAGGCGATTATCGTTGAGGGAAAGTATGATAAAATCAAGCTATCATCAATCATCGACGGGCTTATTATCGAGACCGACGGTTTCAGAATTTTCAAGGACACGGAAAAGCGTGACTTTATCAGAAAATTGGCAAAAACGCGCGGAATTATTGTAATGACCGATTCCGATTCGGCAGGTTTTTTGATTCGCTCGCATATTTCCTCGACCGTTTCGGGTGAAATAATTAACGTCTATATCCCCGATATAAAAGGCAGGGAAAAGCGAAAGGAAAAGGACTCTGCCGACGGGCTTTTGGGCGTTGAAGGCGTATCGGAGGAGGTTATTCTGAATGCGCTCAAAGCGGCAGGTGTCTCGACCGACGATAGCGTGTCGCGTGAAGATAATGTCCGCCGAGTGACCAAAAGTGACCTTTATGACGACGGACTTTACGGCGGCGAAAACTCGAAGCAACTTCGCGAAAAGCTGATGGAAATACTCGGACTGCCAAAGCGGCTGTCGGCGAATGCGATACCAAAGGCACTTGAAAATTTGGTCACCTACGATGAATATAAATCGGCGGTAAATAAGCTGATGAATAATGAATAATGAAAAAAAGCACGGTTGCCTCACGCAACCGTGCTTTTTAACTATTAAACTTAAATTATTTATCCTGGCAGCCGCAATCACAATCGCTGTCGCAATCGCAATCGTCGCCGCAGCAGTCGCACTCGTCAAAGTCGAATTCGAGGTCGGTGCCGCAATTCGGGCATTCGATTTCGCCTTCGCAAAGCATATCTTCGTCGAGGCAGATTGTTTCGTGGCAAGCGGGGCATTCTACTTCGTAAAAGTCCTCGTCACCGCAGCAGCAATCGCAGTCGTCCTCATCCTCGTCCTCGTAAAGATCTTCTTCAACTGCGCCGAGGTCCTCGTCAATTTCCTCGATGTAGTCGCGAGTTTCAGCGAGTTCGTCCTCGATGTCGGCGATGGTCAGAGCCATATCGTCAAGCGTGTCGATGATAGCAAGAACGAGCTTGCCCATATCTTCGTCAGCGTTTACCTTGAGTCCCTCTGCGAGGCCCTTTAAATAAGCAACTTTTTCGGTAAGAGTCATCATAATTTTCTCCTTCTTTTTGTTTAGTTTGAAAAAGAATTAAGCGCGTTCCATGTATTCGCCTGTACGGGTGTCAATACGGAGCATATCTCCTTCGTTGACAAAGAGGGGAACACGGATTTCTGCGCCGGTTTCGAGTGTAGCGGGCTTTGTAGCGTTGGTAGCTGTGTCGCCTTTGAATCCGGGCTCGGTAGCGGTAACCTGAAGCTCTACGAATGTAGGCGGTTCGATACCGAAAACGTTTCCTTTGTAGGAAAGGATCTTACAAACCATGTTTTCCTTAACGAACTTGAAGTTATCGGTGAGCTGATCCTTACCGATGGGAACGAGTTCGAATGTTTCCTGGTCCATGAAGTAGTAAAGATCGCCGTCATTGTAGGAATATTCCATATCCTTTCTTTCAATGTAGGCGGTGGGGTATTTGTCGTTCGGGTTGAAAGTCTTTTCAACTACCGAGCCGGCAATGACGTTGCGGATCTTTGTGCGGACAAAAGCAGCACCCTTACCCGGCTTAACGTGCTGGAACTCGATAATCTGATATACGTTACCGTCCATTTCGAAAGTAACGCCGTTTCTGAAATCACCAGCTGTAACCATAATAAAAACCTCTTTCTCCGACGGTAAAGGCAGTCGATGCTGTAAAAGGTTGTCACCCCCATATCCGTCGGCACAGGGTTTGACAAGCAAAGCTACCGTGAATTTAAAATTTATTACATTTTATTTTATAATAAAACCATATCATTTTCAAGCATTTTTTGACTTTTTATTCCTATTATGTCAAAAAGTTTGATATTTATCTCGATTTTAGTCCTCGCAAAGAGCTTTGAGTGCCAGAGAATAGCTCTTTTCACCGAATCCGAGTATAACACCCTTGCAAACGGGGGAGAGCATTGACTTGTGTCTGTAATCCTCGCGTGTATGTACGTTAGAAAGGTGAACCTCGATAAATGGCTTTTTTTCAACGGCGGCGATTGCATCGTGAATTGCCACCGAATAATGTGTATATGCACCTGCATTTATGATACAGCCGTCGTATCCATCGAGTACCGAATGAATGGCTGTGACGATTTCACCTTCGATATTCGACTGAAAAAAGTCAACCTCCGTATTCATTGTTTCGCCCAGCGCCTTGAGGTCACGATTTATGTCGTCAAGTGAACGGCTGCCATAAATTTCGGGCTCTCTTTTGCCGAGCATATTCAGATTTGGTCCGTTTATTACGAGTATTTTTTTCATTCCGCGTCAGATCCTTTTTTCATCGCTTCGGTGATTTCGTTTACCTCCGCCATCGCAGCTTGAAAAAGCTCGGCGGTCGAAAATCCGTAAAATTCAGCGATTTTGATTATTGTTTTAAGCTTCGGGATTTCTATTCCCAATTCGTATTTTTCCATTGTTTTGGCTCGTACTCTTGCTGCTTTGGCTAACTGCTTTATGGTGTAGCCGTTTTTTTCGCGCATGAGCTTGAGCTTTTCGTTGAATTTCATTATTTCGCACATCCTTCTACTGCCGAAAGATACATTTTTTTCATGGTCAGCGCGTCCTCCGCCTGAGTCCCTGCCGATTCGCAAATGATTGTCGGTGAGCATTTTCGCTCGGCAATAATCTCGGCAAGGAATCGAAAATCGGGACCGAAAACGGTATCTTCAAAGGTGAGGTGCTTTACCTCGCCGCCCTCCGACCATTCAATTTTCGAAAAATGTGCGTGAAATTTTTTCATTCGCTCGTTTCCGATTGTCTTTTCAATGGTGTCGAGCACCTTACCGAAATCGTCCTTCGTTTTGAGCCCGCCGTGGGTACGCGAATTGAGATGTCCGAAATCGATGCAGGGAATAACCCTCTCGTCGATTTTGCAGAATTCCATTATTTCGTCAAGGTCACCAAGCTGATTGATTTTGCCCATCGTTTCGGGGCAAAGGGTAATGTGACCGAGCCCTTCGTCGTCAAGCGCAACAATCGCCTTCTTAAAGGTATCGAGAGCTAGATTTACTGCATCGTGTCTGTCGAATTTTCCCTTTGACCCGGGGTGAAGAATGACCCTCGTAGCGCCCATTTTATCGGCTGCCCTTGCGCTTTTCAGAATGTAATTTATCGAATTATCGAGTTTTGGTTGCTCGGCGGCTGCGAGCGAAATATAATACGGCGCATGGATTGACAGTGCAACACCCTTTTCGGCGGCAAGCTTGCCGAGTAAAATCGCCTTTTCATCGTTTATGTTTACTCCGCGACCGCATTGATATTCATAGGCGTCGAGTCCCATTTTTTCGATATATTCGGGTACGTCCAAGCTCGATTTATACTTCATTTTAGCGAAGCTTTCCGAGTTTCCTGCCGGTCCGAATTTAGCGCTCATTGGCGGCTTTCCTTTCGTACTTTGCGATGAATCGCTTTTCTAATTTTCGTCTTATTTTAAAGCTCTTTCCGTCCTCTAATTTAATCGGCTCGAGCAAAATTGTATTCAGTCCGCAGGAATTCGCGCCGATAATATCGGTAAAAATCTGGTCTCCGACCATGGCGGCATTTTTTGCCTTTAACCCGAGCTTTCTCTTTGCGCGAATGAGCCCAAACGGAAGCGGCTTTAACCCGAGCGAAATAAAATCGAGCCCGAGCTTATTTGCAAAAGGGGCAACCCTTTCTTTTTTAGAATTGGACAGAATGATGAGCTTTATACCATTCTTTTTCATTTCGTCCAGCCATTCGCTCAGTCCCTCGATGGGTGTTTGTGAATGGTGGGTCGAAAGGGTGTTATCCACGTCCAGAATGAGTCCCTTTATATTCTTTTGCTTTAAATATTCACAGTCGATTTCGGTTATGCGGCGAAATCGCTTATCCGGAATAAAAAACCCCATTATGATTCTCCTAAAAAAGTGGTAAAAAACAAAAAAGCGGCTTTTATCAAAAAGCCGCTTTTATGCAGATAAAATTTATCTCTGATTGGTTTTTCTTTTTTGCCTGGAAAATGGGCGCATCGAATATACGCCGAATTAAGCAAATAATCAGCGATATTTACGCTTGCGTGCAGCTTCAGACTTTTTCTTGCGCTTAACGGAAGGTTTTTCATAGTGTTCTCTCTTGCGAACTTCCTGAATAACACCGTCTCTGGCAGTAGCTCTCTTAAAGCGTCTGAGTGCGTTTTCCAAGCTCTCATTTTCTTTTAAGCGTACTTGGCTCATCTAAATTCCCTCCCTCCGAATTGTCGAAGGATTATAAGCAGGCGGAACGCTATCCGCCGACATACCTTTATAGCTATCGTTCATTATACTACAAGCAATATCAAAAAGTCAATATGTCGAAATAAATAATTATTTGCTTGTTTATATGTTAGCCATTACCAAAGAAACGGCGTAAAACAGGGCGTAAATAACCGGCTGATGAAGAATGTAAATCCAAAGCGTGTACCTTCCTACAAAGGCGAATGGACGTACGTGTTTGTTGTAAAAGAACTTCGGGAACTTGCCTTTTTTGACGTACATGCCGAGATAGTAGCCGATGAGGAACATAAACAGCCAGGGCAAAAGGGGAAAGTAATCGGCCGAAAAGAATTCGCGTGAATAAAACCCAAACGGGCACAAAAGGTTATTTTCGTACAACCAATTAGGCAGGTCGATTGTCTGGTTAAAAAAGTTGAGGTGAGCCCCTTTGTTAAGGTCGACGTGCATAGTGAAGTAAAACAGAAACGCGCAAATAAGAATGCCCACAATGGGATGAATTTTTCTCAGTCCTCGACCTAAAAGGGCGACAAAGAGAATGCATATAGCCAACAAATGCAGGATACCGAACCAAATTTCGATGCCGTAAAGCCCGATATACCTAGCCGAATAGGTAATCAGCGTCATCGCAATACTTATGCCCAAAAGGATTAGTCCACGCTTTGCGTTCGAGTGGGAAAGATTGCACGAAATTCCCGAAATAACTATGAAAAGCGCCGCAAAATACGGCTCGGCGGGCATAAAGAAATAGAGCAGCTTGGTCGCTATGGGCCAGCCGAACATTTCGGACGCGGTGAAAAAAGCGTGAAACAGCACCATACATATAATTGCAAAGCCACGCAATTCATCGAGTAAAAAAAGACGATTGCCCTTTCCTTTTGCCATATCGAAAAATCTCCTTTAATATAATGTATGTATAATACCATTTTTAAGAAAAAATCTCAATAAAAATTTTTTTACAAAAAACGCTTGACAAAATGAAACGCGTGCTGTATTATAATGATAACGATAATTATTATCGATAAGGAGGAGGTCATGAAGCGACATTCAAAACAGCGCGATGCTGTACGCAATGCGCTTTGTTCGGTGAAAAGTCATCCGACGGCAACAGCCGTATATGATATGGTTCGAGCCGAATTTCCTAACATCAGCTTGGCTACCGTTTATCGCAATTTAGCCGAAATGCACCAGAGCGGCGATGCCCTGATGCTGACGACAAAGTCAGGCGCAGTTCATTTCGACGCCGACATCAGCCAGCATAGTCATCTTTGTTGCATGACCTGTGGGGGAGTAAGCGACGTTTTTATTGAGCTACCCAATCTGTGCGAAATAGCGAACGAAACGGGCTGTGAAGCCGAATATTACAGCTTAATGTTTTATGGAGAATGTGACTCCTGCCGAAGCAAAGTGAAAAATTAAAAAATAAAATTTAAATTATTTGGAGGAAATTGATTATGAAAAAGTTTGTTTGTCCTGTATGCGGATATGTTCACGAAGGAGATAGCGCACCCGAATTTTGCCCTCAGTGCAAGGTTCCCGGTTCAAAGTTCAGCGAAATGGCTGCCGAAAAGGTTTGGGCTGCTGAGCACGTTGTAGGCGTGGCAAAGGGCGTTGACGAAAGAATCATTGAGGGGCTCAGAGCCAATTTCGAGGGTGAATGCTGCGAGGTTGGAATGTATCTTGCAATGGCACGTGTGGCTCACCGCGAGGGCTATCCCGAAATCGGACTTTATTGGGAAAAGGCAGCTTATGAGGAAGCGGAACACGCATCGAAGTTTGCCGAAATGCTCGGCGAGGTCGTAACCGACTCGACAAAGAAAAATCTTGAACTCCGCGTTGACGCAGAAAACGGCGCAACAGCAGGAAAGACCGAGCTTGCCAAGCTCGCAAAGGAGCTCGGACTCGACGCAATTCACGACACAGTTCACGAAATGGCACGCGACGAGGCAAGACACGGCAAGGCGTTCGAGGGACTCCTTAACAGATACTTCAAATAAGCAAAAAACTGCATAAAATAAGTGTTTTCAGGACATCCACCGCTTTGGTGGGTGTCCTTTACTTATATGACGAAAACTTTTAAGACCATCTTTAATATATTTACTTTATGAGAAATATGTGATATAATCTAATAGTAAATGTACAAAAGGAAGTGAAAGGCAAGTTGTGATTTTTGGTTATTTTATTTTTGCTGTCGTTTGGCTTTCGTTCATTCGAGGAATTATTAAGTTGGTTAAGCAAAAAGATGTAATAGGATTGCTATCTTGCATATTTTGTCTTCTTTTTTTCTATGGCCTTTTTATAGGATTTATATTCGGTGGTAGTGCTTTGCATAATGCATCTAATGATTATGAATTATATCAATCAGGGCACTATTATTTGTCATCACACGGAATATGGACTGAGGTATCCTACGGCAGATATTTATTTGTACTCATTTCAGAGATTGTAGGGTTTTTATCTTTTATACCTTGTATGGTTTTAAGTATTATTTATATAGTAAGACAGCGGTCAAATGACAAAAATATGTAATAAATTCAAGTTCGATGAGCAGATATATAAGGGATGATAGACTTTATTTTTCCTCATATCGAAAATTTTCTAGCAAACGACTGTTTTTAGTGTGCGTCAAGGTGTGTAATTTTCAAAAAGTGGCTTAAATACTGGGAAAATCGAGCGTTTTCGCGACGAAGCCCGACACGACAAGGCGTTTGAGGGACTCATCAACAGATATTTTGAACAAAACCAAAGGCCCCCTTGTGTAAAGGGGGCTGTCATTTTTGCAAAAAAATGACTGGGGAATTGTGGGGGTAATACAATAAGTTTTCGACTAAAAAACGGCGGACAAGGAGCAAATTCCTTGTCCGCCGTTTTCATTTTTATTTATTATGATATTGCTGTTTAAACTGATTGGGTGTGATTCCCTTAATTGATTTAAAGGTATGTATAAAGTGGCTCGATGACGAGAAGCCCAAGCTAAGCGCAACGTCGGTGACGCTGGTATTGCTTGAAATGAGCAGTCGCTGAGCTTCGTTGATGCGAACGTGATTTACGTATTGGTTGAAGCTCATTCCCATCAACTTCTTAAACGAGCGGGAGAAATAGCTGTAACTGATATTACATTCCTTTGCCAGCTCGGCTTCGTTAACGTCGTTGCAATGGCTGAGGATATAATTCTGTGCATAGTTGATGGCAAATGTCAGGTCGGACGAAATGTTATCCGTATTGTCGGGCGATTGCTTGTCCCAAGCGCGAATAATAGCTACAAATATAGCGGTAATGCGATTTCTCATCTGGAACATAAAGCCAAGGGGTCTCTTTTCCCATTCGTTAACCAAGCTTTCGACGTATGAACGAAGGTCGCCGTGAGGCATAAGCTCGTTAAGCTCGGTGTGACGGAAAATACGCTGTCTGTTTCCCGGTGAAATGCAGAAAGGAATGAGACATTTGAGTTCCTCAACCGATTGCTTTGACGTGTAAAGCACCGAGGGCTCAAAGCGCACCGCAAAGTAATAACAAATTCCCGAATTGTGACTAATGCTGTGGGCTTCGTTCGGGTGAATCATAACAAAGGTGTTAGGTCCGATGGTGAACTTTTGATTGTTAATGCACATATCCATTACGCCTGTAACAACGTAAATGAATTCAATTTGATTGTGAAAGTGGAGGGCGCAACCGATGGGGTTATCCTCTGTGAGCCATTGCCAGAATGCCGCAAAAGGATATTCTTCGGATTTGCTTACAGCAAGTTCATTGTATGCTGATATCATAACTATCACCTACTTTTTTGAATTTATCGACAAGTACATTATAATACAATAAAGCGATATTTTAAAGCCCAAAATAGCGAATTTCTAATAATTTGGTGCATTGTATAAAAAATTTGCTTGAATATTGTAATAAATAACAAAAATATTACAAAAAAATGCAAATTAAGGGGTTTGTCATCCGATTTCAAGAGGGAGGATTTTTTAAAAATATAAATTTTTTGCTTATATTTATATAGAATGTGCATTTATTTTAATAGGTGTTATTAACTCACCATGTCAAATTTATATAACAAAAAACATAAATCCAAAGCAATTCGCCATCCTTTTACTTGAAAATGGGGTAGTTTTTGGATATAATAATTTCAGATTAAATTGTATTTCGAACATCTTTATTTGGAGATAAAAAATGATTTACACGCTAACCTTTAATCCGGCACTCGATTATGTAATAAAAACAGATGATTTCCGAGTAGGAAAGGAACACCGCACCGATAACGGTAGTTTCTTTTGCGGCGGAAAGGGAGTAAACGTTTCTATCGTTTTAAACGAGCTTTCGGTAAAATCGGTTGCTCTGGGCTTTATTGCCGGCTTCACCGGAAAGGAAATCGAAGCCCGTCTCAACGATAGCGGAATCGAAACCGATTTTATTATGCTCAAAAGCGGATTTTCCCGCGTAAATGTAAAGGTGCGAGCCGACTCGGAAACCGATATAAATACAGCAGGACCCGAAATTTCAGCCGATGATTTGGGCGCTCTTTATGAAAAAATTGAGGGGATAAAGGACGGCGACATTCTCGTCGTTTCGGGAAGCGTACCTGCCGGCCTGCCAAAGACGGTGTACGAGGACATTCTCACCAAACTGAAGGGCAGAAACGTTCGCTTTGTCGTTGATGCGGTTGGAGATTTTCTGATGAATGCGCTTGGTTGCCGACCCTTTCTCATAAAGCCGAATAACGACGAGCTTGCCGATATTTTCGGCTATTCGATTGATTCGGTCGAAAAGGCGACCCAATGCGCCCGTGTTTTACAGCAAAAAGGGGCGAGAAACGTGCTTGTTTCGATGGGCGAAAATGGTAGCGTGTTGCTTGATGAAAATGGCGAAACCCATTTTATGCGCTCGTATGGCGGTCACGCGGTTAATACGGTCGGCGCAGGGGATTCGATGGTAGCGGGATTTATCGCAGGGTATATCAAAACGGGTGATTTTTCCTACGCCTTGAAGCTCGGCACTGCGACAGGAAGCGCAACCGCACTTTCACTCGGTCTCGCCGATAGAAAAAAGATTGACGAAATGCTCGAGCTTATCGAAAAAGAATAGCCGAATAAAAAAATCCGGCCAAAGGAGCGTTCACATAGGGATAATTCGCCTAAAACAGCGTCTTTTTGCAGTCTAATACGTTACAACACCGCAGTACGCGACAGCGTTACTGCGGTGTTGTGCCTTTTATACTATCAAAAATCCATCTGTTTTAGGTGCTTTGCAGTTTTGTAGCAATAAATTCGTCTCGGTCTCGAAACAACTAAGCCGCAGTAATACTTTGTGTATTACAAGGATTTGTTGCTAAGAGTTGTGTCGAATTTATGCAAAAAACCAATTTCTCCCTATGTGAGCGCTCCTAATATTTTCGGTCGGATTTTGTACTTTTATTTTAAAAATAGCTTTTTTGCATTTTCGCTGAGGATTTTTCGCTTTTCGTCGTCGGTGAGTCCGAGCGACATAAAGGTTTTTATCTCCTCAATCGGCGACCACATGGGGTAATCGGTGCCGTAAAGCACCTTGTCTGCGCCGTATTTGCGGATAATATTGAGGGCCGTTTGCTTATCGATAAAGGGGAAGGATGAGGAGCAATCGACGTATAAATTATCAAGTCCTGCCAATTTTTCGCTCGCTTCGTCCCAAATTGAATAGCCGCCGAGATGCGCTCCGATAATGGTCAGTCCCGTGAAAATGTTAAGTACAGGGACGAGTCGGTTGGGGTTGGAGTTATCATATCTGTTGTCGCCCGTGTGCATAAGAATCGGCAAACCTTCCTGTTCGCAAAGCTCGTAGATTTTGAGACAGCGGTAATCGTCGATTTTGAAATTCTGAATATCTGGGTGAAGCTTGACTCCTTTTAGCCCGAGCGAAACGAGATGCCGTACATCCTCTTTAACATTATCGCTGTCGGGGTAAAGTGTACCCAGCCCGACAAAGAGTCCGTTACCCTTATCCACCTCGTTTGCGATAAATTCGTTGATGCTGCCGACCTGCTTTGCGGTAGTTGCGACCGACTGCACTATGTAAAGGTCGGTTCCGCTGATGTCTTTCAGCTCGCGTAGCTGGTCGGTTATGCCGTTTCCGAACGAAACGGTGCCATAAAAATTGTCGGTTCCGGCAACGGCACGGGAAGCAATTTTTTCGGGATATATATGACAATGTGAGTCAATAACGTAAAAGCCGTCAACCATTTTTTATACTTCTTTCGCTTAAATTTGATAAATACATTATAACCCATTTTTCGATTACTGCAAGAAAAAATTGCACTTAATATTGCAAAAATCATAACAGTTTTGTATAATCAAGTAAATATAGATATATTAAGAGGGATTATTATGCGAATTGTAATAAAGGTAGGTACCTCTACCTTAACTCATCAAAATGGTCATATCAATCTTCGCAGGGTGGAAAAGCTTTGCCGAGTTATCAGCGATTTAAAGAACGAGGGATACGAGGTTATTCTCGTTTCGTCGGGCGCAATCGGAATGGGCGTTGGTAAGCTTTCGCTCAACGAAAAGCCGACCGACATTCCCACCAAGCAGGCGGCAGCAGCCGTCGGTCAGTGTGAGCTGATGTATATTTATGACAAGCAATTTGCCGAATACAATCATACGATTGCCCAGCTTCTCATCACCCGTTTCGATATCGAAAACGAGGTTAATCATACCAATTTCAGAAATACAGTTTCCCGTTTGTTAGAGTTTGGCGCACTTCCGATTATTAACGAAAACGATACCGTTTCGACCGAAGAAATTGTTATCGGTGATAACGATACCCTCGGCGCAGTTGTTGCGACAAGCGTATCGGCCGATTTGCTTGTGATTCTTTCCGACATCGACGGGCTTTATACCGCCGACCCGCATACCGACCCGAATGCCGAGCTTATCAGCGTGGTCGAAGAAATTACTCCCGAAATTTACGCTCTCGCAAAGGGCAGGGGAACAAAGCTTGCAACCGGCGGAATGAGAACAAAGCTTAATGCCGCGACCATTGCAGGCGAAGAAGGCATTTCCACCATTATCGCAAACGGAAGCAATCCCGAAATTCTCTATGACATCGCGGCAGGAAAGGCCGTTGGAACAATATTTAAGGGCAAGGTGAAGGGCGAATGATTACCACCGCAGAAATACTGAAAAATGCCAGGGAGGTAAAACCCTATATTGCCACCCTCACAACCGAAAAAAAGAATAGCGCAATAATGACAATGGCCGATTGCCTCGTCGAAGCAACCGACGAAATTCTCGCCGCAAACCGACTCGATATCGAAGCGGCAAGGGGTACGGTATCCGATGTTATGATTGACCGATTGGCACTCAGCGAGGACAGAATAAAGGGAATGGCCGACGGAATGAAGCAGGTAGCATCCTTGCCCGATCCGGTTGGTCGCGTGCTCGCATCCCATACCCGATTCGACGGTTTGCTTATCGAAAAAACGGCAGTACCGATGGGCGTTGTCGCAATAATTTACGAAAGTCGCCCGAATGTTACCTCCGATGCCGCCGTTTTGGCGTTCAAGAGTGGAAACGTTTGCGTTTTACGCGGCGGAAAGGAAGCGTTCAGAACTTCCTTTGCCGTTGTGTCGGCTCTCCGCAAAGGGCTCGAAAAGGAAGGTCTGCCTAAGGAGCTTATCAGCATCGTCGAGGACACAACTCGCGCAAGTGCAAACGAGCTTATGACGGCGGTTGGATTCGTTGACCTGCTCATTCCTCGCGGAGGAAAGGGGCTCATCACCGCCTGCACCGAAAATGCAAAGGTTCCCTGCATCGAAACGGGAACGGGAATTTGCACCATATATGTTGATAAGGACGCCGATTTGGAAAAGGCGGTTAATATTATCGAGAATGCAAAAACGAGTCGTCCGTCGGTTTGTAACGCCTGCGAAACCTGTCTTGTTGACAGAAACGTAGCGACCGAATTTTTACCGAAATTGTACGATCGACTTTGCATTGCCCGTTCTGAAAAGGGGCTTTCACCCGTTGAGCTTCGACTTTGTGCCGAATCGGGTAAAATTATCAAGGGAGCTGCTGCCACCGACGCCGATTTTGATACCGAATTCCTCGATTATATCCTCGCCGTAAAGGTGGTAGACGGGGTAAAGGAAGCAGTTGCCCACATCTCAGCCCATTCGACAGGACATAGCGAATCGATTATCACCGAAAATAGCGATGCCGCCAATTATTTTACGGCGGCGGTTGACAGCGCGGCGGTGTATGTTAACGCCTCTACACGCTTTACCGACGGCGGCGAATTCGGTCTCGGTTGCGAGATGGGAATTTCTACTCAAAAATTGCACGCAAGAGGACCAATGGGACTCGACGAGCTTACAACCTATAAGTATATCGTTCGTGGCAACGGACAGATCAGATAGGAGAAATAAATTATGAACTATACCTTTGGTTTTATCGGAACCGGAAATATGGGCGGTGCGCTTGCCGTTGCCGCACAAAAAGGTAATGATAAGTTTTCGGCACTTTTGGCCGATGCGAATAGCGAAAAGGCGGCTGAACTTGCGAATAAGCTCGGCTGTGACAGCGGCGAGGTAAAGGCCGTTGCCGAAAAATGCAAATACATCTTTCTCGGTGTAAAGCCGCAGATAATGAAGCTTGTAATCGACGAAATTGCCACGGTGCTTAAAGCGCGCAAGGACCGATTTGTCCTCGTTTCGATGGCGGCAGGTGTCAGCATGTCGAAGATTACGAATATGCTCGGCGAGGATTGCCCGATAATCCGCATTATGCCGAATGTAGCCGCGGCAGTTGGCGAAGGAATGATTCTTTACACCGCGAACGACCTCGTCACCGATGAGGAAAGGGCGGAGTTCGTTTCGCTGATGAAGTGTGCAGGTCGCTTTGAGTTGCTTGACGAGGGGCTTTTTGATGCCGGTTGCGCCCTTTCGGGAAGCGGTCCCGCATTCGTATTTATGTTTATCGAAGCACTTGCCGACGGTGCCGTTTCGTGCGGCTTGCCGAGAGCGCAGGCACTTTCCCTTGCCGCTCAAACGGTTTTCGGCTCGGCAAAGCTTATGCAGGAAACGGGACGTCACCCTGCCGACCTAAAGGACTCGGTTTGTAGCCCTGCAGGCACCACCATCGCAGGAGTAAGCGCACTCGAAAATGCTGATTTCCGTTCCGCCGCAATAAAGGCGGTAAAGGCCGCTTACAACCGCTCAATCGAGCTCGGAAAGCAATAAATCCGCGTAATATGGATGTAAAATGACAAAATGACTAAAAAAGTCGGTCGATAACGCGTTATTTCATTTATATTTATTCTTGATTTTATTCGCCTTCGGTGATATGATTTGGTTCGTTTAGAGTATAGATTTACGAATCATATTATATTTAAGAAGGCGTATTTTTTATGGAAATTTATCTGATAAGTATCGCGGTCGCCATGTTGGTCGGACTTATGCTTACCCGACCGGCAAAGTTGCTTGGTCTTCCTGCCGTAACGGGATACCTTGTCGCAGGACTTTTGATAGGTCCGTACGTTCTCGGCGCATTTGGCATTGAAGGGCTTGGCTTTACTTCGATGGAGCAGGTCGAGTCGATGAGCATTTTGACCCAAACGGCACTCGGCTTTATCGCATTCACAATTGGTAACGAGTTTCGCCTTTCCCAGCTCAAAAGCATGGGCAAAAAGGCGATTACAATAGGAATTGCCCAGGCGGTCGGAACAACGATAGCCGTTGACGCTATCCTTATTGCAGTCCATTTGATGTTCCCGAACGTGCTGTCCCTTCCGTCAGCAATCGTGCTCGGCGCAATCGCCTCGGCAACTGCTCCTGCCGCTACCTTGATGGTAGTTCGTCAGTATAAGGCGGACGGTCCGCTTACCCGACTTTTGATGCTTGTCGTAGCTATCGACGACGCAGTTGGACTTATACTCTTTTCGGTTTCGTTTGGAGTTGCATCGGCGATTTCTCACGGCTCGATAAACGTTGTCGGCGTTGTTTTAGAGCCGCTAATCGAAATTGTCCTTTCCTTTGCACTCGGTACGGTAATGGGCTATCTGCTTAATTTTGTCGAGCGTTTTTTCCACTCGCGAAGCAAACGAATGGCCGTTTCGGTCGGCTTTGTAATGCTTACGGTCGGACTTTCGATGATAAGGTTTAATATCGGCGGTATTCATTTCGGTTTCTCACTTTTGCTCGTTTGTATGATGACGGGTACGGTATTTTGCAATATCTGTTCCACGTCAGAGGAGCTTATGGGTCGAATCGAAACATGGACCGTGCCGCTCAATATCCTTTTCTTTGTAATTTCGGGTGCCGAGCTTGACCTTAAAATTATCGCTAACGCGGCCACTCTTGCGGTCGGTATCGTGTATATTTTCTCGCGTTCGCTCGGTAAATATTTTGGCGCCAGATTCAGCTGTCAGCTCACCAATTGCGAAAAGCCGATTACCGATAATTTGGGTATCACCCTTTTGCCGCAGGCGGGTGTTGCGCTCGGAATGGCAATGACGGCAATGACCTTGCCCGGCGGTGCATTGGTCAGAAACGTAATACTCTTTTCGGTGCTGATTTACGAGCTTGTCGGACCTGCACTGACAAAGAGATCGCTTATGCGCGCAGGCGAAATCAATCCCGAAGGAAAAACAAGCGCCCGTGTCCACAACAGTCCAAAGGCGTAACTTTCACATAAAATCAAAAAAGCGACCTGTTTTCAACCTTTGTGTAGGGTCGCTTTTTTATTTTTTTGAAAAAGAATTTGCACTACTTGAAATAGTGAATGTAATATAGTAAAATAGATAGGTATATGTAATTAGGGGTGTGAGGAATGTTTAAACGAGGATTTGATAACGACAAGTACATAAAAATGCAGTCGGAGCATATTCTCGACCGAATTGCACAGTTTGGCGGCAAGCTGTATCTTGAATTCGGCGGAAAGTTATTTGACGATTACCATGCGGCACGAGTTTTGCCTGGCTTTGAGCCGGATAGTAAAATTCGTATGCTCATCGAATTAAAGGAGCAGGCCGAAATTGTTATCGTAATCAATGCCGCCGATATCGAAAAGAATAAGGTACGAGGTGACCTCGGCATCACCTACGACGTTGACGTTCTCCGTCTTATCGACGCCTTCCGTGGCTTCGGTCTGTATGTGGGAAGCGTTGTTCTCGCCCGTTACAGCGACCAGCCCGCCGCAATCGCATTCCAAAAGCGACTCGAAGCCCTCGGGGTAAAGGTTTACCGTCATTACGTAATTGCCGGCTACCCGAGTGATATTTCCCGAATCGTTTGTGATGACGGACTTGGTAAAAATGATTATATCGAAACCTCGCGTTCACTCGTAGTTGTCACCGCACCCGGACCCGGAAGCGGTAAAATGGCAACCTGCCTGAGTCAGCTTTATCACGACAATCTCCGCGGAATAAAGTCCGGCTACGCAAAGTTCGAAACATTCCCGGTATGGAACTTGCCCCTCAGCCATCCCGTAAATATTGCTTACGAAGCGGCAACCGCCGACCTCAACGACGTGAATATGATTGACCCGTACCACCTCGAAGCGTACGGCACAACGGTAGTAAACTATAACCGCGACGTCGAAATTTTCCCCGTCCTTTCCGCAATGTTTAAGAAGATTAGCGGCACCTGCCCGTACAAGTCGCCGACAGATATGGGCGTCAATATGGCGGGTAACTGCATATTCGATGACGACGCTGTATGCGCAGCGGCAAAGGACGAGATTATTCGCCGCTATTATAACGCGCTTTGCGACATACGAAAGGGAAATATCGAAAGCACCGTATCGCAAAAAATTGAGCTTCTGATGAATATGGTGGGCATTTCGCCCGACGACCGTCCGGTTGTCGCAGCGGCAAAGAAAAAAGCAGCCGAAACCGAAGCACCTGCCGCAGCGATTGAGCTTCCGAATGGCAAAATCGTCACGGGAAAAACGTCGAGTTTGCTCGGTGCAACGGCGGCAATGCTGCTCAACGCGCTGAAAGAACTTGGCGGAATCGACGATTCAATTCATCTCATTTCGCGCGAGGTACTCGAGCCGGTTCAATCGTTAAAGGTTGACGTCCTCGGCAATCACAATCCGCGACTGCACACCGACGAGCTGCTGGTAGCTCTTTCGATTTGTTCGGTCAGCGACGATAACGCAAAGTACGCACTCGAACAGGTTAAAAAGCTCGTAAATTGCAACGTTCATTCATCGGTCATTTTGTCACAGGTGGATATGAATATTCTCAAAAAGCTCGGATTACAGGTTACCTGCGAGCCGGTTTACCAAACCAAAAAGCTCTTTCATAGATAAGAATTAGGTAGTAATCTCTTTTATAAAAAAAGGGGAGATAGAAAAGTGGAAATAAAGGTTAAGAAATTGAACCCGGCGGCAAAATTGCCGACATCCGGCTCGGAAAAGGCGGCAGGGTACGACCTGTATGCCTGTCTCGACGCCGAAAGCGTAACCATACACCCCCACACAACCGAAAAGATTGGTACAGGACTCGCAATAGCCGTGCCCGACGGGTATTTCGGCGCAATTTTTGCTCGAAGCGGCCTCGCGACAAAGCAGGGACTCCGTCCCGCAAACTGTGTCGGCGTATGCGACAGCGACTATCGCGGCGAATATATTATTGCGATTCACAACGACACCGACCAGCCAAAGATAATCGAAAACGGCGACCGTATTGCCCAGCTTGTGATAATGCCGTATCTTTCGGTTTCGTTCAGCGAGGTCGACGAGTTAAGCGAAACGGCACGTGGCGACGGCGGCTTCGGTAGCACAGGAAGGTAAAAAATAACATAAAAACAACCGACTGAAAAGGGAAATCAAACTCCCTAATCGGTCGGATTTTTTTATTTATTAGAGCTTTTTTGTTATGGCAAAAAGCTCTTCTTCCATCTTTTCAAAGTCGCTTGTGTTGTAATTGATTATCAACCTGTCACCATCGTCAATGAGCTGCCCATTCTTTATGTGCTGTATCGAGGTAACGTACACTCCGTGCGGCCAAAAAATGTCGCGAACCTCTTTACCGATTGCAAAGCAACCGTTTTCGATTGTGACTTCCATTTCGCCACGTTTTATTTCTTTTCCGCTCGAAAGTTTTTTAATTCGGTTTTCGAGCACGTGCTCGCCTATTGAATTTTCGCCAATCATTTCGGGAATCGAAAATGCGATTGCAGCTGTGATAATAACCGCCAAAATGTTATCCGAAAGGCCGAGCGCTTCGATTGCAAAAAGGATGGCTGTTAGCGGCATTTTCATCATTCCAGCTATCGCACCGCATATTCCGAGAGCAAGTATCAGCGTCGTGTATTCGGAGGCCATTCCAATGGCGACCAGTCCCTTTCCCAAAAGGGCTGCGGCAGCGGCACCGATGGCAAGTAGTGGAAGAAAAATTCCACCCGTTATTCCGTTCAAATTAGCGCTTATGGTAAGCGCCGACCGAAGGATGATTATTGCGAGCAGCATAAGCACCGTTGGTGACGAGGCAAAAAGTGAAACGGTAAAATGATGTCCCGTTGAAACAAAAGAGAATGAGATTAGACCAAATGTGAGGGTGAAAAGCATTACCGCGAAAATCCTTACTGTTTGTGAAAAGCGATCCGCCAATTTTTCATAAATTCTCTTTATTATTTTATAACCTTTTAAGAATATAAGGGCGAATATGCCCATAAAAAGTCCTACTACAAGCGGTATCCATAATTTATCAAGCGAAAGTTCGCCAAAATCGCTTAATGAAAACAGCGATTTTTCAACGCCTAAAATGGGGGATAGAATGCTTGAAACAATGCTCGCCGAAAGCACCGAAACAATTGCAATAAATACGATGAGCGGGGATACTCGCTGATGTGCTTCCTCGATCGAAAAGAGAATTGCCGAAATGGGAGCGCCCGTTGCAACCGAAAATCCCGCCGAAGCACCGCCCGTCATCGAAAAGCGATCCCATGCAAGCCATTTTTTTCTGCTTGATTTGACCAGACCGCTACCTACTGCCGCACCCATCTGAACCGACGGACCTTCTGTGCCGAGCGGAATGCCGATTATAAAGTATGCCAGCGAAAGAAAAAATACTCCAATCGTGTTTTTTAGCGGGTGGAGGGAATAATACCCCCTCATAGCGCCAATTGACGTGGGGATTCCGCCACCTTGAAGATTAGGTGTACTGCGATAAATTCGTGCGGAAATTATTGCCGCAACCAATAAAACTACAATTGCAATCGGGATATAGACATAGTTTTGGCCTAAAAAATGATATGCCTTTTCCGAAATAGCAACCGAGTTTTTTGCAAACCATTTATATATTGTAACAACAGCCGCTGAAACTGCACCCGAAAGAGCGCCAAACATAAGCGCAGGCAGAGTATATGAAAGAATATGCTTTTTTGTTTCGTTAAAGTTTTTCATAGCATTTGTTTCCTTATGAGTTGTACCCTAAATATTATCATTAAAAAGTGCATAAATCAAGCACCTGAATTATCAGAGCGTTTGGCGTCGCTTATATAATAAATGTAAGGTGTAAACAAAGCGGTCAAACCAATCGGCTTGACCGCTCATTTTAACATAATTTTATCGTTTGATCCTCAAAATGATTCCTTCTTTAAGGTCGCGCTTTCGGTTCCTTTTTCCGAGTATGTAAAAGGGATACAGTGCAAAGAAGTTAATCGGCAGGGTCACCATCAACCCCGCAACCTGCGGCCAATAAAACATTCTTTCGGCTTGGATTAACAGGTCGTTTGACTGAACGTGGTTGTTAATCAGATTGCTGAGCAATAAATTCGGCTGGTAGCAAATACTTATAACGGTTGAAAACACGGCTCCGCCACCGCCGAGTGATAAAAGCGGCGGAATAAAAATGTATATCAGGACAAGAGCCATCACGCGAAGGTACGACCCGTAATAATGAACGTGGTCGTAATCGTCGATGTACCCAACGTTTTCGACGTATTTGAGCCCAAACGCTATTATAAAGGCAACCCATTCCGCGATATTGATGTATATCCAACAGTGATGCAGCTGATAAACGTCATTGCCGAGATTTATTTTCAGATAAAAGGAAAACAGAATGCCGACAATATTGACAATTCCACTGTATAGCAGAAACGAAAAGGTGCCACGCAGGGCAAGCTTGTACTTGTTGCCAACGTAACCAATCATATCAGTGAATTACTCTACGTCGCTGGTACAATGAGCGCACTTAACGGCGTCGATTGCGATTTCACTCTTGCAGAAGGGGCAAACCTTTGTAGTAGGAGCGGCAGGAGCTTCCTCTTCCTTTTTCTTTCCAAGGTCAGAAATCTTGTTAATTGTCTTAACGAGAAGGAAGATGATGAATGCCATGATTAAGAAATTGATAACTGCGGTGATGAATTTACCGTAGTTGAGCATAACAGCTTCGGTTACAACCTCGCCTGTTGCCTTGTCAACAACAGCTTCCTTGAGAGTGACTGCATATTTTGAAAAATCGGTACCGCCAATGAGACCGAGCAGCGGCGAAATAAGGTCGTTAACGAGTGAGTTTACGATTGCCTGAAAAGCACCGCCGATGATAACGCCGACTGCAAGGTCGATTACGTTACCGCGCATAATGAACTTTTTAAATTCGCCGAAAAATTTGCATTTTTTCATTTTTGTTTACCCCTTACTTTTTTAATTTTCAAGGCATTACATAAAGCAGTATGCAAACATATTGCAGTATGCTGCCTAAAAGTACAAACAGGTGAAAAATCGAGTGCATATATCTCATTTTATGCCCGATGCCGTAAAGGACGGCGCCGATTGTATATGCGATACCGCCTGCAAGCAGCCACCAGAAGCCAACCGGCAACGCGGCAAAAATGGTCTTTCCCGTGAAAACGATACACCAACCCATAGCCAGATAGCAAATCATCGAAAATTTGGAATACTGGTCAAGGTCGATTGCGTTAAAGGTTATTCCAATCGCTGCACAACCCCACTGAATACCGAAAATGACCCAACCGAGAGCGACGTTGTGCCTGCAAATTGTAGAAAGCACGATGGGCGTATATGTACCGGCGATGAGCAAAAAGATTGAACAGTGGTCGATGACCTGCATGACCTTTTTTGCTATCGAGCTTCTGTCATTCGGCTTTAATCCGTGGTAAATGCTCGACATGGTGTAAAGTATAATCATCGATGCGCCGTAAATTGAGCCACCGACGATTCCGCTGACGTTTCCGTTTACGGCGGCTACGATAACGCAGCTAACCAGCGCAATAATGCCGAAAGCACCGCCGATAATGTGCGAAACCATGTTAAAAATTTCTTCGCCCCGAGTATAGTCGGGCAGAAGTCGATTATTGAGTTTGGTTCTTGCCATAAATACATCTCCTAAAAAGATATTATATCACCTCGCCGCCAATAAATCAATAATAGTTATATAATAATGAGTGTGTTTTTTAAGGTCACGATTCAACTGTGGAATAGCACCGTATTTTTCGGTTGCCTCGTTCATTAGTCGTTGGAGCTCATTGAGATATTCTGCTTGCGATATTTCGCCCAATCTCACACGTTCAGCCAAACTCGACGTCTTATCAACAACATCATCCTCAAAGGAATATTGAATATCATTTTCGGGCATAGAAAAAGCAGAGTCGTCTAACCCTGCTTCAACTTTTGCATATTGTCCTTGTGTGGGGTCTATCCATGCAATATCATCGATATTTACAACCTGCTCATACACCGTACCATCACCAGCATAGGTTTGAGCTTCCATTTTTGATGGTGTTACAAAAACCCCTTGACCAATAGGATGAGAACTATATACTTTAATTTTACCATTTTTAATAGCGTTAAGAGCGTCTTGCTTTGAGTAATCCGGGTCAAACTCATCATAAGGCGCCCAATCACTCATTTCAAGCGTTTCTTGTAAAGTGTGTATATCCTCTACACTTCTTATCCATGTCAAATGGTCAACATAGGCAGGGTTGGTGTTTTGGATAATCTCTAACTGTCTTCTTCGTCGGGAAGCTTCTGAAGTATCGTTATTATGTCGTCTATCGTTAGGTTGTTGATTTTCTTCACTTCGTTTATTACGTATTTTAGTTCCTCGTCGTTTTGAGGGCACGAGACTATTGTTTTGAGCTCCGTTTTGTTGGTTATCCCTTTCGAGACCAGAATGTCGAGCAATTGCTCTATCAATTTCATCGTTAATGTCATATTCAAGAGTTCCTTTCTTCGGAGAGCTTTTGCGTTTTTTATAAATAACAAAATCACTTCGACTATTATTACGAATAAAATACTGTGTAGTGGTATTCAATCTTTGTTCGCCAATAGTTACTATATCCGTTAGAGGAATGTCTGTATCATCTAAATTGGCATAACGTTCTGTTCTACGCGAGGATATAATTCTATACGCCACGTTTGGCACTTTTATAGCTTTATTATATTTTTTGCTTTTGTCTTTGTCAATATCCCCAAACGAATAACTATTTCCATGATCATTTTGCTCTTGTGATGAATAATTTTCGCCTTCCTGCGTATAATGGGTATTGACAACATTATCTTTTTGTGATATTTTGTTGTTAGCATCTAATATGGTTTGAACCTCCTTGGGCAATTGGAGCCCTCTGGACGTAAACCAGTTAGGTGCTTTTATATTGCTTGCATCAATTAAATTGCCGGCTAAAATTTGTCTTTTTATATATTCAATAATTTTATTATTTCCGTAATCGTCACTCTTACTATATAAACTTGCTATTTTGTTAATAACGGTTCGTCCAAGGTGTTTATTGATGTGAACAGCAACAATTACATCATTTCCGTTTTTATCCACAAGCTCAGTTAATGCAACAAAACTGTTAGGAACACTTCCTTTAAAAAGTAAAATAGGGTCATTAAGTTGGGTAGGTAATTTTGCAATTTCGTCTAATGCAATGCTATGCTTTCCTCCGGTAATCTTAGTGATTACATCGCTATACATAATTACATTTACCGCAGGAGCCCCATGTTTTATTAGGACATTCGGAGTTGTGCCAAGCTCAAAATAAGAGCCGTTATACGCACCATTTTTTCGTCCCCCACCTTTTAACCAATCGTTTAATTGTTTATATAGGTTTTCATTAAATTCATACTGCACATCACCATCATTGGTGGTGTTATTTTTTTGAGCGTTTGTATTATCGACGTTTCTCAAAACGGCTGCAAAACGATTTTCGAGCTTAACGATTTTCAAACTGACCTTTTCGCCTTTTAACCGAGCTTTCAGCCACGAAATAAAATCGTGTATGAATCGTGATATAGCATTTCTGTCCTCACTATTCACCTCATTGATAAATCGTTCAAGCGTGTTGCCTTTTTCATTAAACAGCATTTCACTTGTGAACCTGGCGATTATTTCACGGTCTGCGCCTGTTAGAGTGACAAGGTTTCCTTTTTTATTTTCGTTTTTCTGAAACAAAAGACTTGTTGAAATTGGAAAATCGGTGTGATATAATAAATAGGTTTTATTGAAAAAGAGAGAAGTGGATATTTTTGAAACAGCAGAATTTGAGAAACATAGCGATTATTGCCCACGTTGACCATGGAAAGACGACCATAGTCGATAAACTGCTCAAACAGGCGGGTACATTTCGCCAGAATGAGCACGTTGAGGAAAGGGTAATGGACTCGGGTGATATTGAGCGTGAGCGCGGCATTACAATTTTATCAAAGAATACCAGTCTTTATTACAACGATGTCAAAATAAATATAGTTGACACCCCGGGACACGCCGATTTCGGTGGCGAGGTTGAGCGCATTCTTCAAATGGTTGACGCAGTTTTACTTCTCGTTGACGCGTTTGAGGGCTGTATGCCGCAGACCCGTTTTGTTCTCAAAAAGGCGCTGTCCCTTGGCAAAAAGCCGATTGTAGTAATCAACAAAATTGACCGACCGATGGCCCGTCCCGACGAGGTTATCGACGAGGTAATCGACCTTTTCATCGACCTGAATGCTAACGATGACCAGCTCGAATTCCCCGTAATCTACGCATCGGCTCGTGACGGCTACGCTTCCCTCGACCCGACCGTGCGTGAAGGGGATATGCGCCCTCTGCTCGATGCCATTATCGAACACGCACCTGCACCCGAGGGCGACACCGAAGCAGGACTTCAGATTCTCTTTTCCAATATCGACTCGGACGAATACGTCGGACGAATAGGTGTAGGAAGGGTAGAGCGCGGTACCGTCAAATCGGGACAAATTGTTACAATGTGTCACACCGACGGCACGGTTACCAACAACGTCCGCATCGGCAAGCTCTATCAGTTCGAAGGACTCGGCAAAAAAGAATGCGAAACGGCATCCGTCGGCGACCTTATCGCCGTTGCCGGCATTACGAATATCAATATCGGCGAAACCGCCTGTTCTCCCGAATGTGTCGAGCCGCTCCCGTTTGTAAAGATTGACGAGCCGACAATTTCGATGAACTTTATGGTTAATAATTCGCCATTTGCGGGTAAGGAAGGCAAGTTTGTCACCTCGCGAAATATCCGCGACCGCCTTTTTAAAGAGGTTGAAACAAATATTTCGATGCGCGTGGAAGAAACCGATTCCGCCGACACATTTAAGGTATCGGGACGAGGTGAGCTGCACCTGTCAATCCTTATCGAAACCATGCGCCGTCAGGGCTACGAATTTCAGGTATCGCGTCCGAAGGTAATCTATACCTATTCGGACGACGGACGCCTTTTGGAGCCGATGGAGCTGCTGATGATTGAGGTACCCGAAAGTTATGTCGGCGCAGTAATCGAGCGTCTCGGAGCACGAAAGGCCGAAATGATAAATATGGGTACGCGTGACGGCGGCTCAACTCACATCGAGTTCAGAATTCCGTCCAGGTCGCTCATGGGCTATCGCACCCAGTTCCTCACCGACACTAACGGAAACGGAATTATGAACCACGTTTTTGACGGCTACGAGGAGTACAAGGGCGACATTCCCGAGCGTCAAAACGGCTCAATCGTCGTTCACGAGGACGGTGAAACTAATTCCTACGGTCTTTTCTCGGCGCAGGACAGAGGACGCCTTTTCGTTGGACCGGGCGTTCCCGTTTACGAGGGAATGATTGTCGGCGAAAATGCACGCGGCGAGGACATCGTTTGCAACGTGTGTAAGAAAAAGCATGTTACCAATATGCGAGCAGCCGGCTCGGACGAAGCGCTCCGCCTCGTTCCGCCCAGTCCGCTCAGCTTGGAACAGTCGCTTGAATTTATAAAGGACGACGAGCTTGTTGAGGTCACACCCGAGTCGATTCGTCTGCGCAAGGTCATTCTTTCAAAGGAACAGCGAATGAAACTCGCAAGTAAAAACAAATAAAGGTTTACGAAAGGGAAAAATTTCGTGAAATACATTATTCTTGATTTGGAATGGAACAGCGCGTATAGCGTGAAGGAATCCCGTTTCGTCAATGAGATTATCGAAATAGGCGCGGTAAAGCTTGATGAGCAGCTGAATGAGATAGGTCGATTTCAGCAGCTTGTCCGCTCACAACTTAATAAAAAGCTGTCATCCCGAACAAAGAACTTGACACACATCACGAATGAGGATATGCTCAGCGGAATTCCGTTTAAAAAGGCGATTGCCGATTACACCGCTTGGGCAGGAGAGGATACGCTGACAATGACCTGGTCGAATACCGACCTCTACGTCATTCGCGAGAATTTAAAGCTTTTTTTGAACAAGAATCGCATGGACTTTATCGAAAGGTATGCCGATTTGCAGAAATTCGTTCAATCAAAGCTCGGTGTCACGGGTAATCAAATTGCGCTTATGTCGGCGGTGGAGCTTGCGGGGCTCGACCACGAAAGGTATCAAGCACACCGAGCGCTCGGTGACGTTCTCGCTTGTGCTGATTTGTTTCGGCTTACATTTGACGAGGCGGTGCTTAAAAAGTACATTGTCGACACTACTAAAAAGGAGTATTACGAGCGACTTGACTTTAAATCCTATTACATCAGCGATTTGAATCATCCCGAAGTTGATAGGGAAAAGATGAAATTCAGCTGTGACATCTGTGGCAAGCAAATGAAGCGGGTTAGTAAGTGGAAATTCGTGAACAACGCATTCAGAGCCAATTTCAGATGCGAAAATTGTGAAAATACCTTTTCGGGCAGGGTGAGATTTAAAAAGACATACGATAATGTAATAGTTAAACAGAACTTCGTAAAAGCAAAGGAAAAAGCAGAATAAAACAGCAACAAAATTCAACGATTTTGTTGCTGTTTTTTTTGTTATTGTCATCCCTTGTGGAGCAATCGTAAAAATTTGCGCATATATCAAAAATTTGATATATCTAAACATTCCATTGTGTTAATATATAAATTTTCATAAGTAAATTTATTTAAAATTAACATAGTGCAAAAAAACTGGGCAAAAAACCAAAAACTAATGACAAAAAAATGGTAGCGTACCACTATTACGTATGATAAAATGCCCTTGTAAGATTATTTACGTAATGCAAAAAAATCTTTGTTTAAAATAACTAGGGGGAAATAAACAATGAAAACCGCTTTATTCAGAGTAATTTCAGCTGTGCTTTCGGTTATCATGCTGGTATCGATGATGTCGTGCCTTTTCGGCATTAGCGCTTCGGCAGCCACCGTGACAAAGGACAGCGGAAATATGCCTACCTATATCTTTGACACTACATACTGGGAAAGTAACTATAAGGAATATACAAAGGCGATGCCTGATAAATCCACACGCTTCAATTATCTTGTGCATGGTGATTTGGGCACGACTCTTATGAACGAAACCATCGAATTTGAAGTAAAGTCACCTAACGATTGGGCGGTTGGACTCAGATGCGACTCGTTGTTCACCGACGGATACAGAGTAGGTTTTAACGGAACGCATCTTTTTATAGCCAGAATTACCGATACCTCTACGATTCTTGCTACCTCGGTTTGTGACGCTACCTATACCGATCTTTATAATGTATCTCAGTGGCATCGTGTAAAAATCACCTTCGAAGATACCGACGACTACACATCCATCGAGGTCGAAATTGACGACAAGCCGGTTCCTTTTGTAGATAATGCCATATACAGTTCTTCGAATATCAACGTTCTCGAATCTGTTGTGACCGATAGAAAGACACTCGGCGGCAAATTCTATGACTTTGACCCGATTCGTCGCGAGCTCAATACATATATCGAAATCAATCCCGAAAAAATTGCTCAGACAGCGATGACAGCCGCTATTAACCCCAGAGGTGTTATGTATCTGCGCTCGGTTGATGCCGATCTTACCGACGCTACCGACCCGTACAGAATCACCTTTATCGGTGACTCAATTACCCATGGCGTTGCAGTTAAGCATAACCAGACGCTGTCTCACGAAGTAAATGAGTTACTCGGCTATAATTACGACTGTTACAATGCCGGTGTTTCAGGTACCATGGCTTACGTAGGAATTGGCCGTAATCAGACCTATGTTTATCAGAATCAGTTCGTCGCAGCAAAGGGAAATCGAGCTGACCTCGTAGTTGTTATGCTCGGAACAAACGATTCCAGATGCATAATGGACAGCGATGAGGTTATGTTTACAGGTGACGAACTCGAATCATGGCATCAGAGATGGTTAACAGAGTATAGTGACCTCGTTGACGCTGTTAATTACGAGGGCACACAGCTCGTATTCGTTACACCGCCCTGGCTTTGCATCCAAAACTGGACCGACGAAACCATCAGAAAGATGGGCGAATGGGTCAGAGAATTGGTTGATATGTATGATAACGCAGTTCTCTTTGACATGTACGCAGTAACCGAGAATAAACCCGAATGGCTCGATGACGAGCTCCATCCGAACGCAACCGGATACGAAAATATGGCATCGGCATTTACCGCCTGGCTGGTTAACGAATCGGGCATCAGCTTGAACAAAACCGCCGCCAGAACAATTGACATTTCCCCTGTTGACAATTCCGATTACAAGCAAGCACATTCTACCGTAATCAATAACTATTCAGGTACATTTAATAAAGATAATTTCAGCATCGTTTCGTCGGGCAACGACATTGTCCTTGGTGATGATTATATTCAGACAAAGGATGCTAACGTTTCCGCTATAATGGGTGCAATCAGTAACGATAAGTATAGCTTGGGCTCAAAGTGGTCGGTTACCTTCCGGTATAAGCAGCCATCCACACCGAGCAAGACTATTGACCCCGCAACAACCAAGTGGGCGGCAGGGCAGCATCGCTATTCCAATATGACCATCGGCAATATCGAGCTCAAAATGTATCATTTCAAGAATAGCAATAACTCAAATTATGTCAGCGGATACCGCGTTTTATACAATAATATAGATGTTATCGATCCCATAGCGGCAAATAACTTTCTCGACGATGCAACCTACAAGATTGAGTATTTGCGCGGAGAGTTAAAGATTACTCGTACAAATGACAATTTCACTATTTGCAACGTTGATTTGAAGGATTTGGACAATCCCGTTGATGCCGATTACCGCTTTGACGATCTCAGACTGGCAATGACCATGTATGAGTCCGAAGCATACTGCCGTTGGGAAGATTTGATTGTCGAATCTGCTGATCCCGTTGTCGGTAACTACGACATCGCCGCTACCGAAAATGGTCATATCGAGGTTGACGGAGTCGTCCTCGACGCAAACAACAAGCTCTATATCGGTGAAAACATTGTGCTCACAGCCGTCTGCGACACCGAAGGATATATGTTCTCAAAGTGGGTTGACGGCGAAGGAAACAAGCTTTCTACTGATCTCGAATATCCGCTTTCAATTACCGAAGACAAAATTGTTATCAAAGCCGTGTTTGAAAAATTCTGTGCTTACGCAGATATGAACATCAGCGCACAAGCAGGCGGAAGTTATTACATTGATGGCGCCGCTTACGATTATAATAAGGATTATTTAGTTGGCGAAGAAGTAACCCTTTCAGCCGAGGCAGACAGCGGATACGAATTTGGCTACTGGCTCGATTCATTTGGCAATATCGCATCTGAAAAGCCGTCATTTAAGGTAACGCTTACATTAAATACTGAATATACCGCGGTATTCTTTGCTACCGATGCTACAAATGCAACGATAGTATTCGTTGGACGCGGCGGAGTTGTCACCGGCACCCACACTGTTGCAGTAGGTACCAAGGTAACCCTTCCCGCATTACCCAACACCTACGGTTACACCGCGTTGTACTGGGATGTTAATGGCGCAGCTATGGACGCAGGTGAAAAGCTTACCGTTAACCAGAGCGTCGTTATCAAAGCAATTAGCGCAAAGGACGATGCCAGCTACACCGTTTCGGTAGAAGGTGGTACAGTTGGCGGACTTGAATCCGACAGCTTTGCGTATAATACAAAGGTTACGGTCGCATTTGATAATTCGCTTCTCGGCGATGATGAGGTGTTCTTTGGTTGGCATAATGCCGCATCGACCAATGATAGTTCAATCATCAGCTATGAGCAGGTATATACCTTCTATGTAGGCGCTGATGTAAACCTTGTTGCCGTAATTGCAAAATCGTATGCAGATGCAAAGCCGGTTATCGACGTTACAGACGTCACCTTGGTTCAAAACGGCGCAAAGGCAACCTTCCTCACCGAGCGCACAGTACCGACCGGCTACACAGTGGTCAAATCGGGTGTAATTTATACCGCCGATGCAACAAAGGCCGATTCACTCACAATCGATAATATTGGCGGAACAGTGTTTACAAAGACTGCCGCATCGACCTCGGCAAACGGTCAGCTCAGACTTACTCTTTCGTCAAAGGACGGCTCGGCAATTACAGTTTACGTTGTTTCCTACCTGACCTATCTTGACAAGTCAGGAAATGAATACACAATCTATTCAGACGTATTCAGCGCAACAACAGTTGCCGTTTCATAAGTTAAGCAATATCCGATTCATCAAATAACTAAAAAAATCACGTTATGCGTTTTGCATAGCGTGATTTTTTGCTTGAATTATTTAGAGTAATTGATGGTTTTATCCTTTTCAATATCGTCGAATTTGATGTTCATTTCCTGCGGCTCTACGTTGTATCCAACTACGCCTAAGGGATGATACCCTCCGTTAATATAATTCTCGCAAGCAAAACGGATTGCCGGCTTATCGCAGGACGGGTCGTTAATGCTTACCGCAACAACATATGATTTGCCGGTTAAATTTTCGGGTATTTCGGCAGAAAGCTTGAAGGTGTGACTTTCGGCAGGAACGGAATATTTTTCTGTTACAACATTATATTCGTCACCGGGATAAATCTTTGATATTTCGGCATCAAAGCGAGTGTTGTATACGGGTTTTAAGGTTTCGGCGTCCAGCAGGGAAAGGGTCAAATCCCAATCGTAGTAAAATGGCGCAGAGCCGTCGTTTCTGATTGTGATTTCTGCGTTAAAGCTGTTATCTGCCCCTATTTTTTCGGTGTGTCCAAACTTTTCGATTATAAAGCGGTAGCCAAATGCTTTTTGAATTTCGGCAGCACCTTCGGCGGCAGCGGGGTCGTTCTTATCGTACTGACAAACCCAGCCGAGTCCGGTTGCGTGGAGCTTTCTTATCCACTGAATGAGCCAGTCACGATGAACCTTGTCCGAAACGGTGTCGGTTGGATCATCGCCGGGTTGGGTTCTGTAACTGCCCCAATCGTATGCGGTTTCGCCGCCCACTATGTTTGTTTTCCAAAAATCTCCGCGATCCACTATGGAATCCACTTCATACAACGCATCTTGATGCCCGAAGGAATCCCAATAAACACCGAAGTCATAGTCCTTGAAATTATATGCGTATCTAATTTGTACCTTTTTATTCTTAAAGCTTTGGGTAAAGGCGTCACCGAGCACCTTTTGAGCTTCTTCCGGCATCTGTTCGGGCAAACCAAGCTGATTTCCGTATAGGTGATGCTCTCCCCAAAATCCGTAAATGCCCATTTCGATATAAGCAATTCTCGGGTCGTTGTCCCACGCTTCGCCCATTTTTTTAATCAGATTGACCGCTCTGTCGTAAAATTCCTGGCTGGTAAAATCGTATTTTACCATATCCTCAGGCCAGTATTCGTCGTTATTTACTCGGTCGCCACCCGGCCATACTAAATACACTCGCGGAATTATACGAATGTTTTTTTCGGGCATATCGCCCCATTTTTCGTTTGTGTAGTCGATAATTTCCTGTACGGTTGAGTCGGCATTTTTTTCGATCGCATTCCACGGCACGTAATCACGTATGGTCGTGATATATCCGTCTGTCTGGTCCATAAAGCCGCCTCTGAATCCGCACATAGGATTAGAAAAAGCGTCTTCATATTCCTTCGGCTCGACAAAAACCATGTTAGAATCGCCGGGCTTTTCGCAGGAAGTAAGGGAAAGTGTCAATACTATGACCGCAACCAAAGCGGTGATTCTGACTAAATAATGTTTCATTTTATCCTACCTTGCATCGTAAAGTTTGGTTGATATTTCGCTTCAAAATATAGTAGTTGGAACGAATCTATATTTGAAACTCAAATATTTCCTACATTGTACAAAAATTTAATATCAATGTCAAGCCGAGAAAATACATCCGCGCATACTCGTCACCTGAAATAATGAAAAAACCGACCTCACTTAAATAAGCAAAGTCGGCTTAATTGCTTTAAATTGGACGGTAGGATTTGTAATGGTACCTTGCAACCGTCTACAATTAGGGAAGTCAAAAAAATAATTCAGAACGCCTTTATTCCTCCATCTGTTTACCGAGAAAGGTAGCGGCAACCTGAGCGAGTTTTACGTCGGTATCATCGGGCACGTAACTGTCATCGGGGAGAATGAGGGCAATCGAGCCACAAATATCACCTGCGCTGATGATTGGTATGGCAATCGCCGCCTTGTAATCAACCCCTTCGAGAGGGCTGACCGATTTCATATCGGCTGCCGTGCGTATAAAGGGTCGTCTTGCGTCGATAATGTCCTCGTATTCGGGTGTCAGTCGGCGTTCAAGCACCTCTTTTTTCGAAATCGCTCCGGCGGCGATACAGTGGTCGCGGTCACAAATGATGACCGACATGGGCGTCGATTTGATGAGTGATTCGGTGTAAAGTGCCGCAAAGTTTGACAATTCACCAATCGGCGAATACTTTTTAAAAATAACTTCACCATCCGCATCGGTATAAATTTCCAACGGGTCACCCTCACGTATACGCATAGTGCGACGGATTTCTTTCGGTATAACGACCCTGCCTAAATCGTCTATTCTACGAACTATTCCTGTTGCTTTCATAATATATAATAATCTCCTTGCTTTACAAATTTGTACTGTTAGTATCTGTAAAACAAGGAGATTTATACTTAATATTTTGTTGTCCAGCCATCAATTTCTGCCCTTTTGTGGTTTTCTAAATCTTCAACAATTACTAAGGTAGAACGATTCTCTCGGACTAACTCAACTTTGTTTTTATCTCTGTTAAACCAATCAAAATCCAATATATCTTTTGAGCATTTTTCAGGAAACAACTTAACCTTATAAGCACAAGCCCAATAAATCAACTCCAAAAAGAAATTTGAGCTATCTTCTTTAGAGTAAAATTGAGTGTCTTCAAAGAAATAAAATATACCCATATGTAATTATAAGTAGAATAATTAAAATCGCCAAAATGACAAATCGAGCTTTTAGGGTAATCACTTTTATTTCTTTTTGTTCTTTTTCGCTTATTATGTGTTTGTTTTTTTCGTCTTCTTGTTCTTCACAGCTGTTTGTAAGATCACTTTTGCTAACGCCGTCTTGTTCTTTTGCGGTAAAAAATAATATTATGTTATCTATCAACAAAACAATATCGACCCATAAAAAATGTTCCTTGAATAATTGATAGTATCCAGCCAAAAATTTGGCTTCTGTTAAACTCATATCAATATTTCTAACAGCAAAATCGCAAACGCTTTTTTCGGAAATAATACAGAAAATAATTATCCCCAAAATGTTTAACTTAATCAAAGGAAGACTGTTTTTTTTAATATCAGCCAAACTGCTTCTTTTTCCTTTTGTTATTTCTCTAATTCTTTTTGTCGTAGGAACTGCAACGATTGCTATAATAATAGCAACGACCAATACAACCACTATCATAACGAGCATATTTGTAGTCATATCGTCTTTTTCAGCCCATATATTATAAGCGGTTTGATAGTCATTTGCATTTACAAAGAAACTTATAAATACGAGTATTATAATGATGCCACTTACAACAGAGGTTATTTTTTTTAGATTCATTTTCTTTTTCCTCCTAAAAAATAAAAAGTGCGGCTACCGAAGCAACCGCACAAAAAACGCAAACTCCGATAGTCGCCAAACTAATTATGCAAAATGGTAATAACCAAACTCATAATGGAATTTGCATTTTTATCAAATTCAAAGAGTTTGGCCAAAAGGTACAATATCCCCTTGGATATAAAAATACCACTTTGCATATTTAATTAGTTTGGCATAATTATTTTACTACACGAAATCTTAAAAGTCAATGTTTCTACATAAATACAAAAAGGAGCAGATTTCTCTGCTCCAGAAAATATGTAAAAAACTGTTTTGACACCAATGCGTTCAGTGGGGCAAACCAGCGATAGCCCTAGTGTTTATGCGACTTTAAGCGACTTTTGTCCTATTATACCATATTCCTCGATTCTTCTCACAATACCTGTTGCTTTCATAATTATATAAATCTCCTTTAAAAACAAAATCGTGATACTATTATTTGTGATTAAAGGGAATTTATACTGTTTATATTTGCTTTTCGTTTTACGTTTGATATAATAAATTACAGTATAATCTTTATGGAGGGCATAATATGGTATCCACAAGCGAAGCGCTTTTTTGGAAGAAGAAAGAATTAGTATCTTTTATATTAAGTATTTTGGTATTTTTCATTCACATATTTTCATTTGTGCGATATCGCGATACGGGTAGTATTATTTCCGCCGTAAACGAAAGAGCCGCTTTTTTCTTCAAGGAATCCATTACGCGTTTTGCGGTACCGATGTTCTTTATTTTATCAGGAATTTCCTTTTTTAAAGGTTATGACAACAGTAAGTATGTAAACAAGATAAAGTCCAGGGTATTTACTCTTGTAATTCCGTATTTACTGTGGAATGTTATTTGGATGCTTTTTGACGTGGTGTTTTCTTACACCTTCCTTTCAAGATATTATGTGGGCAGACCGCACTTTGATTTAACCTTTACAAATATTTTAAAAAGCATATTCTTTTATAATTGCAACCTCCCGTTTTGGTTTATATTTGACCTTATTATATTTTCAGTTGCAGCACCATTGATATATTTGTTGGTTCGTAACAAATATATAGGAATTGCTTCGATAGGTTTACTTACCATCCTCGCAATGTTTGGAATAGGAATACCGCCGTCAATATTTTTATATTCAACCTCGATAATATTTTATTTAATTGGCGCGTTAATCGGTAAACATTACTTTGATTTTGTTTCAAAAAAGTCGAATAAACTTATGCAATGTTTTTCGGTAATATTTTTATTTACATATATAACGTTAAAAAATGTTTTTCCATCTCAGGCCTATCCGTTTAAAACTCTTTCACAGGTTGTGATATTTACGCTATCCGCCTTTGCTTTGTGGAATATTACGGACATATTCATTGATAAGGTTAAACAGAGAAAAATTTATTCTCGTTCTTTTGCAATTTTTGCCATGCATATCAATACCTCTGCCATAATTACAAAATTAATTTTTCAGTGTTTGCCTAAAAGTGAATGGATGGCTATACCGAATTTTATCAGCACGGTTATTTTGACCTTGTTTTTAATAAACGTTATATGCTCCGTTTTAGAAGTTTTTTTGCCAAAGGTATATTCTATACTTATGGGCAGCAGAAGCAGATAAAAGCGCAATAAAAAATATAAAGAGCGACAAGGAGAAGGGGTGTATCTCCTTGTTGTTTTTTTATGCCATAATATGAGCCGCAAAATAAAAAATCTCCTTGCAAAACAAGGAGATTTTTTATCACATATAAGCTCACAGAGCCACATAACGAATCTTATTCTTTTTCATAAACTGCTCGACAAAGCTGCCTGCCGGTGTGTAAACGGTGAGATTGGTGCAACCATTAAATGCGCCAGCGCCAATGCTTTCTACGCTGTCGGGAATGATGACGTTTGTGAGACTGGTACATTCCTTAAACGCTTCGGTGCCAATGCTGGTGATACTGCCGGGTATGGAAATATTTATAAGATTGGTGCAATACTGAAATGTGTTTTTTTCTATACTCGTTACACCGCCGGGAATGATTATGTTTGTCAGCTCTGAGCATTCGAAGAAGGCACCTTCACCGATATTTGTTAAGCTGTCGGGTATTACAATGCTTTTGATATTTTTACAATCCTTGAATGCCCAATCCTTAATGGTTGTGACATTGTCCGGGATGGTCACAATCTCGTCATTTCCGAAATATTCGAATAGCGTGTTGTTTATAATAACGCGTCCTTTTTCGTCAGCCAGGTTCTTGCAATCATGAAATACCAGGTGACCAATGCTTGTTGCGCCATTGGGAATAATGATTTTGGTCAAATTTTCGCATTCAAAGAAGGCGCCGTCACCAATACTTGTAACGCCGTTGGGAACGGTGACGCTTGTGAGGTTTTTGCAGCCGTGGAAGGTCCATTTTCCAATGCTTGTGACTCCGTAAGGAATGATGATGTCGGAATCCTTTCCAAAATAATCGTACAGAGCGCCCTTTACAATAACCAGACCGTCCTTATCGGCTAACCCCTTGCAACCGCGGAAGGCCCAATGCTCAATACTTGTTACGCTGTCGGGAATGGGAGCTTCTTTGAGCTTTACGCAATCCTTAAATGCCTTGCTTCCGATTCTCGTTACGCTGTCGGGAATGGTAACACTTTTAAGCTCGCGGCATCCCGAAAAAGCCCAATGATCAATGTTTGTTACACTGTGTGGAATTTCGACATTCGTGAGTTTTGTGCAATTGCAAAAGGTTTCTGCGCCAATTTTAGTGACTCCGTAAGGAATGGTGATATCGGTGATACTATTACAATCAAGAAAAGCTCCTGGTCCAATTTTTTTTACACTTCTGGGGATTGTAATATCTGCGAGTTCGCGACAATAGGAGAAGGCGTGATCGCCAATACTGGTGACGCTGTCGGGCATGGTGACACTTTTGAGACTGTCACAGCCGCGGAAAGCCCATCCTTCAATGCTCGTAACTCCATCGGGAATGGTCACGTTTGCGGCTTCGCCCAAATAATTGTATAATACGCCCTTTACAATAACAAAGCCGTCCTTATCCGCCAGACCTTTACAGTCGCGGAAAGCCCAATGACCTATGCTTTCTACGTTATTTGGAATAGTGATACTTTTCAGATTGGTGCAACCCATAAAAACTTTTTCGCCAATACTTGTAACATTATCGGGTATTATGACAGAGCCACCGTTTCCGTTATACTTTTTCAGCACACCATTTTCAACTACAAATATTTTTTTGGCCATTCTGACAACCTCCATCAAAATTTAGTTTATTATATCACATTCTTGTCATGCAAATCAACTGTTAAAAAAATCGGAGTGAAATTTCACTCCGATTTTGCTTTCATTATATTGTTCAGTCGTTCTATCATAATAAGCATAAACAGCGTGATTATCAGCAGGTATAAGGGGAAAACTGCAATGTCCGTTATAGAAGCGATAAAGCCGAAAAGCATTGGCATAAAGGTAATTCCCGTATACGCCGCCGCCATCTCAATACCTATAATCGCCTGGGAATTTTCCTTGCCGAAGTTGTCGGGCGTCGAGTGGATAATTGCGGGGTAAATTGGCGCACAACCAAATCCGATTATAATAAGCCCAATCAGCGCAATCGTACTGCTCATCGGGATTAAAACGAGCATAATGCCGAAAATGACGGTGTATATACCAATACGAATTAGCGCCTTGTCACCCAGTCGGTCTGCAACGATGCCCGATAAAAATCGTCCTGCCGTTATACCGATAAGGAAAAATGACGAAAACTTTGCCGCCGCGTCGGCTCCGATTCTTCGGTTTTCTACGAGGTAGCTTGCCGACCAAAGCATAGCCGTCTGCTCAACTGCGCAGTAGGCAAAAAAGGCAATGAGTAGGGGAAATATTCCCTTTAATTTCACAACACCGCTGATTCCGAGCGGCTTTTCGGGTGCGTCCGATTCGTTTGAATCGGTGTTTTCTGCCGCCTTTCTCTTCCACAGCGGCAAACTGAAAAAAAGCAGTGCCGCTATGGCGACCTGAATAATTGAAACCGAAAAATAGCCGTTTCGCCATCCGAATCCGCCCGTGATGCAGTAGCCCATAATGTACGGGCTAATTGTTGCGCCGAGTCCCCAGAAGCAGTGCAGCCAGCTCATTGTGCGCGAATTGTAATGCAACGCGACAAAGTTATTGAGCGCCGCGTCGATAGCACCTGCACCGAGTCCGTACGGAACAGCCCAAAGGCATAATTCTATAAATGACCCGCTGACAGAAAAGCCGAAAATAGCTATCGCTGTTGTCAGCGTGCTAACCGCCGTGACCATTCCTGCGCTGAATTTTCGTGTCAGTCGGTCGGAAAGCAAACTCGATATAATTGTGCCTACCGAAATAATCATGGTGATTATTCCCGCATACGAAAGGTCGGCGCCAATTTCGCCGTGCATTACCGGCCAAGCGGCACCGAGCATCGAGTCGGGCAACCCTAAGCTGATAAATGCTACATAAATTATTGCAATCAAAAATGAAACCATAATAACACCAGCAAAAAAAACTATTATTCTATCTCTGTTTTCACCTTGAACAGCGATTTTTGCGCTGTAACGAGTCCGTAGTAGGTGCCCTTTTTCGCCATAAGCTCGTCGTGTGTGCCGACCTCTTCGACATGATGGTCGCGACCGATAACTACCAGTCGGTCGGCGTGACGGAGTGTGGACAGACGGTGGGCTATGGCAAAGGTTGTACGCTCGCTCGTCAGTCGCTCAATCGCTTCCTGCACCATATATTCGCTCTCGCTGTCGAGCGAACTTGTCGCCTCGTCGAGAATGAGTATTTTCGGATTGGCAAGTACGGCTCGGGCTATTGCGATTCGCTGTCTTTCGCCGCCCGAAAGGGTCATTCCGTTTGAGCCGATAAAGGTATCGTATCCGTCGTCGAGACGGCAAATAAAATCGTGTGCATTGGCTATTTTTGCCGCACGGACAATTTCTTCGTATGACGCGTCGGGCTTTGCATAGCGGATATTATTCATAATACTACCCGCGAACAAAAAGGTCTCTTGCAAAACGACGCCCATCTGAGAATGAAGTGACTGCGAGTCGAATTCGCGAATGTCAATGCCGTCGATGAGAATTTGACCGTCGTTCACGTCATACAGCCGCATAAGGAGGTTAATCATGGTCGATTTTCCTACACCCGAAGCACCGACGAGTCCTATCATTTCACCCTTTTTGACCGAAAGATTTATGTCCTCGAGAACTATATCGCAGGCATTGTAGCCAAAGGTGACGTTCCTAAATTCCACGTTTCCGTCAATCTCTTTTTTAACGCTTCCGACGCTGTCAAGCTCGGACTCCTCGTCTAGAATGTCGAAAATTCTGTCAACCGAAATGAGCATTCGCATAATCATTCTCGGTAAGCTGATCATCCAGTTAAGCGGCGAATACAGCATGGTCGCATAGGCGGTAAACTGCATAAGCTGACCTGCCGTCATTGTCTTGCCCAGTACGCTAATTCCGCCGAAATATGTAATAAAGTTGAGTCCGAGTCCCATGGTAAGCGTGAGGAAGGGGAAAAGGATAGCCCAAAACGTTTCATTCTTATACTGAATATCGGCAAACGCCTTTGACATCTTTTTAAATTTAGCCGATTCTTCTTCCTCGCGGCCATAGTTTTTGACCACCTTTATTCCGTTCAGAATGTCGTTGAGACCGCTTTTGAGATTATCGTTTTTATTGGCTTGCGAGCGGAAAATGGAATGCATTTTTCTATTAAACGCCTTTGTCACAATCAGACAAATCGGCACAAACGCAATCGAAAGCAGAGCAAGCTTCCAGTTTATGATAAGCATCAGCGCACCTGCGCCAATCATCGAAAATAGGTTGGAAAACAGGTTACCGAAAGCGTGTTCCATAAATTCGCGAATGGACGAGGTGTCGCTCGTCACCCTGTTCATCAGTTCGCCCGGTCGCTTTTGGTTAATAAACGACATCGAAAGCTGCTGAATTTTATCAAAAACGCGGCTACGCAAATCCATACTGATTTTTGTTCCGAGTTTGACGCAAAGCACGTTTTTATAAATTGTCACCGCAACGTTAAACAGCGTGAGCAGCAGCATGGTTATTACAAAAATGACCACCTTGTTCATTTTGTCGGGTGATGGATTTCGTAGCGTATTGTCGATAAATTGCTGCTGAACCGACTGGGTATAAAGTGAGCAGGCAGAAACCAACACCATAACGAACGAAATGAATATCAGCCGCCAAATATACGGACTGCAAAGCTGCTTAAATCGTCTCAACGAAACGTTTTTGCCGTCGCATTTGGTGCAGGTGGAGGAGCCGCGAAGGGGACTACCGCATTTGAGGCAGGTGGTCTCTTTTTCATGGCTTGTAATCGGCTCGTTTTCACCGCGCAGAAGCACCTTTGTCCCTTTTACAATGTACGAAAAGCGCAGTGTGTGCCGCATCGAAAAACTTGCAACGCGTATGTATTTGCCGCCCTTTATTACCGAAAAGGCACCACAGCCGATGAATGATTGATACTTAACTCCCTCAATCTCGTCAAAGGGATAAACCATCGGCTGACCGTCACCCTCAAATACGATAATTCGTCTTTCGGTAACGGCGACAAAGCCATCATAGACAGCTTTTCCGTCGGCACCGATATCGAATGGCGCACAGTATTTAATTTGCTCGTCGCTGCCGAGATGCTTTTTATATCCCTCGGGCAGCTCAAACAACAGCTTCATGGATTTATCCTTTCGGTTACAGAAATAGGTTGATTCTCTTGATTTCGACGTTGCTTAATTTGTTAATATCCTCAATTTCGAATCGGTTGCCGTCAACGTCGGTAAAAATGAGCCGACTGTCGCTCAGTCGAGTCACAGCATCACCCGAACTACGCACGATAAAGCGTATGGTACCGTAATCGGTCACAACCCAAAAGGTCGAATGTCCATGCTCGGATTTTATACTGCGAATATTCTTGATTTTCGGCAAAAAATAGCGCAGTTTGAGGTCGCGTAGAATAATCTCGCGTTCATTCTCGGCTATGTCGTCCAAATTCTTAATAATTCCGATTTCAGCGTTTCGTCCAACCGACTCTCTGACCGACAGAAACTGATTCGCTTCTGAAAAGGGGAATGCCCTGAAAATCAGCACTCGGTCATATTTTGTACCGTTAAAGTCGAGCGAAATAAATCCGCCTTCATTAAGCGAAAAATGCGCGTTTTTATCGTCAAGGTAGCAAATTTCAGCTACATCATCGGTCCTCGCGGTATTGGTCCTCGCGGTCCCTGACCTCGCGGCATCGGTGGCGGTCCCATCGGGTGTGGTCCTCTCGGTGAAAAGTTCTCTCTCGACCATTTGGCTTCATCTCCTTTTATCGTCAGTGCCTTGCCCTGCAATTCGGCAAGGTGATGGTATATTCCTTTTTTAGCGAGCAGCTCCTCGTGAGTGCCGTACTCCTCTAAAAATCCGTTTTCGATTACAATCAGCTTGTCGGCGTTGCGCAGGGTAGAAAGTCGGTGTGCAACCGAAATGGTCGTACGTCCCTTTGCAAGTTTTTCGAGCGACTGCTGAATACTTTGCTCGGTTTCGGTGTCCATCGAAGCGGTCGCTTCGTCTAAAATAAGTATTTTCGGGTCGGCGAGAATTGCACGTGCAATCGAAATTCGCTGTCTTTCACCGCCCGAAAGCTCGCGTCCTGCCGAGCCGATAACCGTATCGTATCCGTCGGGCAGTTTTATGATAAAGTCATGCGCACTCGCCGCCCTTGCCGCGTCGATAATTTTATCCCGCGGAATATCGGGGTTTGAATATGCGATATTTTCGGCAACCGTGCCCATAAAGATATGTGTTTCCTGCGACACCACTGCAACCTTTCGGTGCAGTTCGCGGAGGTTATAGTCGCGGATATTAACGCCGTCTATGTAAATATTACCCTCGTCGGCGTCATACAGTCGCGAGAGAAGACAGAGCAGCGTGGTTTTTCCTGCTCCCGAGCGACCTACAACGCCCAGCATTTTACCCGCTTCGATTTCGAAGCTCAGGTTATTCAGCACCGGTCTGTCCTTGTCATAGCCAAAGGTGACATTTTCGACCTTTATGCCACCCTCTATGTTTTCGGCAGAAACGGGATTCTCTGCCTCGATAACGTCGGGGGTGGAATCGAGAATTTCGAATATTCTTTGTGCGCTGTTTAAGCAGTTTGCGCATTGGCGGAGCGCCTTTGAAATATTATTTACCGGTCCGTTCAGCATTCCGATATAACCGATTAGCGTAATAATATCGGCGTAGTTAAAGTCAAAGCTTTTCATTATCATAAACGAGCCGAGACCCCATACGGCAAAAACGCCGACATTCTGGACGAGGTGATATGCGGCATAAAGCTCGTTTTGCACGCTGACAATGTTGTATTCCGCTCCCTTAACATTCTCGTTAAGGGATTGGAAACGCTCGGTTTCGGATTCCTGCTGACCGAATGCGCGTACAACTCGGGCGCCCGTTAAATTATCGTTTATATGCGAATTCATATTGCGTGAAGCGGTAAATTTTTTATTAAAAAATACGTGCAATTTGGGCAGTACGCGAACGGTAATTAAGCTCGATAGCGGGATGAATATGAGCGCCGCAACGGCAACCGGCCAGCTTATTGCAAATACAGCGACGGCGACACCGATAATTGTGATACAGTCAACCATCAGCCGCGGAACGTCCTCGATAAATACGTTTGTGACCTGTTCGGCGTCGTCAAGCACCCTTGTCATCAGTCCGCCCGTTTCTCGTTTTTGAAAAAAGCCGAGCGACAGCTTGCTCATAACGTTAAAAACGCCCGTTTTAATCTCGTTTACGACGTAGGGTACAATTTTTGCCACCGATATATTCTGAATTGCCGAAAGTGCCTGACCGATAACCTTTGTCAAAAAGATGGTCACTGCAATAATCAGCAGCGCGGTTGCAACCTTGAATCCCTCGCCGAAAAGCTCGGTCACACCAAGCTTGTTTTCGAGTATTTGACCGTAAAGCACCGTTCCGCTGAGATAGGGCGAAACGAGACTAAGTGAGCTGGTTAGCCCAACGCAAAGCAGTACCGTGAAAACCGCCGCTTTATATGGAATAAAGTATTTAAAAAGACGAACCAACGACGGCACCTTGCCGTGACATTTTGGGCAAATTCTATTTCCGTAATCTTTAAAAGGGGTACCGCATTTTTTGCACACCTCTTTGGCCTTTTTACCCTCGCTAAACAGCTCGTTTATCTGTTCAAATTCGTTATTTTTCGCGAGGTTTACGCATTGTGAAAAGGCGAATGCACCCTTCAGACAGGTGGCACTTGCGGCACATAATTTCTTCGCCTTGCCATCGGCAACTACGCTGATAATTCCACCCGCCGCAATATGCGAAATTTCGATAAAATCAATCTCGTCAAGGTCAAAAAATTCGACCGTAACGTCGCTTGGCACATCGTTTCGACCGTCGAGTCCTTGCGAATGGTCAATATCATTTTTTACCGCGCTTGAGTAAAGAAAACAGACCCGTTTTTTGGTCAAAACGAGCCAGCTAAAAATAAAATTGCAGTCGAGAGAAAGATCCGTACATGTTACAGTAAGGATTTCGTCGGCCGCAATGTTATGTTTTTTCATTATTTCCAGAAGAGAGTCGCTGGGCTTATGAGTTTTATACATTTTTTACTCCGTAAACAATGTTGTTCTTACATTATACAACCGTCAATTTGTTTTGTCAATCGCGCTTTAATATAATTCCGCCGCCGACAACCTCATTTTCGTTATAAAAAACTACCGATTGACCGGGAGTAATCGCCCTGACGGGACTATCAAATTTGACGCTGAAAAGCCCATTTTCGAGGGGGGTGACGATGCAGTCGGAGGGCTTTGCGCTATACCTCGTTTTTGCCGTAAAACGTGCAGGGGATAAAAGGGAATTTCCGCTTATAAAATTCACCCTTTCGGCAATAAGCGACGAGCAAAAGGTGTCCTCGTTCGAGCCGAGGATAACTCGGTTGTTTTCGGCATCAATTTGGGTGACAAATCGCGGCTCGCCGAGGGCAATTCCGAGCCCTTTTCGCTGACCGATTGTGTAGTGAATTATGCCTTTATGCTTGCCTAAAATGCCACCGCTTTTATGGTCGATAAAGTCGCCGATTTTGTCCTCGTAGTCGCTGTTTTCCTTGATATATCGGGCATAGTCGTCATCCGAGATGAAGCAAATTTCCTGCGAATCGGGCTTGTTTGCAACCTCGATTCCCGCCCTTTCGGCATACGCTCTGATTTCACTTTTTTCCATGTTTCCGACAGGGAGCAAAAGGTGGGATAAAATATGCTGATTCATGTTATAAAGCACGTAGGTTTGGTCCTTGCTGTCGAATGCCGAACGTGATAAATGATAGCCGTCCTCGTCCTCAAAAATGGTCGCGTAATGACCCGTTGCAATGTAGTCAAATCCCATTTCGAGAGCCCTTTCGAAAAAAAGCCCAAACTTCATACTTTTGTTACAGAAAATGCAGGGGTTGGGCGTCCGCCCCGAAAGGTAATCGCTGATAAAAGGAGCAATAACGTTTTCCTTAAATTCCGCGCTAAAATCAAAGGTGAAATGCTCAATTCCGAGCTGAGCCGCTACCTTTTTTGCATCGGTAACAGCTTCATTTGAGCCAATGCCGCGGCTGATTTCGTCCTCGCTCCAGATTTGCATTGTAGCGCCCGAAACGGCATATCCCTGTTCGATTAAAAGTGCGGCGGCCGCGGAGGAATCAACGCCGCCGCTCATAGCAACCAAAACCTTGATTTTATCCATTTTTTCTCCTTAAAAAGTTATCCGTGATTCCAGTATTTTCTGTCTAAGCTGCGGAAGCGTACCGCCTGCATAATATGAGCCGAGGTGATGACATCACTCGAATCAATATCGGCTACCGTACGAGCCACTTTGAGTATTCTGTCGTATGTTCGAGCCGACATATCCAGCTTTTCAAAGGCGGCTTTGAGCGACCTTTTTGCATCGTCGGTCATTTGGCAGTATTCGTTCAGCATTTTTGAGTTCATTCGCGCGTTACAGGTGACGGATGTGCCCTCAAATCGCTGCTGCTGAATTTTTCTCGCTTTGTTCACACGTGCTCTGATTTGAGCCGAGCTTTCGCCTCGCGACGAATCATTCAGCGAATCAAAATCTACCGGCGGCACCTCGATATGCAGGTCCATTCGGTCGAGTAGGGGACCCGAAATTCGTCCGAGATAGCTCGACACCGACCGCTGTGAGCAGGTGCATTCCTTTGATGGATGACCGTAATAGCCGCAGGGACAAGGGTTCATTGCCGCAACGAGCATAAACGAGCAATTATAGCTGAGTGAGCCGGCAACTCGGGTAATATGCACCTTTCCATCTTCGAGTGGCTGACGTAAAACCTCGAGTGATGTTCGCGAAAATTCGGGCAATTCGTCGAGGAAAAGAACGCCTCCGTGAGCAAGTGAAATTTCGCCCGGTCGCGGAATTGTACCGCCACCCGAAAGTCCTGCCGGCGAAATCGTATGATGGGGCGAGCGGAAGGGACGATTGCGTATCAGTCGCACTCCACTCGGCAAAACCCCTGCGATGGAATGAATTTTTGTCGTTTCGATCTGCTCGTCAAAGGTCATTTCGGGCAAAATTGACGGTATGCGCTTTGCGAGCATACTTTTACCCGAGCCAGGAGGTCCTATGAGCAGGATATTGTGACCGCCTGCCGCAGCCGTTTCGATGGCGGATTTAGCGGCGTGTTGCCCCTTAACGTCGGCAAAGTCGGGATAGTCCTCGACCAACGTATCGGGATAGTCCTCGGGCTTTACTGGAGGAATATCTCTCGTGCCGACGAGTGCCTCCATAAGCTCGACCAGATTGGACACGGGGATGATGTCGATTCCGCTGACGGCCGATGCCTCGGCGGCATTTCCCTTTGGTATAAAAAAGCGCTTGAAACCGCTGTTTTTCGCGTGGATTGCCATGGCGAGAAGTCCGCAAACGGGACGTATTTCACCCGTTAAGCTAAGCTCGCCGATGAAGGCGGTGTCGCTGAGGTCGGCCGAAATCTGACCTGCCGCCGAAAGAATTGCCATCAGTACGGGAAGGTCATAAATGGCACCCTCTTTTTTCACGTCGGCAGGGGCAAGGTTGACGGTCACTCGGCTGACGGGAAATTCGAGACCGCAGTTTTTCGCCGACGAGCGAACTCGACCGCGTGATTCCTTTACCGCCGTATCGGGCAGACCGACGATGTCAAATCCGGGCAAACCTACCGAAATATCGGCTTCGACCTCGACCGTGAATGTTTCTATGCCAAAAACGCCTATGCTGTATAGCTTCGATATCATAAATGACACTCCAAAGTAGATATAATATTTAATTATACACTAATTTTATTCTCTTGGCAATACCGCAAAAAAGCAATTCGTCGGCGCAAAAAGCGTCATTCGTTTGATTAAAATTTGCCGCCTTAAGCAATAATAGACGATGAAGGATAATTTTGTTAAAAAAGAAGGTGCTTTTCTTGACAATGTTAGATATATAGAGTACAATATAATATCAAAATAGGGGTAATAGCATTATATATTATTTAAATACAATTATTCGGGAGCAAAAAAAGCAACTACGTTATTGACGAATAACAGAGGGCTGAAAAACGCCCAATACATACGAAAGTATCAACTGTGCATATTATTTTATCGGTCGGCACAGCGACAGAAAAGGAGAATTATATGGCGCAACAGAATAAGGAAACAAAGCGCAGCCGTAACACAAACGGCACAAATAAAAATCAAAAAAACAAGTCAAAGGGCAAAAACGAGCTTAAAAAAGCGGCAGCAGAAATAAGCGACACCGCAATTTACGGAAAGATTACGCCCGAAAAGCCCCAAAAATCGAAAAAATCCGGGGCTAAAAAATCCGAAAAGTCAAAATCGCAAAAATCCAATTCATCAAAGAAGCAAGAAACCAAAAAATCGACAAAATCGAATAAATCAACCACTTCTAAAAAGTCGGGTGGCAAAACAAAGAATAAGATTACCCAGCCCGTCCGCATCATTTCGCTTGGCGGACTTGAAGAAATCGGAAAGAATATCACCCTCTATGAATGCGGCGAGGATATCATTATCGTCGATTGCGGAATGGCTTTCCCCGATGATGATCTGCCTGGAATAGACATTGTTATCCCCGATTTCAGCTATATTGTCAAGAATATCGATAGGGTAAAGGGTCTTTTTATCACCCACGGACACGAGGACCATATCGGCGCAATCCCGTATCTGTTAAAGGAGGTATCGCTTCCCATTTACGGTACCCGACTCACACTCGGCTTGGTCGAGGGTAAGTTAAAGGAACACGGAATTCAGGGCGACCTTCGCGTATGCAGTCCCTCCGACCACGTAAAAGCGGGTTGCTTCGACGTCGAATTTATCCACGTAAATCATTCGATTCCCGATGCGGTCGGTTTTGCGATAAGCTGCCCGGGCGGTGTGTATGTTCATACCGGAGATTTTAAGATTGATTCAACGCCAATTGACGGCGACGTAATGAATCTTGCCCGACTGAGCGAACTCGGTAAGCAAGGGGTCACAATGCTGCTCGTCGATTCGACCAATGCGGAGCGTCCCGGCTTTACCCCGAGCGAAAGGGTTGTCGGCGGAACATTCGAGAATCTCTTTTCACACGCGTCTAACAAGCGCATTATCGTAGCGACCTTTTCGTCGAATATTCACCGAATTCAGCAGATAATCGACGAGGCGGTTCGTTGCAAGCGAAAGGTAGCCGTTCTCGGCAGAAGTATGATAAACGTTGTATCGGTTGCGAGCGAGCTTGGTTATCTCAACGTACCCGACGGCGTGCTTATCAGTATCGACATGATACGAAAGTATCGTCCCGAGGAGATCGTAATAATCACCACCGGCTCACAGGGTGAGCCCATGTCGGCGCTTCACAGAATGGCATTTTCCGACCACAGAAACGTTGATATCGGACCGAGCGACCTCATCATAATTTCGGCAACTCCCATCCCGGGAAATGAAAAAACGGTATCAAGGGTAGTAAACGAGCTTATGAAGCAGGGCGCCGAGGTTATATACGAAAGAATGTACGACGTTCACGTTTCGGGTCACGCCTGCGCCGAGGAGATAAAGCTCATTCAAACACTTACAAAGCCGAAATATTATATGCCCCTTCACGGCGAGTATAAGCATCTGGTCAAGAATGCAAAAATCGCGCAGTCGATGGGAATGGATAAAAAGAATATCGTTATTGCTCAAATCGGCAACGTCGTCGAGGTTAGCGAGTCGGGGGTAAAGATTATCGGCTCGGTACCTTCGGGCAGAATGCTGGTTGACGGCTACGGAGTAGGTGACGTCGGCAATATCGTATTAAAGGACAGAAAGCATCTCGCCGAGGACGGACTTATAGTTGCGGTAATGACGATTGACAGCGTTTCGGGCGATATTCTGGCAGGACCCGACATCGTCACGCGCGGATTTGTCTATGTTCGCGAATCGGAGGAACTCATCGACGAGGCAAGACGGGTTATCTGCAATGTGCTCGATTCCTATCGGGGACGTGATTGGCCTACCATTAAGCAAAAGGTGAGAGACGAGCTTTCACGCTATTTGTACGAAAAGACAAAGCGTTCACCCATGATTTTGCCAATCATAATGGAAATCTAGTTTATTTTATAAATTTCACTCGTTCAACCTATTTAAAGAGAAAAAAGGGAGGCGAAAGGGATATGAAAAAGTTCAAACAAGCGTTTGTTATCACAGTAGCGGCTTTAACAGGGCTGATGCTGATAATGTCGCTTTTTGTCGGCATATACAGTAAAACGGCGGCAATCGTCGGGCTCATTTTGACCATCGGCTGTGCTGTTGCTTTTTTCGTAATTTATATCAATCGCCAGAATCATTTAAAGCAGTTTATCGACCTGGTCGAAAGGCAAACGGGCGGAAGGTCAAAGCTTATGGAGCGGCTTCGTATGCCTGCTCTCGTGATAAAGGATGACGAAATAATTTGGTACAATTCCGCATTTCGCAACGATATTTCGCAGGGTAGGGATATTTACGGCTGTGGAGCCGACCTTATCATAACGCCCGAGCAACTGAAATGCGTCAAAAACGGCTTTGTCGATATAGCCCTTGACGATAAATTTTACCGCGTTTACGGGTCAAAGGCGTATGACGGCGGAATGATACTTTACTTTGTCGATATGACAGAGTACGAAAATTTGGTAAAGCGATATAACGACAATTTACCCGTTGTAATGCTCGTCACCATTGACAATTTAGAGGAGCTTCAGCGCGGAGCAAGAGATAGTGAAAAGGCGGAAATTGTTTCTGCGATAAGTAAAAAAATCGAGGACTATGCGGCAAAGCTTGGCTGTATGTACTACAAGCTTTCGACCGATAGCTACCTCCTTGTTACCGACGAATATTTTCTTTCGTTAGCCATTGGCGAAAGGTTTGACATTCTCAAAGAGGTGCGTTCAATCGACTTTGGCGAAAGGGGATATGCGACACTTTCGATTGGTGTCGGTCACGGAAGCGAAAGTGTACTCGAATGCGAGGATATTGCCCGTCAGGCGCTTGATATGGCGCTCGGACGCGGCGGCGATCAGGCGGCGGTAAAGACGGATGACGATTACGAATTTTTCGGCGGCGCATCCTCAACCTCGTCAAAGAGAACGAGGGTACGTACACGAATTGTCGCCTCGGCGTTAAGGGAGCTTATCGCCGATACCGACCGAGTGCTTTTGGTCGGTCACCGATTTGCCGATTTGGACAGCTTCGGCTCCTGCTACGGAATGTATAGCGCAATTACCGCAATGGGCAAGGAGGCGAACGTTGTAGTCAATCGCGAAACCGCTCTCTGCACCCAGCTCATTGATTATGTCGAAGAAAATGGAGACGAGGGTTGCGTAATTTCGCCCGAACAGGCACTTGCAATGGTTACCAAAAAGACCATGCTTATCATCTGTGACACGCATAGACGGAGCTTCCTCGATTGCCCCGAACTGTACGATTCTTGTACCGAAACCGTCATCATCGACCATCATAGAAAGACGGTTGATTACATTGACAATGCGGTTATATTCTATCACGACCCGTATGCGTCGAGTGCCTGCGAGCTTGTCAGCGAGCTTGTGCAGTACATTCAGCCGCGTATAGGAAAGGTCGAAGCAGAGGCACTACTTTCGGGAATAATGCTCGATACACGCAACTTTGTCCTTCACGCAGGGGCGCGAACCTTCGAAGCGGCGGCATTTTTACGTAATTGCGGCGCCTCAACCGTCACGGTAAAGGGCTTTTTTAAAAGTGGCTTTAACGTGTATAAGGAACGAGCCGCGATTATTGCTGATGCCCACGTTTACGGCGACTGCGCCATTTCGCGAACCGAGTCACGCGACAAGGATATTCGCATAGCGGCATCTCAGGCAGCCGACGAAATGCTCGGAATAAACGGCGTTCACGCTTCATTCGTTTTATTCCATTCGGGCGATATAATCAATGTTTCCGCCCGTTCATTAGGGGTAATAAACGTACAGCTTATAATGGAAACGCTCGGCGGTGGCGGTCACTTGACAATGGCGGCGGCTCAGCTTGCCGATTGTGATATGGACGACGCGGTGCGACAGCTTGCAGCGGCAATCGATAAATACCGCGAGGAACAAAAATAATCAGTTTCAAGGAGAAAAATACTTATGAAGGTTATACTTACAGCAGACGTAAAGGGAAAGGGCAAAAAAGGCGAGATGGTCACCGTATCCGACGGCTATGCGCGTAACTTTCTCTTTCCGCGTAATTTAGCAATAAATGCCGACGCTCAGGCGATGACCGAGCTTAAAAACCGCGAGGAATCAAAGGCGTTTCACATCGCCGAGGATAAAAAGGCGGCACAGGCAATCTGCGACAAAATCAATAAGCAGACGGTGACTATAAAGGCGAAGGCAGGCGCATCGGGCAAGCTTTACGGCGCAATCACGTCAAAGGAAATCGCCGACGAGATAAAGAAGCAGTTTGCCGTCGACGTTGACAAGAGAAAGATTTCGGTAAACGACATAAAGGCGGCAGGAGAATATTCTGCCGACGTAAAGCTGTATAACGGCATTGTAGCGCAGATCACCGTAAGCGTAGTAGTAGCGTAAAAATAGCACACCCATCTTTGAGTATAAATAAATTATTTCAGAGGTTTATTATGTCTGACAATCGTAATTTTGATTTACTGGGCAACAATATCACCCCATTCAGCGCAGAAGCGGAGCAATCTATACTTGGATCGGTGCTTATTGCACCCGAAAGTATGGACAAGCTCAGCGGAAGTATTAAAACAGAGCATTTTTACATACATCAGCATCAGGAAATTTATAATGTTCTGTCGGATATGTACGCGCTCAATAGGGTTATCGACCCCGTAACAGTTTTAAACGAGTTAAAGGAACGCGGAGTATATGACGACGCCGGCGGAAAGGCGTATATCACCCAGCTTGTTCAGCTGGTACCCACTGCCGCTAATTTGGACGCCTATATCTCTATCGTAAAGGAAAAATATTATACCCGTTCACTTATGCAGGCGGCACAAACAATTCTCGCCGATATTGAGGATAACGCGGGTACTTCAACACAGCTTATCGAACGAGCAGAGGAGAATATTTATAATATCCGAAAGGGCAGAGAAACCTCGGGTCTCGTCCATATTCGCGACGTACTCCGTAACGAAACCATTCACCGAATCGACTGCCTCAATAACGAGGAAACTCGCGGTGACTATGTCGGAATTCCTTGCGGAATAAATGCACTTGATGATATGCTCACGGGGCTGAATAAGAGCGACCTGATTATTCTCGGCGCTCGACCCGGTATGGGTAAAACGTCATTTGCTCTTAATATCGCCCGTCACGTCGCGTTGAAGGAGAAAAAGACGGTTTGTTTCTTCTCACTCGAAATGACGCGTGACCAGCTTGCACAGCGACTTCTTTCGGCAGAGGCGTGTATTTCGAGCGAAAAGCTCCGCACGGGAAAGATTGAGGGCAGCGAATGGACAAATCTTGTTCAGGCGACCGAAATTCTGTCAAAGGCGGAGATTTACGTTGACCAAACCACACGAATCACAGTAAATGAAATGAAGGCAAAGCTGCGCCGAATGGACAAGGTTGACCTCGTAATTATTGACTATCTCGGACTCATGGCATCGACCAAAAAGACGGATAATCAGGCACAAATCATCGGCGACATTACCCAGAATTTAAAGAATATGGCAAAGGAACTTAACGTTCCCATTATCTGTGCCGCCCAGCTAAACCGTGGCGGTGAAGGTCCTGATAAAAAGAATCATCGTCCCGGACTTGCAAGCTTACGAGATTCGGGCTCAATCGAACAGGATGCCGACATTGTTCTTTTCCTCTATCGTGAGCATTATTACGACACCGAAAAGAATGACCCCGAGCAGTATGTTGACGAGCATAAGGCGACCTGCATCGTAGCAAAGAATCGTCATGGACGCACGGGTGACGTTCCGCTGTACTGGGACGGCGAGCATACCCGATTTACTTCGGTGGCAACCAATGTTGAATAAAATCGAAAAGGCGGTAGAACGATACAACCTTTTTCAAAAGGGCGACAGCATAACGGTAGCCCTTTCGGGCGGAGCCGATTCCACCGCGCTTTTACACGCACTCGTTCAGCTTGGCGAAAAATATTCGCTTAAAATAACCGCCGCCCATCTTAACCATAAATTGCGCGGTGACGAATCCGACCGCGACGAGCAATTTGTGCGAAAAATGTGCGACGAATTAGGCGTCGAGCTTGTTTGCGAATCCGCCGACATTACGTCACTGGCTAAAAAGGGCGAAGGCATCGAGGAATGCGCCCGACGGGTGAGATACGACTTTTTGCAAAGAAACGCAAAGGGTAAAATCGCAACAGCCCATTCGGCCGACGATAATATCGAAACGGTGATTTTCAATCTCACACGCGGCTCGGGAATAAAGGGCGGCTGCGGAATCCCTCCCGTTAGGGATAATATCATTCGACCGCTGATTATGTGTTCGCGTGATGAAATCGAGGATTATTGCGAAAAAAACGGACTTTCCTTTGTCACCGATAGCAGTAATCTGACCGACGACTATACGCGAAATCGAATCCGTCATAATGTTATCCCCGTTTTAAAGGAGATAAATTCGGCGGCAGGGGATAGCTTTTACCGCTTTACATCGGTAATGAATGACGTGAACGACCTGCTTGACGACCTCGCTTTCGACGCGTTGGAGATGGCAAAATCGGACAAAGGGTATGACGCCGACCGACTAGCCAATTTGCATATTTCGGTGCTGACCAGGGCGGTTTGTATTATACTTAACGAAAACGATTCAATGCCCGACAGCGAGCATATCGGTTCGGTTGTGAAGCTTATCAAGGATAAAAAGGGCAAATGCCAATTAAACGGCGGACTTTTCGCTGAGGTGAAGGGCAACCGACTGACCATTTTCGGCAAAGAAACAACAAACATTACCGTCACATCGTGTTATGACTTTGTTAACAAAAGCGTGACATTTGGCGAAATTTCGCTCCAAAGTGAGCTGATTTCGGCCGATAAAGTTAATAATTTATTAGCAAAAAATTTGATTGATTATGATAAAATAGAGGGAGAGCCAGTTCTTCGCGCGAGAAAATCGGGCGACAGCATACGGCTCAAAAAACGCCCTCGAAAAAGCGTCAAAAAACTCTTTTGCGAGCTAAAAATCGATCTAGAAAAGCGTGACAGCTTACCGATTTTAGCCGACGAAAAGGGTGTAATATGGATTTATGACGTTGGCCCTGACGAAAGGGTAGCCGTTGATGAAAAAACAAAAAATATTTTAAAAATTTCGGGGGTTGTTGAAAAATGAAGGAAGATATTTTAAAGGTGCTGCTTTCGGAAGAAGAAATTGCCGAAATAATTAAGGACTTAGGAGCAAAAATAAGCAAAGACTATAAGGGTAAAAATTTGCTTATGGTTAGCGTGTTAAAGGGTTCGGTCGTGTTTATGGCCGACCTTATGAGAGCCATTGATATCAATTGCCAAATCGATTTTATGTGTGTTTCGTCCTACGGCTCGGGCACAGAAAGCTCAGGCAGGGTAAAGATTATAAAGGACCTCGATATTGACCTTAACGGATTTGACCTTTTGCTTGTCGAGGATATTCTCGATTCGGGAGTCACCCTCAGCAATATCAAGGAAATTTTGCTCACCAGAAATCCAAAGAGCGTAAAAATATGCACCTTCCTCGATAAACCTGCTCGCAGAAAGGCGAATATTATCGCCGACTATGTCGGTGCTGACGTACCCGATGAATTTGTTGTCGGCTACGGACTCGATTATGATGAAAAATACCGCAATTTGCCCTATCTCGGCGTGTTAAAACCGTCGGTTTACGAAAAGTAATTGCGAGGATATAACCTATTTTTTTAAGGAGATGTTTTTTTGAAAAAGAATGTACGAAATACCCTTTTGGTTATTTTAATTCCGATACTCATTTTCGTTTGCATTTTTGCCGTTATCAATGTGAATAAGACGGTCGATAAGCAGAATTATTCTGCCATCGTCGAAAAATTTTATGCAAACGAAATATCCGAATTCGAGCTGAATATAACCAGCCGCGAGCTGACCTATAAGCAGCGCTCGGATAATAAAACATACAAATACACCGTCCCCGATTCTCAAATATTTTACAATGATATAAACGAATATCTCGTTGAGCATAATAAAACGGCCGAGAAAAAGGACAAAATCGAATACAACTATCTTCCCGGCAACGAGGGTTCATGGATAGTTTCCTTCCTGCCGACCCTGCTCACAGTAGCGCTGATAGTATTTTTCTTCTTCTTTATGTCAAAGAGAATGGGAAAAATGATGGGCGGCGACTCGACAATGGGCTTCGGAAAGGCAAAGGCAAAGAAGCTAACCGACGACGGACGAAAGACCATGTTTACCGACGTTGCAGGTGCCGACGAGGAAAAGGCAGAGCTCGAGGAGCTTGTCGAATTCTTAAAGAATCCTAAAAAGTTTAACGATATGGGCGCAAGAATTCCGAAGGGCGTGCTTCTCGTAGGCCCTCCCGGAACGGGTAAAACCCTCCTTGCAAGAGCCGTTGCAGGTGAAGCAGGAGTGCCCTTCTTCTCAATTTCGGGTTCCGACTTTGTCGAAATGTTTGTCGGTGTAGGTGCATCGCGTGTACGTGACCTTTTCGACCAGGCAAAGAAAAACTCACCCGCAATCATCTTTATCGACGAAATTGACGCCGTAGGACGTCAGCGAGGCGCAGGTCTCGGCGGCGGTCACGACGAACGTGAGCAGACGCTTAATCAGTTACTCGTAGAAATGGACGGCTTTGGCGTAAATCAGGGTGTTATCATCATCGCCGCCACCAACCGTCCCGACATTCTGGACAAGGCGTTGCTCCGTCCGGGACGTTTCGACCGTCAAATCACTGTTAACTACCCCGACGTAAAGGGACGCGAGGAGATACTCAAGGTTCACGCCAGAGGAAAGCCGCTCGGCCCCGACGTCGAACTCAAAACGATTGCAAAGGCAACGGCAGGATTTACCGGAGCCGACCTCGAAAATCTGCTCAACGAAGCGGCGTTGCTTGCCGTCCGTAATGGGCAGAAGGCGATTACCGAGGAAAACATCGAGGAAGCCACCATCAAGGTTATCGCAGGCGCAGAGAAAAAGAGCTGGATAATGAAGGATAAGGAAAAGCTGAATACCGCTTATCACGAAGCAGGTCACGCTATCACCGGCTACTATCTGCCGACCCAGGACGAAGTTCATCAGATTACAATTATCCCGAGAGGTAGAGCCCTCGGTATGACCATTTCGCTTCCGAGTGAGGATAAATTTTCGCGTTACCAGAGCGAGATGGAGGAGGAGCTTGTTATGCTTCTCGGCGGTCGAATTGCCGAATCGATTGTATTCGGCGACGTTTCGACAGGAGCCGCCAACGACATCGAACGCGCAACCCAGACGGCTAAAAATATGGTTGTCAAATTCGGTATGAGCGGCGAGCTCGGACCCATTCTCTACGGTAGCAAGAATGAGGAAGTATTCCTCGGTCGCGACTATGGTCAGACAAACAACTGCTCCGAGCAGGTTGCGGCAAAGATTGACGCCGAGGTTCACCGTCTCATCACCACCGCGTATAAGAAGGGTGAGCAGATTCTCACCGAGCATAGAGATAAGCTTGATGCGGTCGCAAAATATCTCGTCGAAAATGAAAAAATGGACGCAGAGCAATTTAAAAATATCATGACAGGAAAAGTCGATACCAAGGAGGAAATAAGCAATGAAGGTAACTAAGGATACAATCATCGGCGACATTCTCGATGCCGATAGAGAAACTGCAGTATTCTTTCTCGAAATGGGAATGCATTGTTTGGGCTGTCCCGCATCACGCGGTGAGAGCTTGGGCGAAGCATGTGCAGTGCACAATGTTTCAGCCGACGAAATGATTGAAAAGATTAACGCATTCTTTGCGTCAAAGGAATAATCATGGCGCTTAATGCCCGACTGAGAGCCGTCGCGGATTTTGTCTGCGGCGGCGCTTTGGTCGTTGATGTAGGGTGCGACCACGCGATATTGCCGATTGAACTTGTCAAAGAAAATCGGGTAAAAAAGGTGATTGCCTGCGATATCGGCGAGGGACCCCTTTCGAGCGCAAAAAAGAATATAGAAAAGGCAGGACTCTCCGCCGTTATCGAAACGCGACTTTCCGACGGACTGAAAGAAATTTCGCCCGACGAGGTTGACCACATTGTAATCGCAGGGATGGGTGGAGACCTAATTTCGTGGATTTTGTCGTCATCTCCGTGGGTAAAGGATAAAAAATATTCCTTCATATTTCAGCCGATGACTTCGGCGGAGGATTTGCGCGAATATCTGTGTAGAAATGGCTTTGTAATCCGCGATGAAAGACCCGTCTATGACGCAAAGCGGCTTTATACCGTAATGCTTTGCGGCTATGAGGGTGGCGGCTATGAGCCGACCGACGACTATCGCTACATAGGTGAAGTAAAGCCCGATTCGGTTGAAGGCAGAGATTATTTCCTGCGCCAAATCGTACGTATCGAAAGGCGACTTTCCTCTCTCGAAAAAGCAAAGGGCGACCATCCCGAAACCGCCAAACTCACAGAAACCTTATTTAAAATAAAAGAAAGACTCGGTGAATGATTATGGCATCGAAAAAGGAAATATTTGAATTTCTCGCCGACTGGGCACCGACCGAAACCGCCCTCGATTTTGACAATGTCGGACTGCTCGTCGATAACGAAACCGACGGGGTAAAAAAGGTAGCAGTATGCCTCGATATTACGCCCGAAACTATTTTGACGGCAAAGAAAATGGGTGCCGAGCTTATCGTTTCGCATCATCCCGTAATCTTTTCACCGCTAAAAAAACTCGCTAATAATAACCCTGCTGTAATGCTGATAAAGTCGGGGATTGCCGCTATTTGTATGCACACCAATCTCGACGCGGCTGACGGCGGAGTTAACGATGTCCTCGCCGAAAAAATCGGACTTTCGGGCGTTGTCGCGGTTGACAGCGGCGACGGCACTGCGCCGATGATGAGAATGGGCGAAATTGCCGAAATGACTGCCGACGACTTTGCCGCATATTTAAAGGGAAAGCTCGGCTGCGGCATGGTGAAATACGTTGCACCGAATAAGAGCATAAAAAAGGTCGCAGTATGCGGCGGCGCAGGTGAAGAATTCCTCTTTTTAGCGGCGGAAAACGGCTGCGATGCACTTGTCACGGGCGAAACAAAGCATCACATCAATCTTGCCGCAAAGGAAATGTCGGTCGGCATTTATTCCTGTGGACATTTCGTCACCGAATCGGTGGTCAAATCGGCAATTGTAAAGCGACTGTCCATGCGTTTCAGCGACCTCGAAATAATCGAACTTAACGAAATCGACCCTGCAAAATATATCTGACCAAACACTTACATTTAATATAAAGGAGATGATAATATGCCGATTGACGGCGCCTTTTTATACAATTTGCGACGTGAAATAGACCTTGTTGCCGCCGAAACACGCGTCGATAAGGTGAATCAGCCGTCGAGGGATGAGATTATCGTTTCCTTGCACAAGCGCGGCTTTTCGGGTAAGCTGATATTCACAATCAGCGACCCGCGAGTCCATTTCACCGACCAAAATTACGAAAATCCTGCCCAGCCGCCCATGTTCTGTATGCTGATGCGAAAATATTTCACAGGAGCGAGATATGTCGGCTCGCATCAGGACGGACTCGAAAGGGTTGTGCGCTTTGATTTCGATACCTATAACGAGCTCGGCGACCAAATAACCGTGTCAATTCTCATCGAGATAATGGGACGAAATTCGAATATTATCCTGCTCGAAGGCAACCGAATAATCGACGCGCTTCGCCGCACGTCGGTCGAAACTGGTAAGCGAATAATTCTGCCGGGTGCCATTTATGAGCCCCCCGAGTCGCAGAATAAAATATCCCTCATCACCGCCGATGTCAAAGCGGTTGCCGCTAAAATCCGCGATGCGCAAGGGCGAATTTCCGATCGATTGCTTAATTTACTCGACGGCGTGTCGCCCCTTGTTGCGCGTGAAATTGCCTTCTACGCGACCGAAAGCGCCGATGCCGAAACCATCGATGACACAGCGTATATGCGGCTTATCGGTATGCTCGAAAGGGTAAAATCGAGCATTGAAAATGGTCAACCGAATCTGCTTCTCAGGTCGGGTACAACCCCCTATGATTTTTCGTATATCCCGATTACCCAGTACGGCAAAATGGCGGATTGCAAGACCATTGACTCGTTCAGCGATCTGCTAGATTCCTCCTATGCCGAGCGTCGTCATCAGGAGAATATGAAGCGCAGAACGGCCGATTTGATGAAGCTGATTACCAATTCGGTCGAGCGTCTTTCGCGAAAGATAAACAAGCAACGAGCCGAGCTCAAAGCTTGTGAAAATAAAGAGGATTTACGAATTTGCGGCGAACTTTTAAAAGCAAATATCGGGTTGATTGAAAGGGGCGCCACCGTTTGCGAGGTCATCAATTACTACGACCCCGAATGCAAACCCCTGCGAATAAAACTCGACGAGCGATTAACCCCCGCTCAAAATGCCGCAAAGTATTTCAAGGATTATAAAAAAGCGCACACCGCCGAGGAAATGCTGTCAAAGCTGATTAGTGATTCCGAGCAGGAGATAGTATATCTCGAAAGTGTCTTTGACTCGCTGTCGAGGGCTGAGTGCGAAAGCGATATTGCCGAAATCAGAGCCGAACTTGCCGACAGCGGATACATTCGCCGCCAAGCATCGACCAAAAAGCAACAAAAAAATCGTGCTTTGCCGCCATATCATTACAGGTCGAGCGACGGCTTTGACATATACGTCGGTCGAAACAATCGCCAGAATGACATTCTGACGCTGAAAACGGCCGAGCGCTCTGACATCTGGCTGCATACAAAGGACATTCACGGAGCCCACGTTATCATCGACGCTATGGGCGGAGATGTCCCCGACACGACCATAGTCGAGGCCGCCGAAATTGCCGCATATCATTCAAAAGGGCGTCATTCCTCATCGGTGCCGGTCGATTACGTACGTGCATCAAAGGTAAAAAAACCATCGGGAGCGAGACCGGGAATGGTAATATACGAAGGGCACAGTACCCTTTACGTTACCGCCGACGAAGAAAAGATAAAACACCAAATTGCACAATAATATTTAGTAATATTTGTATTTCTTTGCGGTTGGAAAATTGTATGAATTGTGATAAAATCACTTTATATGTTCACTTGGAGGTATAATGAATGAAAAAATCAATTTTATTGTATGTGATAAAGAGGGCTGCGCTAATGAGCGTTTTTGCCCTGACAATGTCGGCGTGTATTTCGTGCGGAGGCGGAGAGGAAACTGTTGAATCCTCGTCAACTCCCGAATCGTCAAAGCCCACCTTTACCATTCGCGACGATAATAACCTTATTCCTGACGAAAACGCCCTCGAAGAAGGCGAATACACTGACGGCGAATTTATTTACTACATAAGTAATAATAATGCTTCGGTTGTCGGCTATATCGGGAATAAAAAGCAGGTTGAAATTCCGTCGAGCGTTGATGATATTCCTGTTACTGCAATTAGCGATAACGGCTTTGCCGACATTAGCACAATCGAAAGCATAAAGGTACCTTCATCGGTGGCTAATATAGGTAGCTTTGCCTTTTCCTACTGTACAGGATTGAAAACTATTGAGCTTCCTTCAAATCTCGTTACGCTCGGAAGCTATGCTTTTAATCATTGTACCTCGCTCGAAAGCTGTATGATTCCCGATTCGGTTTCCAATCTTCCTCAGTCGGTATTCTACTACTGCAAATCGTTAAAAGAGGTATCATTGCCGAAATATCTGGGCGAAATTCCGAAGGAAACCTTCTTCTACTGCACCAGCTTAGAGGAATTTACAATGCCCGAATTTGCAACGGGAGTAGGCGACTATGCCTTCACCGGCTGTTCATCGCTTAAAAAGATAAATTGCGGCGAAACTCTGGCAACTATCGGAAAAGAGTCGTTCAGATACTGCACAGCCATTCAAACTCTCGACTTTTCAAAGTGCAAGAGTATCGGTATCGGATCAAAATCGTTCGCAAACTGCACCTCGTTAAAGAAGGTAATTTATCCTGCCGAAAAGGGTGCATCGGGCGATGCGTTTGTGGGCTGCGATAATATCGAATTTGTTAACGGTTGATTGAGGTGAGTGGAATATGAAAAAGATATTAGCTTTACTTTTGGCGCTTTCGATGCTCGTTTTATTATCCGCTTGCGGGGACAAAGCGGCATCAAACGATGAAAATTCAGACGGCGGAAACGACACATCAACTGTTTCGGAAACGGAGGAAACAGGCGTGCTTAAACCATATACCAAATCAGAAAATCACGGCATTAACATCATGCTTCTCGGCGACTCATTGACACAGGGAACCCAGGGCAGCAGTGGCTATCGCAGCTATCTTTATGATATGTTGAAAAATGACGGCTACAACTTTAATTTTGTCGGACCGTGGCAGATTGAACCTGCATTTATGCACCACGATTATCGCAATCACGCAGGTGTAGGCGGTTACAGAATGTCGGGAATAAAGAACGATATGAATATGTTTATGAGCTTCGACTGTGACGTAATCGTAATGATGATTGGCACAAACGATATGAATTCGGGCACGGCAGAGGAGCTTTCGGCACAGTACGAGGAGCTCGTCGACCTCATCATAAAGGCAAAGCCGGAGGTTAGACTTTTCTGCGCTTCGGCACCTCCGACGTCATTCGCATCGGGAAGCTACACCTTCAAACACGTCGGCTTTAACGAGGGCGTAAAGGCCATCTGCGAAAAGAAGACAAAGGCGGGAGCCCACGTTACTTGGGTTGATATGAGCCCCGAATCAAGTGGAATCACAAACGAGGATTTGAACCCCGAGGACCACGTTCATCCCGTTGCATCCGGTTGGGAAAAATTCGCAAAAACCATTTTCAAAACGATAAAACCCACAATGGATGAACTGTCGGCTTAAATGGTCATTTTATAAAAAAACCATACCTTAAATTAGTATATATTTACAAAAATAAATCAATTAACCGCTTTTTGTTGCATTTTTTGTGAATATGATATAAAATTATAAGGTATATAATATTTTGGAGGTTTTATTATGAAACGTGTTATTGCTTTAATGCTTACTGTTTTCATGGTTCTTTCCGTTTGCTCATGCAGCTCAAATGAAACAGCCGAAACTGAGGAGTTTGCAGAAGCTGTTTGGGCGGGAGATGCTTGTGATATTGATACAACAGGCCGTGTAAAGATTATGTGTGTCGGTGACTCACTCACCGCCGGATATAAGAAGACAAATGCTTACCGCAACTATCTTGCAAACGAGCTTATCGACAATGGCTACGGCGAAACAACCTGCTTCGTTGGACCGCATGCAAGTCCGAGCGACCTTTGTCCTGAGGGATTTGTCCGTCTTTACGGCTACGGCGGTAATACCATCGGTGGTTTGCGCGGAAGCTTGGCAGGTGCTATGGCTTGTGACCCCGACATCATTATCCTTATGATTGGTACAAACGACCTTGCAGGATACGAACTTAACGAAGAAGTCGAAAAGAATTATCGCACACTTATCAAGGAAATTTTACAGTACAATCCTGACGTAAAACTCTTCCTTGGTAACCCGATTCCGTCAACCGACACGGCAAAGACCTACGTTACCGAAGGTGCCCGTGTAAAGTGGATTCGCGAGTTTATTATAGAACTTTGCGAGGACAAGGCGTTTAATGGCTATAACGTTTCCTTTGTTGACTTCTCAAAGCAGGGAATTGACTGGGTCGTTGACGACTGGAAGGCCGGCGAAACCGACCACGTTCATCCGTCAGCTGCCGGAAATGCAAAGATGGCACATAATTGGTACACAGCTATCAAGCCGACCATTGACGCCCTCATCGCAGAGATGGCTGCATAATTTTCATCAGCATTAAAGCCACCGAAATTATTTCGGTGGCTTATTTTTGTCATTGACAGTCAGGTTTTTTTGAGTTAACATATTTACCAGAGAGAACAAAAAAACAGCCGTTAAAAAACGACTGTTTAAATGGAGCTGATAACCAGAGTCGAACTGGTGACCTCATCCTTACCAAGGATGCGCTCTACCTTCTGAGCTATATCAGCGAATAATATTCGCGACAAGAATTATTATAATCAATTGACCGCGATATGTCAACATTTATTTTAAAGGAGTTACAAAAAAATGCTTGATGCTTTTACAGCAGGGGTTGCGCCCGGCGGACTTATCAGCAGCCAGCACGTCAGACAGATGGTGTGCTACCTGCTTTCAACGCTTAAAGAACCTATTCCGAAGGATAAGATTTTGTCGGTTTTAATAAACGAAGAAATTGCAAATTATTTTGAGGTGGTTCAGGCAATAGGCGACCTTGCCGATAACGGAAGCATTATTCGTGTCGAGGGCGAGGGTGAACTTTACACCGTCAGCGAAAAGGGTAAGGAAGCGATTGACGAACTTTATAAGAATTTGCCCTTCACCGTTCGCGAAAAGGCGATTAAAGCCGGACTCAAAATGCTTGCGACAAGGCGTAGCAAGGCACAGAACAAGGTCGAAATGGAGCAAACCGACATTGGTGTTAACGTGACCTGCTCGATTATCGACGGCGACCACCCGATTTTGACGGTTTCCTTGCTCGTTCCCGATATGGAGCAGGCAAAGCTGGTAAAGGAAACCTTCCACGAAAACACGCTCAAAATTTATAGTGGCTCAATAGCCCTCCTCACCGGAGATTACAAGTCGGTGAAGGAGCAGTTTGAGGCGGAATAATTGCCTATTTTACAGTGATAAAAAATACCACACGGACTAAAATTTTCCGTGAGGTATTTTTTTGTCCGAAAATGTATAAAAATATGCGAATTTTATTTGAAAAAGTCGATGCTTTTTGATATAATAAATTGATTAACTATAATTGCTGATATTTTTGCTTGTTTTAAAAGGAGATTTGCCACAGTGAATAGAATTAAAGCGGTGCTTTTCGATATGGACGGCACCATTACGAATACCCTCGACGACCTCGCTGACGCTACCAATTACGCGCTTTCTGCCTTCGGGTTCAAAACGCACGAAACCGATGCTTTCCGTTATTTTGTCGGCGACGGAATTCCCAAGCTTATCGAAAGAGCACTACCCGAAGAAAAGCGAGATGCCGAAACAATTCTCGCAGTAAAGGATAAATTTTTTGAATACTACAACGTGCACAGTATGGATAAGACGGCGGCTTACCTCGGCGTACCCGAAGTGGTAAAAGAGGTTATGTCCCTCGGCTACAAAACTGCCGTAGTCACCAACAAGGACGAACCTGCCGCAAAGGAAATCCTTTCAAAGCTTTATCCCGATTGCTTTGACTACATTTTTGGCGCAAGTGACGATATTCCGAAAAAGCCCGACCCCACACTCGCCCATATCGCGATGAAAAAGCTTGGCGTCACACCCGATGATTGCGTTTTTGTCGGTGATTCCTGCGTCGATATCCAAACGGCTAAAAACAGCGGCGCTTACGACGTCGGTGTTTCATGGGGCTTCAGACCTCGCACCGAGCTCGAGGAATACGGCGCAACCGCCATCATTGACCAGCCAAACGAACTCATCGAATTACTTAAAAAATTAGGTTAGGAGAAATTAACCTTGTCAGAGAATAAAACCCTTTCGCCGACCGAGCTTGCGCGTCAAAGGGACTTTACGCAAAAGGCGGCAGAGCTTGTTGCCGCACGGTATAATAAAAAGCCACTTGCCTACGTTCACACCTACGGCTGTCAGCAGAATGTCAGCGATTCCGAGCGAATGAAGGGAATGCTTCGGGATATGGGCTTCGACTTTACCGAAAATGTTGACGAGTCCGACCTTGTTCTCTTTAACACCTGCGCAGTAAGAGAACATGCCGAAAACCGCGTGTTCGGTAACGTAGGCGCCCTCAAAAAGCATAAGAGAAGTCATGGCTGTATCATCATTCTTTGCGGCTGTATGACCGAACAGCCGTCGGTCGCCGAAAAGATAAAAAACAGCTATCCCTTTGTTGATATCTTATTTGGAACAAAGCTTATTCACCGCCTTCCCGAATTCGTTTTTCACAAATTATCTACCGAACGTCGAGTGTTCGAAATCGGCGGAGAGGATATAATTGCCGAAGGGTTGCCGGTCCGTCGCGACGGCAGTTTCAAGGGTTGGCTACCGATAATGTACGGTTGCAATAATTTCTGCACATACTGTATAGTGCCGTATGTAAGAGGTCGCGAGCGTTCACGTTCACCCGAATCAATAATTGACGAAGCGCGTCAAATGATTGCCGCAGGGTTCAAGGATATAACCCTCCTCGGTCAGAACGTCAATTCCTACGGAAAAGGGGAATCGCACGGGGTCAATTTTGCAAAGCTGCTTCGAATGATAAACAACCTCGACGGCGATTTTCAGATTCGGTTTATGACCTCGCATCCAAAGGATTGCACGCTCGAACTCCTCGATGCGATGCGCGATTGTAAAAAGGTTTGCCGTCATCTGCATCTGCCCTTCCAGTCGGGAAACGACCGCGTGCTTGACGCGATGAACCGCCACTATGACCGCGAAAAATATCTGTCACTGATAAAGGCGGCACGCGAAAGAATGCCCGACATTTCGCTCACAAGCGACGTAATCGTTGGCTTCCCTGGCGAAACCTATGACGAATTTTGCGACACACTTTCACTTATAAAAGAGGTCAAATTCACATCTCTTTTCACATTCATCTACTCCGCCCGAAAGGGTACACCTGCCGCCGAAATGCCCGACCCGTACACACACGAGGAAAAGGCAAAATGGATGGGTGAGCTTCTTTCAGCGCAGGAGGAGATTGCCGCCGAGCGAAATGCCCAGCTCGTAGGCAAAACGGTACGTGTCCTTTGCGAAGAATTCCACGACGATGGCAAAATATTTGCTCGAACGGGCGGGAACGTCGGCATCAGCTTCGACGGAAACGCCGATATGCTCGGTCACTTTGCCTCCGTGGAGGTAACACGGGCACTAAACTGGATTTTAGAAGGAAAAATTATAATTTTGGAGGATTAAAACAATGGAAAACATCATCAAATCAGTTAGAGAACTCGGAAAGGCAATTCAGGCCGACGAAAGCTTCAAGGAGTATATCAAGGCAAAGGAAGAAGCCGACAACGATACCACCTTACAGAGCGCAATCGGTGAATTCAATCTTATCAAAATGCAGCTTGCCGAAGAAGGTCAGAAGGAAGAAAAGGACGAAGCAAAAATCAGCGAGCTTAACGTAAAGCTTCGCAAGTCCTACGCTGACATCATCGCAAACGAAAAAATGCAGAAATTCAACGCCGCCAATCAGCTTTACAGCGGCATGGTGAACAAGGTTTACGCTATTCTCGAACTTTGTTGTAATGGCGAGGACCCCGACACCTGCGAGCCCGAGGAGCATAGCTGCTCGGGAAGCTGCTCAACCTGCGGTGGCTGCCACTAATTTTTACGAAATCAAACTAAAAAAGTTCAGGGTGTGAAAAAATGGCGAAATTATCCCCAATGATGCAGCAGTATCTGGATATTAAAAAAGAGTATGATGACTGCATTATCTTTTTCCGTCTCGGCGATTTTTACGAGATGTTTTTTGACGATGCAAAGGTCGCATCAAAGGAATTGGAACTTGCTCTTACGGGACGCGATTGCGGACTCGAGGAACGAGCTCCTATGTGTGGCGTACCATACCATTCCTGCGATGCGTATATTGCCCGAATGGTCGAAAAAGGGTATAAAATTGCCATTTGTGAACAGATGGAGGACCCTGCCAGCGTAAAAGGACTCGTAAAGCGCGGCGTCACCCGAATTATCACACCCGGAACGGTTATCGAGGACAGTATGCTCGACGAGGCAAAGAATAGCTTTCTTTCCTGTCTTGTCGTGAATGGAAATTCGGCAGGACTCTGCTTTGTCGATTCGTCGACCGGTCAGCTCGACCTTACCGAAATGACCGATGCCGAGAATCTTTTAGCCGAGCGAATCAATAGTCAGCTCGGAAGGTATCTGCCCCGCGAAATCATCCTCTGCGGTAACGTGCCGCAATTGGTTTGCGACTATATCGAGCATCGAATCGGTTGCCGAAGCGAAAAGGTTGACAATGGTTATGCCGACTTGGCTAACGCAAAGGAACGCGTCGAAACCCATTTTAATATGACTGTTTCTGCCCTCGGCATACCGGGAGACACGGCTCTGATGGCTATCGGAGCCACCCTCGAATATCTCTATCTAACGCAAAAGATCGGACTCGAAGGAATCAACGAAATAAACGTCTATTCCGACGACCAGTATATGAAGCTCGACATTTCGACAAGAGCGAACTTAGAGCTTATCGAAACAATGCGAGGACACGAGCACAGGGGCTCACTCCTCTGGGTATTGGATAAGACTGAAACAGCAATGGGAAAGCGTCTCATCCGCAGCTGGATTGAACAGCCGCTTATCAACCTGGCTCAAATTACCTCGCGTCAGAACGGTGTCGCCGAGCTCTATTCCGATTCGGTACTGCGAGGCGAGCTTGCGGTTGCAATGGACGGAATTTACGATATTCGCCGCCTTATGACAAGGGTACTTCACGGCACCGCCAATCCGCGCGAAATTCGTTCACTCGCATATACAATCAGCCGTCTGCCGCAGATAAAGGAGCTTATCTCCCCGTGCAAGAGCCGAATTATACGCGAAATAAACAGCGACATCGGCGAGCATAAGGATATTCTCAACCTCGTAAACCGAGCCATCGTTGACGAGCCGCCCATCACATTAAAGGACGGCGACGTTATTCGCGAGGGCTACAACGAGGAGGTCGATTCACTCCGCCTTATCCGAAAGGACGGACACGGCTTTATCGCCAAAATCGAGGCGGAGGAAAGAGAGCGCACAGGAATTAAAAATCTCCGCATTAAATATAACAAGGTTTTCGGCTATTACATAGAGGTTACCAATAGCTACAAGGAGCTTGTTCCTCCCGAATATATCCGAAAGCAAACCACCGTCAATTCCGAAAGATATATTACCGAATCGCTTAAAGTTCAGGAAAGTCGAGTCCTCGGCGCACAGGAACGACTTGTTCGCCTCGAAGGTGAGCTTTTCGATGAGGTAAAGACAACAGTAGCAAAGGATTTAGAGACGCTTCAACGTACAGCTGATGCAATCGGACGCCTCGATGCACTTTATTCACTCGCAAAGGTAGCGGCAAATAATAATTACGTTTGCCCGACAATAAATACAAACGGCGTTATAAATATCCGCGAGGGACGTCATCCCGTGGTCGAAGCGATAAATAAATCACCCTTTGTGCCGAATGACACTCTGCTCGACAATGGAAACAATCTCTGCGCCGTTATCACAGGACCGAATATGGCGGGAAAATCGACCTATATGCGTCAGGTTGCCGTCATTACCCTTATGGCGCAAATCGGCTCATTCGTCCCTGCCGAAAGGGCGGACATTTCCATTTGTGATGCCATTTTCACCCGTGTAGGCGCGTCTGACGACCTTTCAAGCGGTCAGTCAACCTTTATGGTCGAAATGAGCGAGGTTGCACACATCCTGCGAAATGCGACAAAGGATAGTCTCATCGTCTTTGATGAAATTGGACGAGGTACATCGACCTTTGACGGAATGGCGATTGCCCAGGCGGTGCTCGAATTTGTATGCGACCGCAAGCGAATCGGGGCAAAGACACTTTTTGCGACCCATTATCACGAGCTGACTCAAATGGAAAATACCATCAGCGGCATTATCAATTACAACACGTCGGTAAAGAAACGCGGCGACGACATCACCTTTTTACGTAAAATTGTACGAGGAGCGGCCGACGGCAGCTATGGTATCGAGGTATCAAAGCTCGCAGGTCTGCCCGATTCGGTCATTAAAAATGCAAAGAAAATACTCACCGAGCTCGAACAGGGCGACGGAGGATCGCGCGAAATTCGCTATGTGAATCAGCCCGCGAATATTGACGACCAGCTTGGATTCGATTCGCACGAATCTGACGAGCTTGTAAATGAAATGAAGCTGCTTGACGTCAATGTCCTCACCCCAATCGAAGCAATGCAAAAGCTATACGAGCTTGTAAACAAGGCAAAGAATATTTAATTTTAAAAGGAGGTTATGCTATATGGCACAAATTAAGGTGCTCGACCGTCAGGTTGCCGAGCTGATAGCCGCAGGTGAGGTGGTAGAAAGACCCGCTTCGGTAATAAAGGAATTGGTCGAAAACTCGATTGATGCCGGTGCAACGCAAATCACTGTCGAAATTCAGAATGGCGGCATAACCTTTATGCGCGTGACCGACAACGGCTCGGGAATCGCACGCGAGGATATAAAAACGGCATTTTTACGCCACGCAACCAGCAAGGTGGATAAGGTTGACGATTTAGACAGCATCGCAACCCTCGGCTTCCGTGGCGAAGCACTTGCATCGGTTGCCGCGGTTGCAAGGGTTGAACTTCTCACCTGTAAAAAGGGCGAAACCGGCTCGAAATACTCCATCAGCGGCGGAGAAGAGGAGTTTATCGAGGATGCCGGCTGTCCCATCGGTACGACAATAATTGTTAGAGATTTGTTTTTTAACACCCCTGCGCGAATGAAATTTCTCAAAAAGGATGTCAGCGAATCCAACGCTGTCGCAGGTGTGATTGATAAAATCGCCCTTTCGCATCCCGAAATTTCCTTCCGATTCATCCGCGACGGAAAGAATACACTCACCACACCCGGCGACAACGACCTCAAAGCCACCGTTTATGCTGTTTTTGGTCGCGAATTTGCCAATTCGCTGATAAAGGTTGATTATACTTTTAACAATATGTCGGTCAGCGGCTTTGTCGGCTCTCCGCTTTCCGCTAGGGCGAATAGAAATATGCAGCATTTTTATATCAACGGCCGCTATATAAAGTCAAAGAATTTGATGGCGGCGCTCGAACAGGCGTGTAAAAATTCGGTTATGGTTGGGAAGTTTCCGTCCTGCGTACTCAATTTGTCCATTCCTTATAATTTAGTTGACATAAATGTAAGTCCGTCAAAGACAGAAGCTCGTTTTGCCGACGAAAGAGCCGTATTTAATATCGTATATTACGCGGTAAAATCCGCTTTAACAGAAGGGGATAACCGCCCCGAAATAATAACTCAGCGAATCATGCCAAACGCTATTCAAGGGGAACAAATCAGTTTACATAAAACTGAAACCACAACAAAGCAAAGCAGCGTAATCGATAACCCATTAAACAATTTCGAACCCGAAAAAACTAACCAATCTCCCTTGTATTCATCGGTTTATGCCACCGATTCCGATTTTGTCGGCAGTACAATCAATCTTGCACCCAAGTCATCGGAAACGAATGCAGAGCCGTTTGTGTTGAAGAGTGAATCGGTGGTAAAGTACACTGCATCAATCGGAAGGAAAAATATCGACGTTTTCTGCGACGACGAGCCGGAGGAAAAGGTTGTTTCGTCCCAAACAATTCAATCGGAAAGTGACTATTCTATTCAATCGGAAAGTGAAGAAGTTGACCAATTTGCCGAGCCGACCGCACCGCAAATTTCGGCTACCGAAACGGTCACCGATGACGACGACACCGACCTGCCCGAAATTCGCATAATCGGCGAGGCGTTTACCACCTATATTTTGGCCGAATACGGCGACTCGGTCGTATTTATCGACAAGCATGCCGCCCACGAGCGCATTCTTTTTGAAAAAATCAAGCAGAGCGAACACGATAGCCAAATGCTCCTTGAACCGATTGCCGTCCCTCTGGCAAAGGAGGAATACGCCGCCATTCTCGACAATCTCGACCTGATTATTCGCACGGGATTTGACGTCGAGGACTTTGGCGCATCGTCGGTAATAGTTCGTGCCGTGCCCACTGTTTTGGTCGGCGAGGATATAAAAAATCTCGTTTACGAAATGGCAGGCGGCTTCACCGATAATAAGAATTCGGTCGAAATTGAAAAGCTCGATTGGCTATATCACAATATTGCCTGCCGTGCCGCGATAAAGGCGGGTTCACGCTCGAATCCTACCGAAATGGCGGCTCTTGCCGAGCGAATCATTCGCTACGATGATATAAAATACTGTCCTCACGGACGGCCGGTTGCCTTCATACTCACTAAAAAGGAGCTTGAAAAACAGTTTGGACGCCTTCAATAAGAAAATACCGCTGATCGCGGTTGTCGGTCCCACCGCATCGGGAAAAACCGCGCTTGGCATCGAATTAGCCCGTCGGCTCAACGGCGAGGTTGTTTCCTGCGACTCGATGCAGATTTACAAGGGGATGGACATCGCATCGGCAAAGCCCACAACCGACGAAATGATGGGCGTTCCTCATCACATGATTGGCATAGCCGAAATGGACGATAGCTATTCGGTTGCCCGTTACGTTGACGAGGCAAAAAGGGCGATTGTAGACATTTACAGTCGAAATAAAATGCCGATTTTGGTCGGTGGTACGGGACTTTACTTCTCGTCACTCGTCGACAATCTCACCTTTTCCGAGGAGAAAGATACCTCCGAGCTTCGTGCCAAGCTCACCATAGAAGCGGCAGAAATCGGAAATGAAGCGATGTTGAAAAGGTTGCACCAAATCGACCCCGAATATGCCGAAACTCTGCACCCGAACAATTTAAAGCGAGTGATACGCGCATTAGAGGTGTATTATTCGAGCGGCGTCACCATGACCGAGCAGCAACGCAGGTCGAGGATAAATCCGTCAGAATATGACCTCACCGCCATCGGCATCAGATTCGAAAACCGCGAATTACTTTACGAAAGAATAAACAGGCGCGTCGATATAATGCTCGAAAACGGACTGCTCGACGAGGCAAAAGAGTCGATGTCGGACGGATTGGCAACGTCGGCACAGGCGATAGGGCACAAGGAGCTAATTCCGTTTTTAAAGGGCGAATGCACCTTAGATGAAGCGGTGGAGAGCTTAAAACGCGAAACGCGACGCTACGCAAAGCGGCAAATGACCTGGTTTAATCGTGACGAAAGAATCAACTGGATAACCGCCGATAGCGCCGATTTGAAAAAAATATTGGAAAATTCAATAAAAATACTGGAAATAAATGGTAAATATGGTATAATAGCCGAGTAAACATCCGAAAACAATAATCGGGTGGCGGCTTTTATCCTTCTCGCACGGGAAAATGTCGTTTAAAAAGTGCGAAGAAGGAGAAAAAAGAAAAATGGCAAATATCAATTTACAAAACGTGTTTTTGAACAGGGCAAGAAAGGAAAAAACGGAGGTCACCGTCTTTCTTGTAAACGGCTTTCAAATAAAGGGTAGAATAATCTCTTTTGACGGATTTACCGTTTTAATCGACAGCATGGGAAAGCAGAATTTGGTGTACAAACACGCCATTTCTACCATGATGCCGTCGGTTAACATAAAATTCGAAAACGAAGCCGAAATCTCATTAGAGGAATAGTAAATTTAACATAGGAGCTGACGAAAAAACGATGAAGTTTAATTATACAAAGATACTGGCTACATCAGCTGGAATTCTGCTTATTGTCTATCTTTTATATCAAACGCTGTTTGCTTCGTTAAGCTCCATAAAGACCGAAACTGCTACCGCCTATACCGCCGAGGAAATTATCAAGGCAGAGGGTTACATAATCCGTGACGAAACCATCATTACCTGCGAGGATGCTGTGGGCGGTGTATTGAGCTACGAGATAGCCGACGGCAGTCGTGTAGCGAAGGGCGGCAAGGTCGCAGGAATCTACAATAGCGAGAATGACGTCGAGATAAAAGCGCAGATAGCCGCATTGGACAAGCAGATAAAGAATCTGTCGGGAATTTGCAATATGGATATGAGCAACGTTACTAATCTCGACCAGGTTGACGGCCAGATTGACGAAAGTTTAATCGACCTTTTGGACAGCGTTGCCGACGGTGATTACAGTAAACTTGCTACCAATTCTGACGAGTACCTGACACTGCTGAACAAGCGTCTTGTTGCCATCGGCGCCGAAACCGATTTTTACGATCGTCTTTCCCGACTCAATACTCAAAAATCGGCGCTTGAATCGCGACTCGGTGTGGCAAAAAGCGTAGTTTCCGAAAAGGCAGGTTACTTCGTTTCGTCGATTGACGGATACGAAAACGTGCTGACGAGCGAGAGTATTGACACCCTTTCCAAAGCCGACCTCGAAGCAATAAAGCCGAATGAGCAAACCGATAAAACGATTATTGGAAAAACTGTTGACAGCGTTGATTGGTATATTGCGACCAGTCTTTCCTTCGAGGATTCGCTCAAATTCACCGAAGGTCAGTCGCTTACCATTCGCATTCCGCTTCAAACGTCGACCGAGCTTCCCGTAAAGGTGCATAAGATAAATCGCGATGCCGCTACCGGCGAAACGGTCGTTGTTTTTCGTTGCAGATATATGAGCGGCGAGCTTTCGCTAATCAGAACACAGCCGATTTCGATTGTTCTGAGCAGCTTCGACGGACTTTACGTCCCCAACGATGCCCTCGAAATCGTCGATGGCAAAAAGGGCGTTTATATTAAGAACGGAAACACCGTAAAGTTCATACCCATCGAGGTTGTATATAACGGAAACGACTTTGTCGTATGTAAAAAGGGTGGCGACCTGCGACTCTATGACGAGCTTGTTATAAAGGGAAATGATTTATATGACGGAAAAGTTATTAACTGAGGATATAAAGGAACGTTGCGCAATTTTTGACGAGAATTTTGCCGACGTAACCGAGCGAATCGAAAAGGCGGCGGCACTTTCGGGCAGAAAAGCTGATGAAATTATGCTTCTTGCCGCGACAAAGACTATACCTGTCGAGGTTATTAACCACGCAATAAATAATGGAATAAAGCTCATTGGCGAAAACAAGGTGCAGGAACTTTTGTCAAAGATTGACGAGTACGACTCATCTGCCGACCGCCACTTTATCGGTCATTTGCAGACTAATAAGGTGCGTCAGGTGGTAGGCAAGGTAAGTATGATTGAATCGGTCGATTCCTTTCGTCTTGCAAGCGAGATTTCGCGCAGAAGCGAGGAGATGGGCATAGTGACCGATATTCTCGTTGAAGTTAACATTGGCGGCGAGGAATCAAAATCGGGAATTAACCCCAGTGATGCCGAGTCATTTTTGCAGGAAATTTCAGGGTTAAAAGGAATAAAAGTACAGGGACTCATGACAATTCCGCCCATTTGCGAAAAAAACGAAGAAATTTTGCGATATTTTGAGCAAATGAACAATCTATTTGTTGACATTTCGCATAAAAATATAGATAATATAAATATGAAATATTTATCTATGGGAATGTCCGACGATTTCGAGCAGGCGATTATTTGCGGAGCGAATATTGTCCGTGTAGGAACGCGACTTTTCGGTCGCCGAAATTATGCGGTGTGATCCACTGATAATGATTTAATTTATTAAAAAAACGGGGGAGTGTTTTATTATGGGAATAAAGGACAAGCTTTCAGGATTTTTCAGAGCACAGGAGGATGAATACGATAGCTTTTCACCCGATGAATACGATTACTACGACGAGGAGGAGGTAGAAGCACCTGCAACTGCTTCGTACTCAAAGCCGACCGCCGACAGATCAAAGGTCGTTAATATGAGAAATGCGGCACAGCTTCAGGTCGTACTCGTAAAGCCCGAGCGCTTCGAGGATGCACCGTCGATTGCCGACCATCTTAATAGCAAGCATACCGTTGTACTTAATCTTGAAAAAACGCCAAAGGATATTCAGCGCCGTCTTATCGACTTTTTGAGCGGCGTTGCTTACGCAAACAACGGACTTGTAAAGCGCGTTGCCGCAAATACCTTTATGATTACGCCGTACAATGTCGACGTAATGGGCGATATGCTCATTGACGAAATTGACGGCGGAATGTACCGTTAACCGAATAAAATTATCGAGTGATCGCATACACCGTCTGACGATGTGACAGGTGTATGCGACCATTTGTGCTTTTAAAGATAATCAGTAGCAACCGACTGTTTTGATTAAAAAAGGGGGTTCATAATGGTAACCGCAGACGAAATCAGAAATAAAGAATTTTCGCGGGCAGGAATGAGCGGATACAAAAAGATTGAGGTTGACGTATTTCTCGACGAGATAGTAAATACGATAAATTATTTGACTACAACGGCCGCCGCAAATGAAAAAAAGATAGCCGACTACGAGCTTAAACTCAACGAGTACAAGGCGGATGAACAGGCAATTCAGGCGGCACTCGTTAATGCCGAGCGCGTGAGCGAACAGCTCGTTTCCGAGGCGAAGGTAAAGGCCGACGACACCATTTTTGCCGCGAATGAAAAGGCAAACGAAATAATGGCAACAGCCAACGCTAATGCAGAAGCAACCATCAGCGAAGCAAAGGAAAAGGCAGAAGCCATGGTTAGCGAAGCACAGCGTCTTTCAAAGGAACTTTCCGACACGACCGAAAGGGTTACCCGCGAAAGTATTGACTCAACAAAGGCAAAGACCGAGGCAATGGTAGCCGCCGCAGAGGAGAGTGTCAGAGAACAGCAGAAGCTCTTTGACGAACTGAAAAAGCAGGTAGCGATTTTCAAGCACGATATTTTAGCCCAGCTCGAAAGTCAAACCAAACTCGTTTCCGAAATGCCGGACTGGGTTATACCCGAGCCGGAGGTTGCGGCAGTCGAGGCGGAAATTCCTGCGGCCGAGGAGGTCATTGAGGAAGAAGTCGCCGAATGCAATGACATTGAGCGAATAATCAGCGAAATGCGCACTGCCGAGGAGCAGCCGATTGCTCTCGGCGAGCCGGAGGACGAAACCCAAACGGACGCTATTGACGCATCGGACGAGCAGGTAGCAGAAATGCCCGAATCCGATACCGCCGAGCGAAAGACGCCGAATTTCAAGGTAAACATTGATTTTGACGAGGACGAAACCGAGGGGGAAGATGATTCCGACGAGGTGGAGGACGATGTTAATACAAATTCCGAAACAGAGAGAATACAATACACCTTTGACGGTGACGTTTCGGAAATATCAGAATGATAAACAGGAAAGGTAGTTAAACTAAAATGGCACAGGATTATAACAAGACGCTTAATCTGCCGTCAACGGAATTTCCGATGCGTGCAGGACTTCCCGAGAGAGAGCCCCAGGCACTCGCTCAGTGGGATGATATGAAACTTTATGAAAAAATGCTTAAAAAGAACGAGGGAAACCCGAGCTACATTCTTCACGATGGCCCTCCGTACGCAAACGGAAAGATTCACCTTGGCACCGCCCTCAATAAGATACTCAAGGACTTTGTTATCAAGTATAAGAGCATGACAGGTCACTACACACCTTACGTACCCGGCTACGATACTCACGGACTTCCCACCGAGTTAAAGGCACGTAAGGCGGCAGGAGTCGGCAACGCAACTCAGATTTCGGCACTCGAGCTTAGAAAGATGTGCCGCGAATTTGCACTCGGCTTTGTTGACGACCAGCGCGACCAGTTCAAGCGTTTGGGCGTACTCGGTGAATGGGACAACCCCTATCTCACGCTTAAACCCGAATTTGTCGCGAAGCAGATTGAAGTATTCGGCGAAATGGCTAAAAAGGGCTATATTTACAAGGGATTAAAGCCGGTTTATTGGTGCCCCGAATGTCAGACCGCTTTGGCCGAAGCCGAAATTGAATATGCCGAGGATCCGTGTCATTCAATTTTCGTAAAATTTAAGGTAAAGGACGATTTAGGTAAGCTTTCAGCCCTCGGAGCCGACCTTGACAAAACATACTTTGTAATCTGGACCACAACTACATGGACATTACCCGGTAACGTGGCAATTTGTGTCGGCCCGAATTACGAATACAGCATAGTAAAGGCAAACGATGAGTATTATGTTATGGCTACCGACCTTGCCGCTACCGCACTCAAAGCCGCAGGAATCGAAGAATTTGAAACAGTCGGCACATTAAACGGTAGTGAGCTCGAGCTTATGACCGCCCAGCATCCCTTCCTTGACAGAGAGTCACTTCTCATCGTCGGCGACCACGTTACACTTGAAAGCGGTACAGGTTGCGTTCATACAGCACCCGGTTTCGGTGTTGACGACTTTGAGGTTTGCCGCAAGTATAAGCAGCTTCCCATCGTCGTTTCGGTTGACGCAAAGGGTATCTTGACCGAGGAAGCAGGTCAGTTTGCAGGACTTAATACCGACGACGCAAATAAAAAGATTGCACTCCACCTCGAAAGCACGGGCAACCTTCTCGCCCTTCAAAAGATAATTCACCAGTATCCGCATTGTTGGCGATGCAAGTCGCCAATTCTTTTCAGAGCGACCGAGCAGTGCTTCTGCTCCATCAGCGACTTTGCTGACAAGGCAATCGAAGCAATCGACACGGTTGAATGGGTTCCTGCTTGGGGTCGCGACCGTATTGCAGGAATGGTAAAGGATCGTTCCGACTGGTGCATTTCACGTCAGAGAACATGGGGCGTTCCGATTCCGATCTTCTATTGCGAGGATTGCGGAGCCGAAATTATCAATGACGAAACCATCTCTAACCTTTCCGCTATTTTCCGTAAGGAAGGTGCTGATGCCTGGTACGCTCACGAAGCGGCTGACCTCCTCCCGAACGGATACAAGTGTGCAAAGTGCGGCGGCACCCATTTCAAAAAAGAGAGCGATATCATGGACGTTTGGTTCGACTCGGGCTCAACCCATGCCGCAGTTCTCGATAACAGAGATTATTTGGGCAGCCCTGCCGATCTTTATCTCGAAGGTGCCGACCAGTATCGTGGCTGGTTCCAGTCATCCTTGCTGACCTCTGTCGCAACAAAGGGAGTTTCCCCGTATAAGACCATTGTTACTCACGGTTGGGTTGTTGACGGCGAGGGTAAAAAGATGTCAAAATCGCTCGGAAACACAATCGTTCCTGAGGATATCGTTAATCAGTACGGTGCCGATATTCTTCGTCTTTGGGTTGCGTCGAGCGACTATCACGCCGACATCCGCATCTCAAAGGATATTTTAAAGCAGCTTTCCGAAGCATATAGAAAGATTCGTAATACAGCACGTTTCATTCTCGGCTGTATCAGTGATTTTAACCCCGATACCGATTCGGTGGCTCTTGACGAGCTCGAACCGATTGATAAGTGGGCACTTAACCGTCTCGACGAGCTTAATAAAAAGGTTAAGGACTCGTTTGAAAAGTTTGAGTACCACATCATTTTCCACTCGGTACACAATTTCTGTGTTGTAGATATGTCGAATTTCTACCTCGACGTATTGAAGGATAGACTGTATGTGGAAAAGACCGATAGCAAGACGCGTCGTGCAGCACAGACCACGATTTATAAGATTCTCGATACACTTACACGTCTTATTGCTCCGATAATCACCTTCACTGCTAACGAAATTTGGGGATTCATGCCCCACGATGAAAAGAGCGTGAAGGAACACGTTGTTCTCAACGATTATCCCGAGCTTACAGGCGTTTCGGTTGACGAGGCATTTATGGAAAAGTGGGAGAAGCTTCATGCACTCCGCGACGATGTAAAGAAGACAATCGAAAATGCCCGTAATCAAAAGATTATCGGTGCATCACTCGATGCCGAAATCGAGCTTTTCGCTACCGGCGATATGCTTGATTTTATCAAGGAGTGCGAAGCCGAGCTTCCCGTTATCTTTATCGCATCGTCGGTTAAGATTAGCGAGGGCGACGGCGGCGAATACAAGGGCGAAAACATCGGTGTCACGGTAACAAAGGCATCGGGCGGCAAATGTGAGCGTTGTTGGAGCTATTCTGATTCTGTCGGCTCAAATGACGAGCATCCTACCCTTTGTGCCCGCTGTGCAAAGGTAGTTGCCGAATAATTTTCGTCAGCACAATTCGTCATATTTTTTTGTAAAAGAATTAACACGGAGGGATACCCCTTGAAAATCAAATCAAAAGGTCACTTGACCGAGGTTTTCGCCTTGATTGCAGCGGCATTTCTCGTAATAGCCGACCAGGTGACAAAGTCGGTTATCGCGGATAGCTTTTATCTCGGCGAATCGATTGAGGTTATCCCTCGCGTGCTCAATTTTACCTACATTCATAATAAGGGCGCAGTGTTCGGGATATTAAAGGATCACCCGTGGGTGTTTAATTCCGCAACGATAATTTGCGTTGTGGTTGCCCTTGTATTGCTCGTAATCGGCAGGATAAAGAAAAAAATGTATATTTGGGCGACAGGGCTTATCATAGCCGGCGGAATAGGAAATATGATCGATCGCCTTTCGCTCAAATACGTTGTCGACTTTATCGAGGTCAAGTTTATTTATTTTCCTTATATTTTCAATATTGCTGATTGTTGCGTTGTTATCGGCTGCTCACTTATCGCCTTGCAACTGATAATCGAAATAATTAACGAAAAGAAGGAAAAGAAAAAAGCCGAAATTTCGTCATTAACCGATGACGAAATTGAAAAGAGCGGGGAATAACGAATGAGCGAAAAATACCAGCTTGTTTGTGAAATGTCGGGGATAAGGGTTGACGCCTTTATCGCCGAAAATACCGATATTTCGCGTAGTGCCGCGGCAACTCTTTGCGACAACGGAAAGGTGAAGGTAAACGGCGCTTCGGTTAAAAAGAACGTTAAGTTAAAGCAGGGGGACATGGTCGAAGTAGCCCTTCCCGAGCCGACTTATACCGATATTTTGCCCCAGAACATACCCATTGAAATCGTTTACGAGGACGATGACCTTCTGGTAGTGAACAAGAAAAAAGGGATGGTCGTTCATCCTGCGGTAGGAAACACCGACGGAACGCTTGTCAACGCTTTGCTTTATCATTGCGGCGATTCGCTTTCGGGCATAAACGGAGTAATCCGTCCGGGAATCGTCCACCGAATTGACAAGGATACGAGCGGTCTCTTGATGGTGGCAAAGAATGACACGGCGCATAATTTTCTCGCCGAGCAGATAAAGGAGCATTCCTTTTCGCGCGAGTATGAGGCGGTCGTTTACGGCAATTTCAGGGAGGATAGCGGCATTGTGAACGCCCCTATCGGAAGGCACCCCGTCGACCGAAAAAAGATGACCGTCACCGAAAAAAATTCGCGTTATGCCATCACGCGATGGCGGGTTATTCGTCGATACGGTGAGTTTACCCATTTGCGCCTGATTTTAGAAACGGGACGAACCCATCAAATAAGGGTGCATATGGCGCATATCGGCCACGCAGTTGCGGGTGATGCGGTATATGGACCGAAAAAGACGATTGAACGTCTTTGCGGTCAGTGCCTGCACGCAAGGTATATCAAATTTCAGCACCCAAACGGCAAAGAAATCGAAATCGAAAGTGAACTGCCCGATTACTTTACCGAGTTTTTGGACTTTCTGGATAAAAAATACGGCGACAGGGAATAAATTTGCTTTATAATTGCCGTAGTATTTACAATATATAATGTGATAGAATAAAATTAGTTTAAAAAATTTTTCTGCGAAATGTTTTGGCGGTCATCCGCAGAGGTAATAAATTTTTACCGTCGAAGATTGGGGAGTGTTATGGATAATAACAAGAAAAGACAACTTGAAATAGTTGCAACAAAGGCACGAATGGGAATCATCGAAGGAACCTATAATGCAAAGTCGGGACATCCCGGCGGTTCGCTTTCGGTAGTTGACCTTCTTACCTATCTTTATTTTGAAAAAATGAATATCGACCCGAAGAATCCTGATATGAAGGACAGAGACAGATTTGTATTGTCAAAGGGTCATGCCGCACCTGCACTTTACTCGGTGCTTGCTCTTCGCGGCTTTTTCTCCACCGACGAGATAAAGAAATTGCGTAAGCCGAATGCGCTTCTTCAGGGACATCCGAGCATCGCAATCGACGGCGTTGATATGTCCACCGGCTCGCTCGGTCAGGGCATTTCGACCGCTTGCGGAATGGCACTTGCGGCTAAGCTTGACGGCGCTTCATACCGCGTTTATGCCGCTCTCGGTGACGGTGAAATTGAGGAAGGTCAGGTTTGGGAAGCAGCAATGTTCGCCGCTAATAAAAAGCTTGACAACCTCACCGCTTTTGTTGATTTCAATAATCTTCAGATTGACGGCACCCTTGACGAAGTAAACTCGCCCTGCCCGATTGACGAAAAGTTTGCGGCTTTCGGCTGGGACGTTACCATCATCGACGGGAACGATTTTGACGCAATCGAGCAGGCAATCGCTCACGCCGAAACCGTAAAGGACAAGCCCTCGGTTATCATTCTCAAAACCTTGAAGGGTAAGGGAGTATCCTTTATGGAGAATCAGGTTGGCTGGCACGGAAAGGCACCCAATGCCGACGAATATGCCGTAGCCATGAACGAACTTAACGAAAAGCTTGCTGCATTGGAGGGTTAAAATAATGAGTGAAGTTAAAAAGATAGCAACCAGACAGGGCTACGCCGACGGCCTTATCGAGCTCGGAAAAATGAACAAGGACGTTGTCGTACTCGATGCCGACCTTGCCGCAGCTACCCAGACCGCCCAGTTTAAAAAGGCATATCCCGACCGCTTTTTCAACTGTGGAATTGCCGAGCAGAATATGATTGGCGTCGCCGCAGGACTTGCCGCAGCAGGGAAGAACGTATTTGCAAGTTCGTTCTCGATGTTTGCCGCAGGACGTGCCTTTGAGCAGGTTCGCAATACCCTCGGCTATACACATCTCCCCGTAAAGATTGGCGCTACACATGCAGGAATTTCTGTCGGTGAGGATGGCGCAACCCATCAGTGCAACGAGGACATCGCAATTATGCGTACCATTCCCGGAATGACCATTATTAACCCTGCCGACACCGTCGAAGCAAAGGCGGCCGTTATCGCCGCAGCCGAAATTGACGGACCGGTTTATCTCCGCTTTGGACGGCTTGCGGTTCCCGTTATTTTCGACGAGGATTACAAGTTCGAGGTAGGAAAGGGTGTCACCCTCGTTGATGGTGACGACGTTACCATTATCGCAACCGGACTCATGGTTGAACGTGCCCTTGCCGCTGCCGAACAGCTTAAAGAGGAAGGCATTTCAGCCCGAGTTATCAATATGGCTACAATAAAGCCGCTTGACAACGAGCTTGTTATTAAGGCGGCAAAGGAAACAGGCGCAATCGTTACCGCCGAGGAACATTCGGTAATCGGTGGTCTCGGTTCAGCGGTTTCCGAGCTTCTTTCAGAGGAATGTCCCACTCCGATTAAGAAGGTCGGCGTAGAGGACGTATTCGGTATGTCAGGTCCCGCAACCGAGCTTCTCGACATTTTCGGACTCAACGCCGAAAATATTTGTAAAAAGGCAAAAGAAGCTATTTCAATGAAATAAGCGACACACAATATATGGTATAAAAAGGTATGACGAGACCTCTCGTCATACCTTTTTTAGTTGTTTTTCAAGTCCTAAAATTTACTCCTGTTACACAATTTGGAAAGCTATTTGTTAATACTGCTAAAAAAAGTCGAATTTTTTGGTTTATTATCACTATATGTTGTGACAAAAAAATAAAAAATAACAAAAAAATCAACTATATCTTGTGTTTGGTGTTGACTTGTCATACAATATGTGATACAATGAATTCACTCGTCAGGAAGGGAGGAAAGTGTATGCATTTATCCGGATTGCAAAAGATGACCTTGCTCGATTATCCGGGAAAGGTTGCCTGTACGGTTTTTACCTCGGGCTGTAATTTCAGATGTCCGTTTTGCCATAATGCGTCGCTTGTCCTCAGCCCAAATGATGATAAACTTGACCAAGAAGCACTGTTCGACTTTTTAACAAAGCGAAAGGGAATACTCGACGGCGTGGTAATCACGGGAGGAGAGCCGCTTCTTTACGAGGACATAGTTTTATTACTCAGGCGGATAAAGGGGCTCGGATACAAAATCAAGCTTGATACAAACGGAACCAATCCAAAGCTGTTAAAAGAAATTGTTTTAAACGGGTTGGTTGACCGTGTCGCGATGGATATAAAGAGTTCCCCCGAAAATTATTCAAAGGCGGTCGGAATCGACAATTTCGACATAAGCTCGGTCGCCGAATCAAAGGAGTTTCTACTGAATGGCGAAATCGAATACGAATTTCGCACCACGGTAGTCAAAGGAATCCATACAAAAGAGGATTTAATAAATCTCGCGAAATGGATTAGCGGAGCAAAGGAATATTACCTCCAACAGTTCAAGGATTCGGGTAATCTCATTTCGCCGAATGGGCTCGATGCCTATACAGAATCAGAAATAAATAACTTCGCCGAAGCGGTGAGGGAATACGTCCCGACCGCCGAGGTAAGAGGAATATGAAAGAGGAGAAAGAATTATGTATCAGATTATTAAAAGAGACGGAAAAGTCACAGAATTTGACATCGCAAAGATTGCGAACGCTATGAAAAAGGCCTTTGAGGCAACAAATACCGAATACACCGATAATATTATTGACTTCCTCGCGTTAAAGGTTACAGCCGATTTCCTGCCGAAGATCAAGGACGGACACATAGCAGTTGAGGATATTCAGGACAGCGTCGAGTCGGTTCTTTCACAGGGCGGCTACGACGGTGTAGCAAAGGCATACATCCTCTACCGTAAGCAGAGAGAGAAGCTCCGCAACCTTAAAAATACATACCTCGACTATAAGGAAACCGTTAACAATTACGTTAACGTCCTCGACTGGCGAGTAAAAGAGAATTCAACAGTTACATATTCTGTCGGCGGTCTTATTCTGTCAAACTCGGGTGCAATCACAGCTAATTACTGGCTCACCGAAGTATATGACGAAGAAATCAGCTCTGCTCATAGAAATTGCGACATTCACATTCATGACCTTTCTATGCTCACCGGCTATTGCGCAGGATGGAGCTTAAAGCAGCTCATTAAAGAAGGACTCGGCGGCGTCCCCGGAAAGATTACTTCATCACCGGCAGGTCACCTTTCCACCCTCTGCAACCAGATGGTAAACTTCCTCGGAATTATGCAGAATGAATGGGCAGGAGCTCAGGCATTCTCCTCCTTCGATACCTATCTTGCCCCGTTTGTAAAGGTTGACAACCTTTCTTATAAAGAGGTTAAGCAGTGCATCCAGTCCTTCATCTACGGTGTAAATACTCCGTCACGTTGGGGTACCCAGGCGCCCTTCTCGAATATCACTCTCGACTGGACTGTACCGAATGACCTTCGCGACCTTCCCGCAATCGTTGGCGGAAAGGAAATGGACTTCACCTACGGCGACTGCCAGGAAGAAATGAAGCTCGTAAATAAGGCGTTCATCGAAATCATGATCGAAGGTGATGCAAACGGACGTGGCTTCCAGTATCCGATTCCGACATACTCGATTACAAGCGATTTCGACTGGTCACCGACCGAGAACAACAAGCTTCTCTTTGAAATGACCGCTAAATACGGTACACCTTACTTCTCAAACTATATCAACAGCGATATGGAACCGAGCGACGTACGTTCAATGTGCTGCCGTCTCCGCCTCGACCTTCGCGAACTGCGTAAAAAGTCGGGTGGCTTCTTTGGCTCGGGCGAAAGCACCGGTTCAATCGGCGTAGTTACAATCAATATGCCGCGAATTGCATATCTCGCTACCGACGAGGCCGATTTCTACAAGCGCCTCGATAGAATGATGGACATTTCTGCACGCTCACTCAAAATCAAGCGTACAGTAATCACAAAGCTCCTTAACGAAGGGCTCTATCCGTACACAAAGCGTTACCTCGGTACACTTGATAACCACTTCTCGACAATCGGACTTGTCGGCATGAACGAAGCAGGTCTCAACGCAAACTGGATAAATGCCGACATGACCGATGAAAAGTGCCAGAAGTTCACCATGGAGGTCCTTGACCACATGAGAGAGCGTCTTTCCGACTATCAGGAGCAGTACGGCGACCTTTATAACCTCGAAGCAACTCCTGCCGAGTCAACATCATACCGCTTGGCTAAGCACGACGTTGCCCAGTTCCCCGAAATCATCACCGCAGCAGAAGCAGGTGGAGCTCCTTACTACACTAATAGTAGCCATCTCCCTGTTAGCTACACCGATGATATCTTCACCGCTCTCGACATTCAGGACGAGTTGCAGACACGCTACACCTCGGGTACAGTATTCCACGCCTTCCTTGGTGAAAAGATGCCCGATTGGGAAGCAGCAGCAACCCTCGTACGCAAGATAGCCGAAAATTATAAGTTACCTTACTACACCATTTCACCGACCTACTCGGTATGTAAGAATCACGGATATATCAACGGTGAGCAGTACACCTGTCCCGAATGCGGCGAATCAGCCGAGGTATATAGCCGAATCACAGGTTACTACCGTCCGGTTCAGAACTGGAACGAAGGAAAGACTCAGGAATACAAGGAACGTCTCGAATACAATATCGAAACAAGCGTTCTCAACCGCAATCCTGACGATAAAAAGTGCGATTGCAAAGCCGACGAGGTAAAGGCGGACGGACTCGCTGATGGAAGCTACCTTTTCACCTCGGCAACCTGCCCGAATTGTAAGATTGCCTGCGCAATGCTTGACAAGGCCGGCTACAAGTACGAAAAGTTACTTGCAACCGACAACGTCGAACTCACCAATTCACTTGGAATTAAGCAGGCACCCACACTCGTAGTTGTAAAGAACGGCGAGGTTACAAAGTATGCCGGTGCAGGCGCAATCAAGGGCTATTTAGCATAATCAAAAAAAGAGGAACTAAAATAAATGTATGATATTATAGTTGTCGGCGGTGGCCCTGCGGGGCTTACCGCCGCCCTCTACGCATTGAGAGCGAATAAAAAGGTTCTCGTTGCCGAAAAGGCAACCTTTGGCGGTCAGATAACCTACTCGCCAAAGGTCGAGAACATTCCCGGTTTTTTGAGCGTTACGGGTAACGAATACGCCGAAAAATTGGTCGAGCAGGTAATCGCTCAGGGCGCAGAGGTCGAATTTTGCGAAGTCACCGATGTCAAAAACGGCGAGATAAAAACCGTCGTCACCGACAGCGGTGAATTCGAGGCAAAGGCGGTTATCATTGCCACCGGAGCCAAGCATCGACTTCTCGGACTAGAAAAAGAGGAGCAGTTTATCGGCGAAGGAATCTCCTTCTGTGCCGTTTGTGACGGTGCATTCTATCGTGACAAAACGGTCGCAGTTATCGGCGGAGGAAATTCGGCCTTACAGGAGGCATTACTCCTCGCCGAACTCGCGAAAAAGGTTTACATAATTCAGAATCTCGACTTCCTCACGGGCGAAGAAATGCTCCGAAAGCAGATCGAGAACAAGGATAATATCGAGGTCATTTTAGGAGCGACCGTCGACTCCTTGCTCGGCGATACCGAATTTAAAGGAATCGTAATCGCAAACCAGTCGAACGGAACAAAGACCGAGATTGCCCTCGACGGAATGTTTGTCGCAATCGGACTTATTCCTCAGAATGACATTTTCTCTGAGCTTATTGCGCTTGACGAAAGAGGATATGCCGACTCTAACGAAGCGTGTCTTACTACGACAGAGGGCATTTTCGTAGCGGGCGACTGCCGTAAAAAAGAGGTCAGACAGCTTACAACGGCTATGGCCGACGGAGCCACCGCCGCACTTGCCGCCTGCAAATACATCGACTCAAAAAAATAAAAAAATAAACCTGATGCAGTCAATTTTGCATCAGGTTCTTTTTATGCGTTTTAAATTCCTTGCATGATGTGCATGTTGCGAAGTTCGGCGTTTTTAATCCCTTTAATAATCGCATAAGCGTGGGCTTCAAGCTCGCTTGACGGCGAGTCTGTGAGCCCCATTTTACGATATTCATTTATCAAAAGTTGCGCAATTTCCTCAATAGTTTCCGCCTTTGCCGCGGCTTCGTCGTCCGAATTTCCAAGCTCGGTAAGTGCGGCGAGAGGGGAGCATAAATTACCCAATATTTCGAGCTCACGCATTCCGCGATACGCCCATTTGTAAAAGGGCTCGTAGCTATTATTGAGCAGATAAATGACCGAAATCGCATTCTTTACAAATTCAAAAATTGCCAACTGCGCCGCACCTGTTTCGCCGCGCTTTATCAGCCGCGGATAATTATACAGTCCCGCTTGCGCCATGAAAATTGTGTGAGCGGCAATTTTTTTGAGCCGAATGTCGCGCGGATATCCTTTTTTTATCTCGTTTCGTATCGCCGAAAAGAGCCCTAAATCGTCTCTAAAAACCTCGCCGTTTGACGCGTTCAGTAGAGATTGTGACGGCGTGTAAAGCCATCTTTCTATCGTGTCGGGCGCATTTGCGGCGCCGAGAAACTTTTTATAAAAATCGTCGATAACGATTACTCCGTGCCTTTTTCCGCCTGCCGCCGAAAGCTTTTGCCGCTCATAGCCCATAAATTGCTTGGGAAGCTTTGAATACGCCCTTTCAAGCTCAAAGCCGAATTTTATCTCGTCCTCTTTGGCGATAAAGAGGCAAAACGCGGGCTCAAAATCGTGGTCGGTCGAAATTTCGTCATCGTAGCCGAGACACTCCGACCCTTCACCAACAAGCCCGACACAAATTCGGTCGGCGACATCGGCAAACCGAGTTGCAATCATTTCTTGACCATGTTCTTCATAAAATTTTCGCGCTAATTCAAGCCCCTTCATATATTTTCTTCGACCTTTCTTTCAGCTCGTTTGCGTAATAAAAGAAGCCAAAATAATCAAACGACGGTGCACATTTACTGCACACAAAGGCATAGTACGAATTTCGCTCGATTTCGTCTCCGTCGAGTATCCTTTGCGCCTTTTCGAGCGCGGAATTAACTGCGTTTTCGCTGTCCTCCATACTTTTTTCAAACAGGTGAGCAAGGTTAACGTATGTCACCGCACAGTCGGCAAGTCCGCCCTCAACCTTTTGCATAATTTCGAGCGCCTTGTCGTAGCATTCCTTTGCTTCGTCAAATCGGCAAAGGTCCTGTAAGGTCAGCCCTTTGTTGTTAAAAAAACCGCCGAATCGCGCATCGTTTTTATCTAAGTTTGCGGAATAAACCGTGTATGTCTTGTCATAAATCGGGAGTGCCTTTTCGGGCTGACCGAATGCTTTTAGCGTTGTCGCCGCATTGAGTAAAATGGTTGCACCCGAAACCTCATTTTCGATGCCGAGCAGATTTACAAGCTCGATGCTGCGGTCGACCGATTCGAGCCCTGCATCGCGGTTTTGCACCTTTCTGAAATGACCGAGCTGCTCGTTGACAATTGACAATTCGCCCGACAAATCGCCTATTTCAGTGGCTTCTCTGCGCCAGTTATCGAGCAGTCGAGTCACTTCCTCCATCTCGTTTTTTGAAAGAAGCTCGTCCAACTTTCCGATAATTCGCGATACGGGAATACGCCTTTTTACCTCTTTATACCCGCAGCTCGCACAGCCAAAGTTGAATTTCAAATCCTCGTTGTCGATCATCATTTTCACCACCTGACTAATATACAAAAATTATACCATTTTCGTCTCAAAAATTCAATCGCCCAAATAATGTTTTTGTCCCAAAACGAAAAAATAAAATATTCATCAATTTAAACCTTTAAAGTGTTAAAAAATTACTTGATATAAGTGCTTTTGTATGATAAAATAACTTTTGTGTTACATATTATTTTTATTGAGGAAGATGAAATATGCCAATCACCGAAATTTTGCAAAAAAATGCCGAGCTTTACACCGACGAAGTCAGCTTGGTCGAAATCAACCCAAAGCTCGAAAATAATAAAAACATGACATGGCGCGAATTTTCGCTTACCCAGTCCACCGCCGCCGAAACCTATCGCCGCGAAATCACCTGGGGCGAGTTTAATAAGAAGGCAAACCGCTTTGCGAACCTGCTCCTTTCGCGCGGAATAAAGAAGGGCGAAAAGGTTGCAATTTTGCTTATGAATTGCCTCGAATGGTTGCCGATTTATTTCGGTATTCTCCGTACGGGAGCCCTTGCGGTGCCGCTTAATTTCCGCTACACCGCCGACGAAATTGCCTACTGCCTCGATAAAGCAGATGCCGAATATATCGTATTCGGTCCCGAATTTGTCGGTCGCGTAGAGGAGATTTGCCACAAGGTACCGAAGATAAAGATGTGGATTTACGCAGGTGACGATTGTCCCGCTTATGCCGAAAGCTACGATAAGCTGGTCACCTATTGCAGTACCAAAACACCCGATATTGATATTTGCGATGACGACAATGCCGCAATCTATTTCTCATCGGGTACCACCGGCTTCCCAAAGGCGATTTTGCACTCGCACAAGGCGCTTGTCCACGCGGCAAAGACAGAGCAAAATCATCATAGCCAGACGCGCGAGGATACCTTCCTCTGCATACCGCCGCTCTATCACACGGGAGCAAAAATGCACTGGTTCGGCAGCTTGCTCGCTGGGTCAAAGGCGGTCCTTTTAAAAGGAACCGAGCCGAAATACATACTTAACGCCGTATCGAATGAGAAATGCACAATCGTTTGGTTGCTCGTTCCGTGGGCGCAGGACATTCTCGATGCAATCGACCGCGGCGAAATTGACATATCCGAATTAAAGCTTGATCAGTGGCGACTGATGCATATCGGCGCCCAGCCGGTACCGCCCAGCTTAATCAAGCGATGGAAAAATATATTCCCCGACCACGATTACGATACAAACTACGGTCTCAGCGAATCTATCGGACCGGGCTGTGTCCATCTCGGTATCGAAAATATCGACCACATCGGCGCAATCGGAAAGGCCGGCTACGGTTGGGAAACAATGATAGTTGACGAAAAGCACAATAAGCTTTCTAAAAATGAGGTAGGCGAGCTCGCAGTAAAGGGCGACGGCGTTATGCTTTGCTACTACAAGGACGAGGAAGCCACCAACGAAATTCTCGCTGACGGTTGGCTGTTCACGGGCGACATGGCTTACGAGGATAACGATGGCTTTATTTATCTCGTCGATCGTAAAAAGGACGTTATCATTTCGGGCGGCGAAAATATTTATCCCGTTCAGATCGAGGACTTCCTTCGCCGCCATGACAAAATCAGCGACGTTGCCGTAATCGGTCTGCCCGACCGCCGTTTAGGCGAGGTTTCGGCGGCAATTATTCAGGTCAAGGAAGGGGCAACCCTTAACGAAGACGAGGTTAACACCTTCTGCCTCGATTTGCCGAGATACAAACGCCCGAGAAAGATTATTTTTGCCGACGTACCGCGCAACCCGACCGGAAAAATTGAAAAGCCGAAGCTTCGCAAAATGTATAGCGTTGACGGCCTTGTAGCGAAAGAAAACGAGCTGTAATCAGAGGTATAGAAAGGAATTTGATATTTATGAAAAAGCTAATGCTTGGTAACGCGGCAGTTGCACGCGGTGCCTATGAAGCGGGAGTAAAGGTTGTTTCCTCCTATCCGGGAACGCCGAGCACCGAAATAACCGAATCGGTTGTAGAATATAAGGACATTTATGTTGAATGGGCACCTAACGAAAAGGTAGCCGCCGAAACTGCAATCGGAGCATCTATCGCAGGCGGCAGAGCGATGAGCTGTATGAAGCACGTTGGACTCAACGTAATGGCCGATCCGGTATTCACCGTCAGCTACATTGGAGCAAACGGTGGACTCGTATTTTGCGTTGCCGACGACCCGGGAATGCACTCGTCACAGAATGAGCAGGATTCACGCCACTATGCAAAGGCGTCAAAAATTCCTATGTTAGAGCCGTCTGATTCTTCGGAATGTAAGGAATTTACAAAGCTCGCGTTTGAGTTGAGCGAAAGATTTGACACACCTGTATTTGTCCGTCTTTCTACTCGCGTTTCACATTCACAGAGCATGGTTGAGCTTAATGACCCGATAGCTGCCGAGCTCAAACCGTACGAAAAGAATATCAGAAAGAATGTTATGATGCCGGCGAATGCTATTGCCCGTCACGTCGAGGTTGAAAAGAGGGAATCAGCCCTTGCCGACTATGCCGACGAGTCACCCCTCAACAGCGTCGAAGATAATGGCAGCCGCATCGGCGTCATCACCTCGGGTGTTTCCTACCAGTATGCAAAGGAAGCTCTCGGCAAAAAGGTCAATTTCTTAAAGCTCGGAATGGTATATCCGCTCCCAAAGAAGCTTATTACCGAGTTTGCAAAGAATGTTGATACCTTATATGTTATCGAGGAGCTTGACGGCTTTATCGAGGAGTTTGTACGAGCACTCGGCATCGAGGTAAAGGGTAAGGAATGCTTTACTCTCCTCGGCGAATATAGCCAGAATATGATTAAAAAGGTCGTCCTCGGCGAAGAAACCGAGATTTTCACCCCTGCCAAAAACGTGCCTATGCGTCCTCCCGTTATGTGCGCAGGTTGTCCGCATAGAGGCACCTTCTATGTGCTGTCAAAGCTTGGCGTCACCGTATCGGGTGACATCGGTTGCTATACACTTGGCGCAGTTGCACCGCTTTCGAGCGTTGATACAACAATTTGTATGGGCGCATCGGTGAGTGCCGCTCACGGAATGGTAAAGGCGAGGGGGAACGATTTCTCTAAAAAGCTGGTTTCGGTTATCGGTGACTCAACCTTTATGCATTCGGGCATAACAGGACTCATTGACATCGTGTATAACAAGGGTAATAATACTGTAATTATTCTCGACAACTCAATTACGGGAATGACCGGACATCAGGAGAATCCGACCACAGGACGTACAATCCGCAACGAACCGACCAAGCAGGTCGATTTAGAGGCGCTTTGTCACGCTGTCGGCGTTGACCGCGTACGCATCGAGGACCCGTTTGACCTTGCCGGATTCGAAAAGGCGGTACGCGAAGAGCTCGAAACCGACGAGCCATCGGTAATCATCGCACAGCGTCCGTGTGCCCTTCTCAAAACTGTCAAGTACAGCGGCCATTGTGCCGTCGATGCCGAAAAATGCCGTAGCTGTAAAAAATGTATGAAGCTCGGTTGTCCTGCTATTGTTTTCGAAAACGGAAAGGCACGAATTGACCTTACCCAGTGTAACGGTTGCGGACTTTGCGTTTCGGTATGCCCCTTTAACGCGATCAGCAAGGAGGAAGAATAAATGACCAAGAATATTATGATTGTCGGCGTTGGCGGTCAGGGAACCCTTCTCGCCAGCCGAATTCTCGGAAATACAGCCATTAGCGAGGGCTACGACGTAAAGGTGTCGGAAGTCCACGGAATGAGCCAACGCGGCGGTAGCGTTGTAACCTATGTAAAATACGGCAAAGAGGTTTTTTCACCCATAATTGATAAGGGCGAAGCCGATATTATCCTCGCATTCGAAAGATTAGAGGCGCTCAGAGCCCTCCCGTATCTCAAAAAAGGCGGTAAAATTATTCTAAACGACCGCGCAATTTCGCCCATGCCGGTCATCACAGGTGCCGCCGAATATCCCGAAAACATTATCCCGTTTTTAGCCGAAAAGGCGGATGTAACCGCACTTGACGCTCTCGAAATGAGTATGGAAGCCGGCTCACCGAAGGCGGTAAACGTTGTTTTAATCGGCGTTTTGGCGGCAACAATGGACATCGAAAAGGAAGTGTGGAAAAAGGTAATCACCGAAACCGTACCGCAGAAATTCCTTGACCTCAACCTCAAAGCGTTTGAACTTGGCTACAATTTCAAGGGCTAAAAGGAGTAACCACCAATGAAAAGTGAAAAAAGTAAAAAGATACTTGTTATCGGATACATATTATTCTCGATTCTTTCCTTTGCGCTTGTTTTAATTATTCCGCAGAGCCGCGAAGTGTTTAAAACACTTTCATCCGACCATCCGTTTATAATGGGCTTTGTGAAGTTTGCTCTGCTTGCAACGGCAGGCGAGCTTATCGCAGGATATATCTCAACAGGAAAGCCCACCGTCCCGGTGAAAATCATTTGGCGCTTTGTTATCTGGGGCTTTATCGGCGTGTGGATTACCTTTATGATGACGGTTTATAAGACGGCAGTTGTCAATTTAATGGGTAGCGGAGTCCTTCCCGGCGGAGATAACGCACTCTTACGCGCATTCTATATCAGCGCGATAATGAATACCTCCTTTGGTCCGACCTTTATGGCGCTGCATAAATGCAGTGACAAGTGGCTCGACCTTCGTGCCAATGGCGAAAAAGCATCAATAAAAGCAATTATGACGGGCATCGATTGGTCTGCATTTGCAGGATTTACAATTTTAAAGACTGTGCCGCTCTTTTGGATACCGGCGCATACGGTTACATTCCTTTTGCCGAGCGAATATCAGGTAATGATGGCGGCCGCTCTTTCGGTAGCGCTCGGAATTATTCTCAGCTTCGGCAATCGTAAAAAATCAGCAGGGGAGGATAAATAAATTGGCTATCAGAAGTCCTGAAATTGAACAAATGCCACGCGAGGAGCTCAAAAAGCTTCAGAGCGAGCGTCTTTGTTGGCAGGTAAAGAGAATGTACGAAAACGTAGAATGTTTTCGTAAGCGAATGGACGAAAAGGGACTCACTCCTGACGATGTAAAAGGTGTAGAGGACCTCTATAAACTGCCCTTTGCATACAAGCAGGATTTGCGCGATTATTACCCTTACGGTCTTTTCGCCACTCCGCTTAGCGAAATCAGACGAGTTCACGCATCAAGCGGCACGACAGGAAAGCGTATCGTCGTCGGCTATACCGAAAATGACCTTGATATGTGGAGCGAATGTGTAGCCCGAATGATAACAGGTCTCGGCATTGATGAAAAGGATATTTTCCAGGTATCCTTCGGCTACGGCTTGTTTACGGGCGGCTTCGGACTCCACGCAGGAGCCGAAAAGGCAGGCGCTACCGTTATTCCGATTTCGTCGGGAAACACCGCCCTTCAGATTCAGACAATGATCGACTTTAAGGCAACCGCAATCTGCTGCACACCGTCTTACGCTATGTATATCGGCGAGGAAATCGAGCGTATGGGGGTAAAGGATCAGCTTTCGTTAAAGGTTGGTATCTTCGGCGCAGAACCTTGGAGCGAGCAGATGCGCACAGAAATCGAGCAAAAGCTCGGAATAAAGGCATACGATATTTACGGGCTGTCGGAAATTCTCGGACCGGGTGTTTCCTGCGAATGTGAGCATCAGTGCGGAATGCACATCTGGGAGGACCATTTTATCGCCGAAATCATCGACCCCGATACAGGTGAAGTTCTCCCCGAGGGTAGCACAGGTGAGCTCGTATTCACCACCATTTCAAAAGAAGGTTTCCCCGTAATTCGCTATCGTACACGCGACATTTGTTCGCTCAATTACGAGCCGTGCAAATGCGGCAGAACACATATTAGAATGAACAAGCCCAGCGGCAGAAGCGACGATATGCTCATTATTCGCGGTGTAAATGTATTCCCGTCGCAGATTGAGGAGGTTCTCCTCGACGTAAATAACGGCGAAATCACCCCGAATTACCTGATCAAGATTGACCGCGTAAACAATACCGATACCTTTGATCTTGACGTTGAAATGAGTGAAAATATGTTCGCTGACGATGTCAAGAGCATCGCAAAGACAGAGAAGTTCATCACTGAAAAGCTCCGTTCAACCCTCGGTCTCGGAGTAAAGGTGCATCTCGTAAATCCAAAGAGTATTACTCGCAGCGAAGGCAAGGCAAAGCGTGTAATCGACCTGCGTAAGCTGTAATTAAGAAAGGGAGGCGTGTTTTTAATGTTAGTAAAACAGATTTCGGTATTTATTGAAAATAAAAAGGGAAGATTGGTTGAAATTGCCGACATTCTCGCAAAAAATGAGATTGATATTTCCGCCTTATCCTTGGCAGATACTGATGAATATGGCGTACTCCGAATGATTGTGAGCGATCCGCATAAGGCAAAGGAAGTTCTGCTCGAAACAGGCGTTGTCGGAAAGGTAACCGAAGCGCTTGCCGTTGCTATCGACGACCGACCCGGCGGATTTGCCGAGGCGCTCCACATTCTCACCGACAACGAGATCGAGATAAAATATATGTACGCTTGCATTTCGCATCATAAGGGAAAGGCGATTATGATTCTCAGCGTGGATGACCCTGCCGCCGCCGACGCCCTCATCGCAAGCACCAAATCGGGTGACGTCAGCCCTGCAGAAATCTATCGTATGAACTGAAAATAAGGAGAATATCTATGGACTTTCATTTTTCCGACCGAGTCAGCACGTTAAAGGGCTCGGCAATCAGAGAAATATTCAAATTTGCGGGTAACCCGAATGTTATTTCACTTGCAGGAGGAAATCCCGCACCCGAGACCTTTCCCGGCGAGGAACTGTCCGTAATTGCAAAGGATTTGCTCGAAAATCAGCCGGTTTTATCCCTCCAATACGGCATAACCGAGGGATATGCACCCCTTCGTGAGCAGGTAAAGGCACGACTCGCTGAAAAGGAAGGCATCGACGTCGAAAATAATGACGTTATGATTGTTTCGGGCGGTCAGCAGGGAATTGACCTCACGACAAAGATTTTTGTCAACGAGGGGGATACAGTTATCGTCGAGGAGCCGAGCTTCATCGGTGCGCTCAACGCATTCCGTTCATATAATGCAAATTTGGCAGGAGTGCCGATGGATAATGACGGAATGGATATCGAAGCCCTCGAAAGAACAATCAAGGCGAACAAAAACGTAAAGATTATATACACCATTCCTACCTTCCAGAATCCGTCAGGAATTACAATGACGGCCGAGCGCCGTTACGCTCTTTATGAGGTAGCAAGAAGGTATGATTTAATCATCATCGAGGATAACCCGTACGGTGAGCTTAGCTTCACGGGCGACCATCACGATACGATTAAGTCATTTGACACCGACGGACGAGTTATCTACTGCGGCTCATTTTCAAAGGTGCTTGCACCGGGACTTCGCGTAGGATTTATGTGCGCAGCCCCCGAAATCATCGCAAAGGCCGCCGTCGCAAAGCAGACCTCCGATGTTCATACGCCAATGCTCACACAGCTTTTGGCAAGCGAATTTTTAAAGAGATATGACATCGATGCCCTCGTCGAAAAGGCACGTGCCCTTTACAGCGAAAAGTGTAAGACAATGCTCGATGCCATTGACAAATACTTTCCGAAGGAGGTTACCCACACAGTCCCCACAGGAGGTCTGTTTATCTGGGTAAACCTGCCAGAAAAGTACGATTCCTTCGAACTGTCAAAGAAATGCGCAGAGAAAAACGTTGTATATGTCCCGGGTAATACATTTATGGTCGATATGAATAAAAAGTGTTCGTCACTCCGTCTCAATTACTCGACCATGCCGAATGAAAAAATTGTCGAGGGAATAAAAATTCTCGGCGAAATTTTCTCAGAACTTTAATCGAACAAACATAAAAAGGCACATCTTCAAAAACGAAGATGTGCCTTAATTTTTGTTGTAGCCAAACCACCGATTGTGTCGTCGGTTTTCTGCTTATTCAAGCTCGAATGCGCCTGTATAAAGGTTGTAATACTTGCCCTTTTGAGCAATCAGCTCGTTGTGATTTCCGCGCTCGATGATTCGTCCTTCTTCCAAAACGATGATAACGTCGGAATTCTTTACGGTAGAAAGTCGATGCGCAATAACGAATACCGTTCTACCCTTCATCAGAGCGTCCATGCCCTTTTGTACGATGCTTTCGGTTCGCGTGTCGATGGAGGAGGTTGCTTCGTCGAGAATCATAACAGGCGGATCGGCAACGGCGGCCCTTGCGATTGAAAGGAGCTGTCGCTGTCCTTGCGAAAGGTTTGAGCCGTTTTCCAAAAGCTCTGTATCGTACCCATTCGGCAATCGGGTTATAAAGTCATCTGCACCTGCAAGCTTTGCCGCGGCGATACATTCCTCATCGGTAGCACCGAGATTGCCGTAGCGGATATTTTCCATAACCGTCCCTGTAAAGAGATTCGTGTCCTGCAAAACAATGCCCAAAGCGCGTCTGAGGTCGCTTTTGCGAATCTTGTTAATGTTAATTCCATCGTAGCGAATCTTTCCGTCGGCGATGTCATAGAATCGGTTTAAAAGATTGGTTACGGTGGTCTTTCCCGCTCCCGTAGCGCCGACAAAGGCAACCTTTTGTCCCGGCTTTGCATAGAGCGAAATGTTTTTGAGTACGGTTTTTTCCTCGGTGTAGCCGAAATCAACGTCGAACAGTCGCACGTCACCCGTGAGCTTTGTATATGTCACCGAGCCGTCGGCTTGGTGAATATGCTTCCATGCCCAAATTCCCGTCTTTTCGTCGCATTCGGTGAGGACGCCGTCGACTTCCTTTGCGTTAACCAGTGTAACATAACCCTCGTCCTGCTCGGGTTCCTCGTCCATAATGTCAAAGATTCGCTTGGTTCCCGCGATACCCATTACAATCGCGTTCACCTGATGCGAAACCTGATTGATATTTCCCGTAAACTGCTTGGTCATGTTGAGGAAGGGGACAACGATGCTGATGCCGATTCCGAGTCCCGAAATGCTTAAATTCGGCACGTTATAAATCATCAGAATACCGCCGCACACCGCAACTATAACGTAAAGTACGTTGCCGATATTATTGAGAATGGGACCGAGAATATTCGCATATTTATTCGCCCTCTGAGCATCTCTGAAAAGCTGCTCGTTGAGCTTGTCAAAGTCGGCAATACTCTCGTTTTCGTGGCAAAATACCTTTACCACCTTTTGTCCGTTCATCATTTCCTCGGCAAAGCCCTCGACCTTACCAAGTGCCGTCTGCTGACGGAAAAAGAATTTTGCCGAGCCGCCGCCGACCTTTTTGATAATAATGGTCATTACGATAACGCCAACGGTAAGCACCAGCGTCAGCCACACGCAGTAGTAAAGCATAATGCAGTAAACTGTGATTACCGACACCGACGACATGATAAGCTGCGGAAAGCTTTGCGAAATCATTTGGCGCAGGGTATCAATATCGTTTGTGTAATGGCTCATTATGTCGCCGTGATTGTTTGTATCAAAGTACTTGATGGGCAACCGTTCCATTTTCGCGAACATTTCTCTGCGCATTTTATTGAGAATGCCCTGGGTTATAATCGCCATCAGCTGGTTGTACAAAATGTTTGCCAAAAGGGAAAGGAGATAAAAAACAACCAGAATCAGAACGTATTTGAGTATCCTTCCGCTAACCGAATCCCAGTTTCCTGCCTGCCAGCTTTCTTCAACGGCGGCGATTACCTTCTGCATAAAAATAGCTGGTACCGAGCTTACCGCCGCGCTGAAAAGGATACAGCCAAGCGTTACCGGTAGCATAACTGGATAGTAGCCGAAAATGGTCTTTATCAGGCGAGGAATGATTCCTTTGTTTTGCTTATTCTTCATCTTCGCCACCTGCCTTATTCTGCGAAAGGTATATTTCGCGGTAAATTTCACTGCTTTCGAGCAGTTCGCTGTGATTGCCTATTGCGCTGATTTTACCGCCGTCCATAATGATAATTCTGTCGGCATCCTCGACCGAGGCGGTTCTCTGCGCGATGATAATTTTGGTTGTTTCGGGGATATATTCGCGGAATGCCTTTCTGATTTTTGCGTCGGTTTTTGTGTCGACGGCGCTTGTCGAATCGTCCAAAATGAGTATTTTCGGATTTTTGAGCAATGCCCTTGCTATGCACAGACGCTGCTTCTGACCGCCTGAGAGGTTGCTTCCACCCTGCTCGACGAAGGTGTCGTATCCGTCGGGGAAACGGTCGATAAATTCGTCAGCGCAGGCAAGCTTACATGCCGCCATCATTTCCTCATCGGTCGCGTCTTTGTTACCCCAGCGGAGATTTTCCTTTATCGTGCCCGAAAACAGCACGTTTTTCTGCAACACGACGGCAACCTGATTGCGAAGTGAGTCGAGGTCGTATTCCTTAACGTTAATTCCGCCGACGATGACCTCACCCTCGGTAACGTCGTACAGTCGGGGAATAAGCTGAATAAGTGACGATTTTGACGAGCCGGTGCCGCCGATAATGCCAATGGTTTCACCCGATTTTATGTGCAGGTCAATGTCCGAAAGGGCATATTTTTTCGCCTTTTCGGAATATTTAAAGCTAACCGAGTTAAAGTCAATCGAGCCGTCTCTTACCTCAAATACGGGATTTTCGGGATTCTGCAATGTACTCTTTTCGTCAAGCACCTCGCAGATTCGCTTTGCCGATTCGGTCGAAATGGTTATCGTAACGAATACCATCGACAGCATCATCAAGCTCGACAGCATCATAAAGTTATAGGTCAAAAGAGCCGACATCTGACCTACGTCGAGGTCGATTCCGCGGCTGGTTATTACCGTGTACGAGCCGAACGAAAGGACAAAAATCATTACGCAGTACAGACAGAATTGCATAATCGGTCCGTTAAAGGCGAGGATGCGATCCGCCTTTGTGAATCCGGCGCAAAGCTCGTCCGAAGCAGCATTAAACTTTTTCTGCTCATAGTCCTCTCGTACAAAGGATTTTACTACGCGGATTCCCTTGATATTCTCCTGAATGGAAGCATTGACCTTGTCATATTTTTTGAATATTCGTCTGAATAAAGGCATAGCGTTCATGCCTATCAGTATCAGCCCAATGGTCAAAACAGGCAGAACAAAAATGAATATCCACGCCATTTTACCGCCCATGTTGAATGCCATTATGAAGGCGAAAATGAGCATAAGCGGTGACCGAATTGCGATTCGAATTATCATCATATACGCTTCCTGAACCATCGTAACATCGGTGGTCATGCGAGTTACGAGCGATGAGGTGAGAAACTTATCAATATTACCGAACGAAAATTTCTGCACGGCGCAAAAAATATCCCTGCGCAAATTTTTTCCCAGTCCGCACGAAGCGGTTGCGCTCGTGAATCCGGCAATCGTGCCGAAGGTGAGGGACAGCGCCGCCATAATAATCAGTACGACACCGTACTTTATTACGGTCGAAAAGTCGGCTCCGTTTTTTATTGAATTTACGAGGTTTGCGATTATGAATGGGATGATGCATTCGAGCACCACTTCGAGTGCAACCAGCAACGGAGTGACAATTGACACCCATTTATATTCACGAATGCTTTTTGCCAGTTTTTTTATCATTTTTCATGTCCTTTCCTAGTCCTTAAAAAAGCGTAGCAATCACTATTCTTATCAATCTTAATATTATATCACAGTATCTCCACCACTTCAAGCAAAACAAAAAAATAACGCCCTCAAAAAACGAGAGCGTTATCCGAATTATTTTATATATAATATGCCCGAAAGGGGAAGCTCGATTTCAGCAATTGTCGAGTCGATAATTCCTTCCGAAATGGTTTCGCCAAGGCAGTTTACTGCTGTATAGCTCTTACCCTTGCAGTTCTTGACGTATACGCTGTTACCCTTTGATGCTTTTACTATGGTCAGCTCGTCGTAATCTGCGCCGTCGATAACCGTCTGCACGTAGCTGGTGTAAATTGCTTTTTTATCGAGAACGGCACAGGCACCCGAATAATCGTGAGCGGTATCGTAAACGTGAAGCTTACCGTTCATCAGAATATCGGCGTTTTCGCGCCAGAATGAAAGATAGAATTTAAGTGCCTTACGGTGAACGTCGCTGATGGTATCGAGACGTAACGAAACCTGCGGTACGCTGTAAAGAATGCTTGTGAATTGGAGCATAGCCGATTCGGGAGTGTCATCCTTGTTCCACATAAGCATATCCGAGTGAACGGCGGTGTTGCCCGATGTCAGACGAAGGTCGAGTGTGTGCTTTCTGTTCGAAATTGCATCGTTGGGGCAGTCGGTTGCGCGGAGCATATTGCCGTACTTTCTGATAGCGGGACCAACGTATGTCTGTCTGAACTCGATAAGAATGTCGGGTTTTATCTTTTTCAGCTCGATGGTGATGTCGGTCATCAGTCGGTCGACTGCTTCAACGAGTGACTCGTAATCACGGCGGTCATCGGGAGCAATCGTACTCGGTGTCAAGCGGAAACTATCGATAAAGTCGAGTTTGAATCCGTCCAAATCCCATTCAACGAGATATTTTTTATAAACGCCGATGAGAAAGTCACGAACCTCCTTGTATCTCGGGTCGAGCTGTGTATGTTCATACTGATAGGGGTTGTCGCTGAGCACCATATCCTTGAATCTTTCAAAAGCTCTCGAATACTTGCCTACAAATGGCACCGAGAACCATAGAATGAGCTTAACGCCCTCTGCATGAACTCTGTCGACAACCTCGCGCATATCGGGAATTTTTGTTCTAGCGAGCTCCCAGTCACCGCAATAAGCATATCCGCGACCTAAATTGTCGGTCTGCCAACCGTCGTCAACGATGATTGATTCCATTCCGAGCTCTTTTGCCAGACGGGCTTCTCTGACAATGCTTTCCGAGTCGAGATTCTGGTGATAGCTGTACCACATCGAGTTCATGGGCAGCTTTGCATGTTCGGGAACGCTCAGCGGAGTGTAACCGCATTCGTTTTCCCACCAGCGCACTACGTCATAAACTGCGTCATAGAAGGGAATATCGCGTGTATCAACGCGAACTGTTGCCGAATATTCCTCGATAGCCGTGGTAGTTTCGGTAAAGAAGGTGAAGGTAACAACAATGTTTCCGTCCTCCTCGCGTACACCTGTTTTGATTGCAGTGGGAGACATAGCGTCGTCAATGGCAAGGGTCAATCTATTGTTTCCGTCGACTGAAAGTACCGACTGAACGGGCATTGATGAAGCAATATTAGCGTATGTAGTGCTGGGTCCCCAGTCGGGTCCAATACGTCTGCAATGGCTGAGATACGGACTCCATACAGAAAAACATTCAATGTGAGGAATCTCAAATTGAACGCTGAATTTTTCCGGAACAGCTTTTTCGCTAAGTTTAGCATGTACTGTAAAATGCTTTATTCCGTTTTCTTCTTTTTCGTTATCTATCCAAATTTTTGCGCCTGCGTTTCCGCCGAAAATATGCATAATTTAACAAACTCCTTTTATACAGATATTTTGATTATAATAAGCGCAACATTCAAAGTCAACCGAAATATCAAAAAAATGGTATTGATTTATGACATTTATTGTATTAGAATGGTACTACAAATATTTGATATTAGCAGGAGTTGTATTTGAATGAAAACACTAAATATCAAGGATGCACCGATAAAGGTTTTCGGTATTCCTTTTTTTGATAAAAAGAAGGTATTTGAAAGAATACCTCTCGAAATTCGCGAAAAGGTAACGAGCTTAGAATTTTACGGCAGAAGATGTCCCGGTGCTCGCGTAGGATTTAAGACCGATGCCGCCGAATTCACAGTCAGAATAAGCTTTAAGACCTTTTCTGTTGATGCAGGAATGAGCATTTTTGCCGCCCATGCCGCCAACGTTATGGTAGGTGAAAGACAGAATTCCGAATATGTCGAGCATATCTGCCCACCCGATTACGAAACAAAGCAATTTGAAAAGGTGGTTAAAAAGAGTGGTAAAATGGAGGAGGTCACCATTTGGCTTCCCCGAAATGAAGAGCTTGATGAGGTGGAAATTATTTTCCCCGATGACGCAAATATTGAAGCGCCTACACCGTATAAGTACGGTCCTGCGTTATATTACGGCTCATCCATCACCGAAGGCGGCTGTGCGACGGGTGTAACCCTCGGCTACAATGCGCTTTTGTCGCGTTGGCTCGACCTTGATTATTACAATTTCGGCTTTTCCGGCAGCGCAAGGGGAGAAATCGAAATCGCCGATTATATCAATACCATTGATTTCAGCTTGTTTGTAATGGACTACGACCACAACGCGTGGAATTGCGACGAACTTAAACGCACCCATGAGCCCTTCTTTAAGCGAATTAGAGAAAAGCATCCCGACCTACCCGTTTTATTCCTGACCCGTCCTAATTTCTACACTGTTGACGATTCGGCAGGACGTCGCGACATTGTCCGCGAAACCTACGAAAACGCAATCAAAAACGGGGACAAAAACGTTTATTTTATCGACGGCGAAACCCTTTTTGGACAAAAGGACAGAACCCTTTGTACCGTCGATTTGACCCATCCGAATGATATTGGCTTCTACCGAATGGCAGAGACAATTTATCCCGTGATGAAGCAAATTTTAGAAAAAGGCGAATAAGTGCAAAAGCCATGCGAAAGGGTTTACCGCCTAAGGGCGGGATGCCATAGTGATAAAATGGTTTTGAACGTCCACTTTTCCGCTCAACTTCATAAAAAAATCCCGAAATGCGACAGCATTCCGGGATTTTTGTTATTTGTTAATCTAAAAAGTTTCCACTTCAAAACTGCGTAGCACCTATAAATGGCGTAGATTTCTGTCGATTAAGGCAAAAAGCGCAGAAATACTTTGTGTATTTCGAGCATTTTTAACGCAAAGCGGCTGG